>URXW01000015.1 GCA_900551995.1 uncultured Eubacteriales bacterium
CCTTGACCACGTACTCCTTGCCCTCGGAGCGCAGCAGCCCCTTCTCCTTGGCGGCGGCCACGCTGCCGCCGCACGCCATCATCTCGTCGAAGTTGATGGTCTCGGCGCGGATGAAGCCCCGCTCGATGTCGGAGTGGATCTTGCCCGCCGCCTGCGGTGCCTTGGTGCCCTTGCGGATCGTCCATGCGCGGCACTCGTCCTTGCCGTAGGTCAGGAAGGAGATGAGCCCCAGCAGCTCGTAGGAGCACTGGATGAGCCGGTCAAGCCCGGACTTCTCGATACCCAGATCGGCAAGGAACATGGCGCGCTCCTCCGGGTCATCCAGCTCGGCGATGTCCTGCTCCAGCTTGGCGCAGATGGGCAGCACCTGCGCGCCCTCCTTCGCCGCCAGATCGCTGACGGCGCGGAAATACGGATTCTCGCCGTAGTGGGCGAAGCCGTCCTCGTCCATGTTGGCGGCGTAAATGATGGGCTTGAGACTCAGAAGATCCGCCGTCTCGATGATGGCGCGATCCTCCTTGCCGCACGCAAAGGTGCGGGCGGACTTGCCGCCGTCCAGATGGGTCGCCAGAGCCTTGAATACCTCCGCTTCACGGAGGAACTTCTTGTCACCCTTTGCCGCCTTGGTAGCCTTTTCCACCCGGCGGTTCACCATCTCCAGATCCGCCATGATCAGCTCCAGGTCGATGGTCTCGATGTCGCCCAGAGGGTCCACCGGCACGTTCTGGCTGGCGTCCGCCACCACGTGCATGATGTTCTCGTCGTCGAAGCAGCGCACCACATGGACGATGGCGTCCGTGCGGCGGATGTTCTCCAGGAACTTGTTGCCCAGACCCGCGCCCTGACTGGCACCCTTCACAAGACCCGCGATGTCCACGAACTCGATGACGGCAGGCGTCTTTTTGTCCGGCTGGTACATCTCCGCCAGCTTGTCCAGCCGTGCGTCCGGCACCGCCACCACGCCCACGTTGGGCTCGATGGTGCAGAAGGGGTAGTTAGCACTCTCCGCCCCGGCGTTGGTGATGGCGTTGAACAGCGTGCTTTTTCCGACATTGGGTAATCCGACAATGCCGAGTTTCATAGAGGTGAGCCTCCTTTGTATTCTTCCCGCGGCGGGATCGCCGAGGTATTTTCTCGACTAAGTATGATACCATTTTTTCCGGGGGAGTGCAATACCGGGCACAAAAAAGACCGCCGGGGCGGTCTTTTTTGTGCGCTTTTATGCCAGGAAGCCCTTGAGGATCGTCTCCTCCGCTTCCTCCGGGGTCAGCCCCAGCGTCTCCAGCTTCAGCAGCTGGTCGCCGGCGATCTTGCCGATGGCCGCCTCGTGGATGAGCTGGGCGTCGGGACAGTTGGCGGTGATGGCGGGGACAGACTCGATCTTCGCCTGTCCCATGATGATGCTGTCGCACTGGACGTGCCCGAAGCACTGGGCGTTGCCCACCATGACGGGGCGGAACACCTGACGGGAGTCGTCCTGCGCCACGGAGCGGGAGATGACGCGCCCCTTGGCGTCGGCACCGTTCAGCTCAATACGCATATCGCTCTCCGCCACCTGTGCGCCGTGGGTCAAGAGACGCTCCGTGACCACCACCTCGCTGCCCGCCTCACAGAAGAAATCCGTTTCGCGCTTGGTGGAGTCAATGCCGCGGATCTGGACGGTCTCCATCTGCATGGAGGCGTTCTCCCCCAGATACACCACGGTCTTGGGGTTCATCACGTTGCCGCCGGTCTGACCGGCGTCCTTCTCGCCGAAGTGCTTTTCCGCGTAGCGCACCTTGGAGTTCTTGCCGATGTGGAAGGTGTGCACGCCGTCGTGGCGGCTCTCGTCACAGCCGGAGTTGTGGATGCCGCAGCCCGCCACGATCTCCACGTCGCAGTCGTCGCCCACGTAGAAGTCGTTGTAGACCAGCTCGCTGACGCCGGAGTGGCTGATGATAACGGGGATATAGCACTTTTCGCCCTTGGTGCCGCTCTTGATGCGGATGTCGATGCCCTGCTTGCCGTCGGTGCGGCTGTCGATGGCGATGTGCTCCGTGGACTGGCGGGCTTCACAGCCGGAGTCCTTGCGGATATTGAATGCGCCCACGGGCTTGCCGGTGAGATCGGCGATCTTTTCCAGCAGGGCGGCGTCGATGTCGGTGATCATTGTGCGCCCTCCTTTCTCTCCAGTACGGGACAGGCTCCCAGCGTGTCCGCCAGAATGAGGGGGAATATCTCCTCGGTGGTGCCGCGGTGGGCGATCTGGCCGCCCGCGATGACCACGATCTCGTCCGCCAGACGGATGATGCGCTCCTGATGGGAGATGACGACCATGGTGGCGTGTCCCTCCCGGTGGATCTGCTCAAACGTCTCGGTGAGACGGGCGAAGCTCCACAGGTCGATGCCCGCCTCCGGCTCGTCGAAGATCATCAGCTCGCCTTGGCGCGCCAGAATGGTGGCGATCTCGATGCGCTTGACCTCGCCGCCGGACAGGGATACGTCCACCTCGCGATCCAGATAGTCGTTGGCGCACAGCCCCACCTTCGTCAGATAGGCGCAGCACTTGTCCTTGCTGAGCTTATCCTCCCCCGCCGCCAGAAGCAGCAGGTCGTGGACAGTGATGCCCTTGAAGCGGGGCGGCTGCTGAAAGCCGTAGCTGATACCGCGCCGGGCGCGCTCGGTGATGGACAGGGCGGTGACATCCTCGCCGTTATAGACAACGCGGCCGGAGGTGGGCTGTACCAGACCCATAATGACCTTGGCAAGCGTGGTCTTTCCGCCGCCGTTGGGGCCGGTGAACACCACCAGCTTGTGGTCGGGGATGGTAATAGAAACATTTTTCAGGATGTCCTGCTCCCCCTCGGGGGTGGACACCCGGTAGCAGATATTCTGCAATTCCAGCATGGGACGTTCTCCCTTCTCTGCGCTTTCGTATTGTGATCTGCCCTCGGGCAGTCGGATAGCTGTACCAGTGTAACAGGTTTCGCCGAAAAATGCAATCTTTTTCCTTGTCCGGCGCACGGCGGCAGCGTCTCCTGCATAGTATACCCCAAAAAGGAGGGATACCAGTATGGAGCCATCAGCGTTGGTATACGACACGGCGGCGGCAGCGGAGGTATGGCGGCGGGTGGAGCCCGCCATACCCGCCTACGGCGAGGGGATGTGCCCCGCCGGGGCGTGCTGTCCCCTGCCGCGGAGGGAAACAGACTCGGAGACGGCACTGGGTCAGCTCATCACCGACGGCGCACAGCTGTACGCCGACTGCCGCCGGTGCGCGGCGCAGTCGCCGCGGAGCACACGGAACAGCCTGCTCTGTCTGGCGCAGGAGCAGCAGCGGGCGGTGCGCTCCCTGCTGGCGGCGTACTTTCTGCACACGGGGCGGTGGCGGCAGCCTCCTCTGCCGCCGCCGGGCGTACAGGAGCCGCTGCCCCTGTCCCTGCGGCGGGTGTACATCGCCGAGGCGGTGTTCCAGCGGGGCTGCGGCGCACTGTCCCAGCAGCTGGAGGACGGCTGTCTGCGCCAGCTGCTGACGGCGGAGGCGCAGCGGTCGGCGACCCGGGCAAAAAAGCTGGCGGTTTTGCTGGAGAGCACCTTGACAACGGGGAATAACCTGCTAAAATGGTAGGCAATTAACGCGGCGGTCCCGCCCCCCCTTCGGGACGGGTGTGCGCGAAGTATACAAAGGAGATCAACAACATGAAGGAATGTATCTCCCGCGAGGCGGCACTGGCGGCACTGAGAGAGTACAACAAGGAGCCGTTCCACATTCTGCACGCTCTGACGGTGGAGGGCGTTATGCGCTGGTACGCCAACGAGCTGGGGTACGGCGAGGACGCGGATTTCTGGGCGACGGTGGGTCTGCTCCACGACATCGACTTTGAGAGGTGGCCGGAGCAGCACTGTCTCAAGGCACCGGGGCTGCTGGAAAAAGCCGGGTGCTCCCCGGAGTTTATCCATGCCGTCTGCTCCCACGGCTACGGTCTTGTGTGCGACGTGGAGCCCACCCATCAGATGGAGAAGGTGCTGTTCGCCGCCGACGAGCTGACGGGCCTTATCGGTGCCGCCGCCCGGATGCGCCCCAGCAAGAGCGTCATGGATATGGAGGTCAGCAGCCTGAAGAAGAAATACAAGGACAAGAAATTCGCCGCGGGCTGCTCCCGCGATGTGATCCAGACCGGCGCGGAGCGTCTGGGCTGGACGGTGGAGGAGCTGATGGAAAAGACCATCCTCGCCATGCGGAGCTGTGAGGAGCGCGTCAACAAGGAGATGGAGACGCTGGGCTGACGCCCCGCCTGCAAGCAAAAAAATCACCCCATGTGAAAACATGGGGTGATTTTTCTGTCGTATTATACGGTTTGTTGTCACTCTATCGCCACGATGTAGTAGTAGACGGGCTGTCCGCCGGGGAGGGCACTGACCTCCGCATCGGGGCACGCCGTCTGGAACAGCTGGGCGGCGCGGTCGGCGTCCGCCTCGGACACGCCCTCGCCGGCGTAGACGGTGACGAACTCGGCGTTCTTCTCCACCGCCACCTGCGCCAGCTTATCCAGTAGCACGTCAAGGCTCCTGTCGGTGCCCAGCAGCTTGCCGTCGCAGAGGGCCAGATAGTCGCCCTCGTTGATGGCGAAGCCGTCGAAATCGGAGTTGCGGGCGGCGTAGGTGATCTGGGCGGTGGTCACGTGGGACGCCGCCTCGGTCATGGCCGCCAGGATCGCCTGGGGGTCGTCGTTGTCGGGATCCACCGCCATCATGGCGGAGATGCCCTGGGGCACGGTGGCGGTGGGGACGACGATGACCTCTTTCTCCGTCAGTCCCACGCACTGCTGCGCCGCCATGATGATGTTCTTGTTATTGGGCAGGACGAACACCACCTCGCTGGGGGTGCGGTTGACCTCCTGCAAGATCGCCTCGGTGGAGGGGTTCATGGTCTGCCCGCCGGAGACGATGCGATCCACGGTCAAATCGCGGAACACCTCCGCCAGACCCTCGCCGGCGCAGACCGCCAGGAAGCCGTACCGCTTCTCCGGTGCCGCCACGGCGCACTCGCCCTTCTCCAGCTCCTCCTCCACCGCGTCCAGATCGTCGGTGGACTGCGCCTTCTTGCCGGCAGCCAGATCCGCCGCCTGTGTACGCATATTCTCGATCTTCGCCAGCTCCAGCGTGCCGTACTTCTGGGATTCGTTCAGCGCGTCGCCGGGGGTGTCCGTATGGACGTGGACCTTGAAGGACTCGTCGTCCTCGCCGATAACGAGGCTGTCGCCAATGCTGCTCAGGTACGCCCGCAGACCGTCCAGCGGCTTGTCGGAGGTCTTGCGGACGATGAACACGGTGTCGAAGGCGAAGGTGATGTCCTCGTCGCCCAGAGCGGCGAAGTCCGCCTTCTCCTCGGTCTGCGCCTCCACCTCCGGGATCTCCTCCCCGCGCAGGGCGCGGAGCATACCCTCCAAAATGATGAGGTAGCCCTTGCCGCCGGCGTCCACCACGCCCGCCTTCTTCAAAACGGGGTTCATCTCGATAGTCTCCGCCAGCGTGGTATAGCCGGTCTTGATGGCCTCCTCCAGCACGTACTCGGCGTCGTTCTTCTCCCCGGCGGCCTCCAGCGCGCGCTGGGCAGCCAGACGGGAGACGGTGAGGACGGTGCCCTCGGCGGGCTTCATCACCGCGCCGTAGGCGGTGGCGACGCCCTCCTGCATGGCCTCCGCCAGCAACTTGCCGTCGGCGTCGCCGTGTCCCTTGAGCACCTTGCTCATGCCCCGGAACAGCAGGGACAGGATAACGCCGGAGTTGCCGCGGGCACCCCGCAGCAGACCGGACGCCGTGATCTTGGCGGCCTCGTCCACGGTGGAGGGCGTGTTCTTGCGAAGCTCCGCCACCGCCGTCTGGATGGTCAGGGACATATTGGTGCCGGTGTCGCCGTCGGGCACCGGGAACACATTGAGATCGTTGATGGTCTGTTTTTGCTGGGCAATACAAGCGGCACCGAAGGCAACCATCTGCTTGAAGGTGCCGCCGCTGATCCTATCTGTCATGTCTTTTCTCCTTCCGGGTGCGTCATACGGTGACGGAATCCACACAGACATTCACCGCCTTGACGGTGACGCCGGTGTTGAGATGCACCACATATTTGACCTCGCCCATGATGGAGCGGCAGACTGTGGCGATGTTGACGCCGTTTTCCACGACGATGTGCAGCTCGATGGACACGGTGCCGTCGTCGTTGTAGGTGACCTTCACGCCCTTGCTCATGGCCTCGGGCCGCAGGAGATGCACCAGACCGTCGGTCATGCTGCGCTGTGCCATGCCCTTGACGCCGAAGCAGTTGGTGGCTGCCGCGCCGGTGATGGTGGTAAATACAGCGTCGCTAATGGTGATCTCGCCGTTTTCGGTGGGAACTTTTATCATAGCGGACTTCCTTTCTGCGGAAATGTTAGGTACGCAAAATCGCATAGTTGTGCATGGTAATATAGGATATTATATACTACTTCGCCGCCGATTACAATAGAGATTTTCTGCGCCCGCCCGCGGGCAGGAATTGTCCCCGCCGGGGAAACAGGCCGACGGGGACAATAAAGGAAAATGGAGGGTGTGAATGAAGAAGTTATGGGGTAAACGCAGCTTAGCCGCGGTTGCCGAAGAAGTAGTTGTAGAAATCCTGCCAGTTCTCGGGGATCTGACCGTTGTAGCCGCCGTTGTAGCCGCCATTATAGCCGCCGCTCTGGGTGTCCTCCTCCGTGTCGGTGCCCGTGACCTGCGGCTGCTGGTCGAAGGTGATCTCGGTGGTGATATAGCCGCCGTCACGGAACACGGTCAGCGTGGCGGTGTCGCCGGCGCGGTAGCCCTTCAGTGCCGCCGACAGATCCTGACGGCTGGTGAGGGTGGCGTCACCCATCTTGGTGATCACGTCGCCCAGACGCAGCCCCGCCTTGTCACCGGCTCCGCCCTTGACCACGGAGTAGACGAACACGCCCTGCTCCACGTCGATGCTGTACTGCGCCGCCATCTGGGCGTTCATGGTGCCCACGGTGACCGCCATATATGCCTTACCGGTCACGACGCCGTTTTCCATGATGTCGGTGATGATGGACTTCACATCGTCAATGGGGATGGCGAAGCCCAGACCCTCCACCGTGGTGGTGGAGTAGGTGGAATACTTGGCGGACACGATGCCCACCACCTCGCCGTACAGGTTCATCAGGGGGCCGCCGGAGTTGCCGGGGTTGATGGAGCAGTCCACCTGGATCATGTTAAAGGGGGTGCCGTCCACGTTGATGGCGCGGTTGCAGCTGGACACATAGCCGCCGCTCATGGAGAACGTCAGCTCGCCCAAGGGGTTGCCGATGGCCAGCACGGTGTCGCCCACGTTCACGTCGGTGCTGTCGCCCAACGTCACGGGGGTCAGCCCGGTGGCCTCGATCTTCAGCACCGCCACGTCGTAGTCGCTGTCGCCGCCGATAACGGTGGCGTCGTAGGTGTCGCCGTTATACAGCGTCACCTTCACGGAGGAAGCCCCGCTGACCACATGGTAGTTGGTGACCACATAGCCGTCCTCGGTGATGATAAAGCCGCTGCCGCTGGAGGCAGACTGGGTGGTTTGACCGAACACGTTGGTGGTGGAGGAGCAGTTGATGGACACGGTGCTGTTCACCGTGGAGGCATAGACCTCGGCGGGCTGCATCTTCGTCTGTCCGTCCACCTTCTTGACCTGGACGGTCACGGGCTGACGCCCGCTCTCCTGAATGGTGGCCTCGTTATCGGCAGAGCCGCCCTTTGCCAGCACCGCGCCGCCGTAGCCCGCTGCGCCGCCCACAAGGACGCACACCAGCACCAGTGCGGTGAGCTTCACCCATGTTTTGCGGAAAAAGCCCTGCTTTTTCGCCGGGGACGCGCCGCCGTTCTCCTGCCGGGGAGCCGGTGCGTAGTCGTCTCTGGGCATCTCCCGGTTGGTGAAGCGGTACATATCGTTTCTGTCAAATTCATCGTTATACATAGCGGATACCTCCTGTGGTGCAGTTTCGTATAAGGAACGCCTTCCCGTCTTGCCGCGGCGGGAAAAGCGTGGTATGATGGAGGAAGCAGACAAGAAGAAGCGGTGCCTGCTTCAGAGGGCTTTCGCTCTTTCTGATTTATAGAATACTCGGTTTTCTTAATTCTACCTTTAAGTTTTCCGGTGAAAAAGTGAACTTTTTTTGAACGGAGGAGCCAACGTGCTGCGGATCGACCAGATCAGACTGCTTCCCGGCGACAGTGAGGAGCTGCTGCGGGGCAAATGCGCCAAGCTGCTGCGCGTCCCCGCCGGGGACGTGACGTCCTGCACCGTGCTGCGAAAAGCCATCGACGCGCGGGAGGGACTGACATTCGTATACACCGCCGCCGTGGCGGTGAGGAACGAGGCGCAGGTGCTGCGCCGCTGCCGCGACAGGCGGGTAACGCCCTACGCGCCGGAGGTCTACCGCCTCCCCTCCCCCGTCTCCCCGCCGGAGACGCGCCCCATTGTGGTGGGCGCGGGACCGGCGGGGCTGTTTGCCGCGCTGGTGCTGGCAAAATGCGGCGCACGCCCTATCCTATTAGAGCGGGGGCAGCCCGTAGAACAGCGGCAGGCGGATGTGGAGCGGTTCTGGCGCGGCGGCGCGCTGGACACGGAGAGCAACGTCCAGTTCGGCGAGGGCGGCGCAGGGGCGTTCTCCGACGGTAAGCTGAACACCGGCACCAAGGACGTGCGCCACCGGTTTATTATGGAGACGCTGGTGCGCTGCGGCGCGCCGGACGCCATCCTTACGGACGCCAAGCCCCACGTGGGCACCGACAAGCTCCACATCGCCCTGCAGGAGCTGCGGCGGGAGCTGACGGTGGGCGGCGCGGACATCCGCTTCGGGGCGCGGCTGGAGGGCGTCACGGTGGAGGGCGGCGCGGTACGCGCCGTGACGGTGCGGCAGCACGGGCGGGTCTGCACCCTCCCCGCCGGTCAGGTGATCCTGTCGCTGGGACACAGCGCAAGGGACACCTTCGAGATGCTCCACGGTGCGGGACTGTGCATGGAGCAAAAGCCCTTCGCCATGGGCGTCCGCATCGAGCACCGCCAAGCGGCGATCGACGGAGCCCAGTACCGGGCACTGGCGGGGCACCCCTCCCTGCCGCCCAGCACGTACAAGCTGTCGTGCCATCTGGGCAGCGGGCGCAGCGCGTTCAGCTTCTGCGTCTGTCCCGGCGGGCAGGTGGTGGCAGCCGCGTCGGAGGCGGGGCGCACCGTCACCAACGGCATGAGCGAATACGCCCGCGACCGGGAGAACATCAACGGCGCGCTGCTGGTGAACGTGACGCCGGAGGACTTCCCCTCCCCGCACCCGCTGGCGGGTATCCAGCTCCAGAGGCAGGTGGAGGAAGCCGCCTTCGCGCTGACCGGCGGGTACAACGCCCCCTGTCAGCGGGTGGAGGACTTTTTGGCGGGGCGTCCCTCTGCGGGACACGGCACCGTCCGCCCCAGCTACCTCCCCGGCGTGGTATACACCGACCTGCGCCGGTGCCTGCCGCCCTTCATCGCCGAGACGCTGTCTCTTGCGCTGCCGGTGCTGGGGGAAAAGCTGCGGGGCTACGACGACCCGGACGCGCTGCTCACCGGCGTGGAGACGCGCTCCTCCTCCCCGGTGCGGCTTGTGCGGGACGAACTCTATGAGGCAAATATACGGGGCATCTATCCCTGCGGCGAGGGGGCGGGCTATGCCGGAGGCATACTGTCCGCCGCCGCCGACGGAATGCGGTGCGCCGAGAAACTTTTGGAGGTTTACAGATGAAAAAAATCGCGGTCTATGACAATTTCACGGAGCCGAAGCACCGGCAGCAGATCGACGCCACCGCTGCCAGGTACGGCTTCACCGTGGATTACTACGCGGTGCCGGAGACTGTCCCGGCGGAGAAGCGGGACGAGTACGAGGTCATCTACGGTATGCCCAAGCCCGGTGAGCTGAAGGGCTTCCGGAACCTGAAGTGGTTCTGCGGCAGCTTCGCCGGTGTGGACGCCTATCTGGACGAGGCACTGTACCCCTCCCCGGAGGTCATGCTGTCCAACTCCTCCGGCTCCTACGGCGTGACCATCGCCGAGCACATCGTCATGGTGACGCTGATGCTACTGCGCCACGCCCCCGCCTACTGCGCCGACCAGACCGCCGGACGCTGGGGCGAGGTGATGCCCATGCGCTCCATCATCGGCAGCACCGTCACGGTCATCGGCACCGGCGACATCGGCACGGAGTTTGCGCGGCGCGCCAAGGCGTTGGGTGCCAAGTCCGTGCGCGGCGTGCGCCGCACTAAGAAAGCCGCCGACCCGGCGTTTGACGAGATACACACCAATGAGGAGCTGGACGCGCTGCTGCCGGACACCGACATTCTCGTGCTGGCTCTCCCCGCCACCGGCGAGACGAAAAACATCCTGTCGGCGGAGCGTATCGCCCTGCTGCCCCGGCGCGCCTATGTGGTCAACGTGGGGCGCGGCAGTGCCATCGACCAGACGGCACTGGTGGACGCGCTGAACGCCGGACGTATCGCCGGCGCGGCACTGGACGTGTTCCAGCGGGAGCCTCTGCCGGAGAACGACCCGGCGTGGACTGCCAAAAATCTGATCGTCACGCCCCACATCTCCGGGCAGATGAGCCTCGGCTACACCCGCGACCGGAACGTGGAGCTGTTCTGTGAGGATCTGGCGCGGTACGGCAAGGGCGAAAAGCCCGTGCGTCTGGTGGATCGAAAAATCGGCTATTAAACGCCAAAGGGGGTGCGCGACATGGCGGAACGGGTGATCCTGCACTGTGATCTGAACTCCTTTTTCGCCTCCGTGGAGCTGCTGGACAAGCCGACGCTGCGGGACGTGCCGGTGGCGGTGTGCGGCGACCCCAAGTCCCGCCACGGCATTATCCTCGCCAAAAACGAACCGGCGAAGAAAATGGGCGTCAAAACCGCCGAGACGCTGTGGCAGGCGCGGAAAAAGTGTCCTGCGCTGGTGCTGCTGCCGCCCCACCACCGTCTGTACGAGGAGTATTCCCGCCGGGTGAACGAGATCTATGACCGCTTCACCGATCTGGTGGAGCCCTTCGGCATCGACGAGAGCTGGCTGGACGTGACCGGCAGCCTCCACCTGTTCGGCGGCGACGGTAAGGCGTTGGCTGACCGTATCCGCGCCACCATCCGGGAGGAGACGGGGCTGTCGGTCAGCGTGGGCGTGTCCTTCAACAAGGTGTTCGCCAAGCTGGGCAGCGACATGAAGAAGCCCGACGCCACCACGGTGATCCCGGCGGAGGGCTGGCAGTCTATGGTGTGGCCGCTGCCCTTGGGGGATATGCTCTTTGCCGGACACACCGCCACGGAGACGCTGCGGAAATACGGCGTTGAGACGGTGGGGCAGCTGGCTGCCTGCGACCCCGCCCTGCCGGAGCAGCTGCTGGGCAAGATGGGGCTTCAGCTGTGGCAGTACGCCAACGGCATGGACAAAAGCCCGGTGAAGCCCCGCCACGCGGCGGAGCCGGTGAAATCCGTGGGCAACGGCACCACGTTCCCGCAAAACCTCGTGCGGTGGGAGCAGCTCCGTGCGGGACTGCTTCCCCTGTGCGACAGCGTCGCCACGCGGCTGCGGCAGCAGGGGCTGTACGCCGGGGGCGTCAGCTTGTCCATCAAGGACGCCTCCTTCAAAACCGTCAGCCGCCAGATACGGCTGGACGCTCCCACCCATCTGATGCGGGACATCCACCGCACGGCGATGCAGCTGGCGGGGCAGCTGTGGAAGCCGCCCACGCCGGTGCGCGCCATGACCGTCACCGCCCTGTACGTCACGGAGGACGGCGACGCCTTCCGGCAGCTGGATCTGCTGGGCGGTGCGGCGCAGGAGCGGAGCCAAAGGCAGGAGAAGCTGGAGGGCACCATGGACGCCATCCGCCGCAAGTACGGCAGAGGTGCCATCGCCTTCGGCGATGGGCAGGAGAGCGAGGAGGATCTCCCGGAGCACGAATAACGGACAGCTTGAAATAAACTCCGCCGCGCGTGCAGTCTTTCTTCCTCGCAGGGGGAGCTCGAGGGGGCGAAGCCCGCCTCGAATCGGATCAAATGCCGCGCTAAGCCTTGCTTTGCAAGGCGTGCGAGGAGCGAAGCGACTATTTTCGTGCCGCGAAGCGGCACGAAAATAACTGCATTATTTCAGGCTGTCGAGAAAAGCCAACGGCTTTTTCGACAGCCTGAAAGAGACGGCGCACGCCGTCTCTTTTTTCCGCCCGTATACGGACAGTCCCACGCGGCATAGGCTGAAAGCGAAAGGAGCGATGCGTATGCTGTCCGCCGCGCTGCTGCTGTTGTGCAACAGCCTGTTTCTGTCCCTGCGTCTGTCCGGCTCCGCCGGGTCGTTTCCCAAGCCCCTGTCCGCCGAGAAGGAGCGGGAGTATCTGGAGCGGTGCGCCGCCGGTGATCTGGAGGCGCGGAACCTGCTGGTGGAGCACAACCTGCGGCTTGTCTCGCACATTTTGAAGAAGTATTACACCCAGTCCGCCGATCAGGAGGATCTCATCTCCATCGGCACCATCGGGCTGATCAAGGCGGTGAACACCTTCCGCCCGGACAAGGGCATCAAGCTCGCCACCTACGCCAGCAGGTGCATTGAGAATGAGATCCTCATGTACTTCCGCTCCCAGCGGAAGGTGCAGGGGGAGGTGTCCCTCAGCGACGCGCTGGACATCGGCGCGGAGGGCGACGCCCTGTACCTCAGCGACGTGGTGGGCGAGGAGGACACCATGCTGGAGGAGCTGCAAAGCAAGGATGACCGCCAGCTGCTCCGCCGTCTGGTGGCGGAAAAGCTGACCTCCCGCGAGGCGGACATCGTCCGCCGCCGCTACGGTCTGGACGGGCGGCTGCCCCAGACCCAGAAGCAGGTCGCCGCCCACTACAACATCAGCCGCAGCTATGTCTCCCGCATTGAGAAGAAGGCGTTGGGAAAGCTGGAGGAGGCGTTGCGGGGCAGACTTTGATGGCGATTTCCCGTCAGTTTTCCACGCCGGGCGGCGCGGTCTTGTTCATGTTGCATGAGCAAATTCCGTCACTTTTACAGAAATTTTCATAACCGTGCATTGAACTTCCCGGCGATTTTGTTATAATGATGACGAACAATTGGAAAACCGGAGGAAACCTATATCCATGAGAAACCTGAAGTGCTTTATTGCGGATATGCGTAAGCGCGTATTCGCCGAGGTGGCGCGGCTCGCCTACGAGGGCGGCGACTATCGGCGGATGGAGAAGCTGCCCTACGAGATCATCCCCGGCGAGGTGGGAAATTACCGGGACTCCATCTTTTTGGAGCGTGCCATCGTGGGTGAGCGCATCCGTCTGGCGATGGGTCTGCCCCTGCGCCCGGTGGGTGAGCACAGCGTGCTCAGTGACGGCGTGGAGGAGAGCGCGATCGCCGAAAAATATTACGATCCCCCGCTGGTGAACATCATCAAGTACGCCTGCAACGCCTGCCCCCCCACCCATTTCGAGGTGACAAACGCCTGTCAAGGCTGCCTATCCCGGCACTGCCAGAACGCCTGCCCCAAGAATGCCATCGTCATTGAAAAAGGGCAGGCGCACATTGAGCAGGAGAAGTGCATCAAGTGCGGCAGGTGCCGCGACGCCTGCTCCTATCACGCCATTATCAAGTTCACCCGCCCCTGTCAGGAGGCGTGCGGCATGAACGCCATCGGGCAGGACGAGTACGGACGCGCCAGCATCGACCAGAGCAAGTGCGTCAGCTGCGGTATGTGCCTGGTGAACTGCCCCTTCGGTGCCATTGTGGATAAGGGGCAGCTGTTCCAGCTGATCCACGCCATCCGCCGCGGCGACGAGGTGGTGGCGGTGATCGCCCCGGCGTTCTGGGGTCAGTTCGGCGACAACGTGACGCCCGGTCAGATCAAGGCCGCCATGAAGGAGCTGGGCTTCTCCGCGCTGGAGGAGGTCGCCGTGGGTGCCGACCTCTGCGCGGTGGAGGAGGCGGAGGAATTCCTGCGTATGGTGCCGGAAAAACAGCCGTTTATGGCGACCTCCTGCTGCCCCGCGTGGTCGGTGATGGCGAAGAAGGAGTTCCCCGGCTTCGCGCCGTATATCTCCATGACTATGACGCCGATGGTGCTGACGGCGCGGCTGCAGAAGCGGCGGAACCCCAACTGCCGCGTGGCTTTTATCGGTCCCTGCGCCGCCAAAAAGCTGGAGGCGAGCCGCCGCAGCATCCGCAGCGACGTGGATTTCGTCATCACGTTCGAGGAGCTGCGGGGTATGTTCGAGGCGAAGGAGATCGACTTCAATAAGATCCCCGATCTGCCCTCCCACTACGAGGCCAGCGCACCCGCCGTGGGCTTCGCCGCAGGCGGCGGCGTGGCAAAGGCGGTGGAGGCGGTCATCCAGCGGGAGCATCCGGGGTTGGAGGTCAAAACCGTTGCGGCAGAAGGGCTGAGCGAGTGCCGGAAAATGCTGCAGCAAGCCCGGACAGGCAAATATGACGGCTATTTGCTGGAGGGAATGGCGTGCCCGGGTGGGTGCATCGCCGGCGCGGGCACCGTGCAGCCGCCGGAGAAATCCCGGAGGTCCTTGGAGAAATACAAGGCGGTGGCGTGCGTGGAAAACCCGCTGGATTCCGCGTATCTGGACCACATCCAGCTGCTGTACGAGGACAGCGAGGACTGGGATCCCGTGGGGCACCACTAAGGCTTTTCCACACGCTGACGGGGACAGAGTCGCATTGAAATCTATATTGTACAAATGGTTGTACATCCATTTGTACTAACGAAACAGGAGCGACCCGGAATCGGGTCGCTCCTGTCAGGCTGTCGAAAAAGCCGTCGGCTTTTCTCGACAGCCTGAAATAATGCCGTTATTTTCGTGCCGCGAAGCGGCACAAAAATATTCGCTTCGCTCCACGCACGCCTTGCAGAGCAAGGCTTAGCGCGGCATTTGATCCGATTCGAGGCGGGCTTTGCCCCCTCGAGCTCCCCCTTGTGAGAAGGAAAGACTGCACGCGCAGTGGGGTTTATCGACACGCAGACAGGAGCGACCCGGAATCGGGTCGCTCCTGTTTTTTTCGTTTGTTATTCTGATTTTACTCGATAACGGGCAAATTCTTGACCACGGCGGCGCAGCGGGGGCACAGGTCGGGGTGACCGGCATCGGCACCCACGGTGGGCAGCACCTTCCAGCAGCGGGCGCATTTCGTGCCGGCGGCGGGACGGACCGCCACGGTCTGCTCCGCGCCCACGGTCACGCGCACCTGAGAGACGATGAACAGATCCGCCAGCGCGGCGGCGTCCATGCCGGTGAGGAAATCATCGCCGGCGGTGACGGTGAGATCCACCTCCGCCTCCAGGCTCTTGCCGATGGTCTTGTCGGCACGCGCCGTCTCCAGTGCGCCGTTGACGGCGGTGCGGAGGGCGGCGATGCGCGCCCACCTCGCCATCTCCTCCTCGGAGAGAGCGTAGCCGTTGTAGGGCTGCACCATCTCGTTGAACAGGACGTTGCGCCCGTCGTCGCAGGAGCGGTGGGGCATCGCCAGCCAGATCTCGTCGCAGGTGAACGCCAGAATGGGGGCGAAGAGACGGGTCATGGCGTCGAGGATCAGGAACAGCGCGGTCTGGGCACTGCGGCGGGAGACGCCGTCCGCCTCGTCGCAGTAGAGGCGATCCTTCAGAATATCGAAGTAGAAGGAGCTGAGATCCACCACGCAGAAGTCGTTGACCATGTGGGAGACCACGTGGAACTCGTAGTTATCGTAGGCGGCATACGCCTTGGTCAGCAGGTCGTTGAGACGGGTGACCGCCCATTTGTCCAGCGGCAGCATCTCGTCCGGCTCCACCAGACGGTCGGCATCGAAGTTCACCAGATTGTCCAAGCAGAACTTGGCGGTGTTGCGGAACTTCAGATAGTTCTGGCTCAGCTGCTTGAAGATCTCATCAGAGCAGCGGACATCCACATGGTAGTCGGAGGAGCCTGCCCACAGGCGCAGCAGGTCGGCACCGTACTTGTTGAAGATCTCGGCGGGATCCATACCGTTGCCCAGAGACTTGTGCATGGCCTTGCCCTCGCCGTCCACCGTCCAGCCGTGGGTGACGCACTCCTTGAACGGTGCGCCGCGTCCCAGCGCGCCCACCGCCACCAGCAGAGAGGACTGGAACCAGCCGCGATACTGGTCAAGCCCCTCGATATACATGGTGGCAGGCCAGAAGTGCTGGTCGCGCTCCATGGCGGCGAAGTGGGTGGAGCCGGAGTCGAACCAGCCGTCCAGCGTGTCCGTCTCCTTCTCGAAGCCCGCCGCCTTGCCGCAGTGGGGGCAGGTGAAGCCCTTGGGCAGAATGTCGGCGGCGTCCATGTCGAACCATGCGTTGGAGCCCTCCTTTTCAAAGAGGGACGCCACCGCCTCGATGCTCTCCGGCGTGCAGATGGGCTTGCCGCAGTCCTTGCAGTAGAACACGGGGATGGGCAGACCCCAGCGGCGTTGGCGGCTGATGCACCAGTCGGTGCGCTCCAGGATCATGGAGCGCATACGATCCTTGCCCCATGCGGGCACCCAGCGAACAGCCTCGCAGGCGGCGATGGCATCGTCCTTGAAGGAATCCACAGAGCAGAACCACTGGGGGGTGGCGCGGAAGATGATGGGGTTCTTGCATCGCCAGCAGTGGGGGTAGCTGTGGATGATGTCCTCGCTGGCGAACAGGGTGCCGTTGTCCTTCATGTCCTGCAAAATGACGGGGTTGGACGCATCGGTGGTCATGCCCTCGTACTTGCCGGCGTAGGCGGTGTGTTTGCCCTGATCGTCCACGGGCACCACCATGTCCATGCCGTACCGCTTGCAGGTCACATAGTCGTCGGCACCGAAGCCGGGGGCGGTGTGGACGCAGCCCGTACCGGAGTCCATGGTGACGTAGTCCGCCAGCACCAGACGGGAGGTCTTGGGCAGGAAGGGGTGATCCGCCAGCATATTCTCAAAGAAGGAGCCGGGGTGGGTCTCCACGATCTCGTAGCTGTCGAAGCCGCCCAGCTTCATTACCTTCTCGGTGAGAGCCTCCGCCATGACGTACATTTCGCCGTTGGGAGCCTTCACCACGGCGTAGCTCTCGTCGGGGTGGAGGGCGATGGCAAGGTTGCCGGGCAGCGTCCAGATGGTGGTCGTCCAAATGACGAAGCAGAGCTTGCTCTTGTCCAGATGGGACAGCTTGCCCTGATCGTCGTGGAGGGGGAACTTCACGTAGACGGTGGTGCAGGGGTCGTCCTTATACTCGATCTCCGCCTCCGCCAGAGCCGTTTCGTCGTGGGGGCACCAGTACACGGGCTTCAAGCCCTTGTAGATATGACCGTTCTGGTACATTCTGCCGAAAACGCGCACCTCCTGCGCCTCGAAGCCGGGGTCCATGGTCTTGTAGGGGTGCTCCCAATCCCCCACCACGCCCATGCGCTTGAAGCCGTCCCGCTGAACGTCGATATAGTGGTCGGCGAACTCGTGGCAGGCGGAGCGGAACTCGGAGACGCTCATCGCCTTGTGGTTCAGCTTGTTCTGCTTGATGATGGCGGACTCGATGGGCATACCGTGGTTATCCCAGCCGGGGATATAGGGGGTGTAGTAGCCCCGCATGGCGTACATACGGGTGATGAAGTCCTTCAGGGACTTGTTCAGGGCGTGACCCATGTGCAGCGCGCCGTTGGAGAACGGAGGGCCGTCGTGGAGGGAGAACAGGGGCTTGCCCTCGTTCTTCTTCAGCAGCTCGTTGTAGAGGTCAAGCTCCTCCCAGTGCTTCAGCATCTCCGGCTCGCGCAGGGGCAGCCCCGCCCGCATGGGGAAACCGCTCTTGGGCATATTCAGTGTCTTTTTGTACTCCATGTTGCTTCTCCTTTTATCGAAAGTTCTTGAAAACAAAAATAAAAACGGCTCTGTCTCCTCAAGAGACAGAGCCGTGATAAACGGTCCCTGCGGTACCACTCTCGTTGCCGCAGCGCGGCCACTCGCTCCCCCACAAGATGGGGCGGGGAGATGGTAACGGCTCCCTGTGCCGTCCGCGCTTACTCGGTGAGCTTTCAGGCGGATGCTCCGGGGTGATGTTCGCTATCTGCGTCCCGTCCGCCTTGCACCAAACGGCGGCTCTCTTCGCGTGGACGCGAGGCACTACTTGTCCCCTTCATCGCAGATCCAATATTGGTGCCAATGTAGCACGGTTCGGGAAAAATGTCAAGAGGGAAGGTGAAAATGGCGGGCTTTCCGGGGTGTTTTCGGCTAAATTATACGATAATCGCCCTTCGCCGCCGCCTGTTCCCGGCGTATTTTCTCCGAGGCGAGGGCTTCCTCCAACGCCACGATGATGCTGTTGGACACCAGGAAGCCGCGGGGCGTGAGACGCCAGCCCTGCTCCGTCCGGGTCGCCAGACCCGCCCCCTCGTATTGCAGGAACAGCTCCTCCATGGGCTGAAAACGCTGGCGGTATGTCAGCTCGAAGTGGCGGCGGTCGATGCCCTCCGCCGTGCGGAGGGAGAGCATGACGTATTCGTAGTCGCGGGTCAGCGTATCGTCGGACTCCGACTCGGAGAGCACCAGCCTGCCGGAGAGGTAGCTGTCCAGATCGCGGATGTAGGCGTAGCGCACGCCGCCGAAGTCGGAGTGGGCACCGGGCCCGAAGCCGGCGTATTCCTCCATGTGCCAGTATTTCAGATTGTGGCGGGAGGCGAAGCCGGGGCGGGCGAAGTTGGAGATCTCGTACTGGCCGTAGCCGTTTTGCTCCAGCAGCGTGACGGCGTAGAGGTACATATCCGCCTGGGTATCGTCATCGGGGAAAGTCTCCGTCAGGCGACGCTCGTACAGCGGCGTGTTCGGCTCCAGCTTCAGCCCGTAGCAGGACAGGTGCTCGGGGTGCAGTGCCACGGCCGCGGAGAGGGTGTCCTGCCACTGCTGCATGGTCTGGCCGGGGAGACCGTAGATGAGGTCGAGGCTCACGTTCCGGAAGCCCGCCTTACGCACGGCGGTGACGGATTCCTGCACCTGCCGGAAGGTGTGGACGCGCCCGACGGCGCGGAGCAGACCGTCGTCCGCCGACTGGACGCCCAGAGAGATGCGGTTGAAGCCGGCACGGCGCAGGGCGCGGAGGGACTTGACATCGCAGGCGGAGTCGGGGTTCGCCTCCAGCGTGATCTCCGCCGCCGGCGACACGTCGAAGCGTTTGCGGAGGGCACGGAGGAGCTTGGAGAGACGGCGGCTGCCCAGATAGCTGGGGGTGCCGCCGCCGAAGTAGATGGTATCGACGCGGTGGGCGGAGGCGCGGGGAGCGACCTCCTCCATGTGGCGGAGGAGGGCGGCGGTGTAATCGTCCATCTTCGCCTCGCTGTGGGGCAGGGAGTAGAAGTCGCAGTAGGCGCACTTCTGGCGGCAGAAGGGGATATGGACGTACAGCCCCAGGGGGGATCTTTCTCTCTTCATCATTCACGCACCTGCGGCGGCAGGATGGTCACGGCATCGTAAAAGCAGTTGACCTTGCAGCTGCGGCAGCCGATACAGTCACGCTGCACCACCTCGTAAATGCCGTCCTGCCGCTGGAGGATGCACTTCATGGGGCAGAACATGGCGCACCAGCCGCAGCCGGTGCAGCTCACCGGGTCGATGACCGCCAGCTGCACCGCCTTGCGTCCGAAGGGGTGGGCGGGATCGTGATCGTACATGGCTGAGCACTTCCTTTCCTCGTTTTTCCCGTCTATTATAGACGCTTTTTCCGCCGTTGACAAGTATAGGGGCGGCGGAATCGGCGCATATTACGCGGGAAGGGATGTGATGGCGTGACACCGAAGGAATATGACGCGCTGGTGCGGCAGCTGTCGCCACGCTCGCCCATTTACAAGGACACGGCGTTGGCGTTCGCCGTGGGCGGCGGTATCTGTACGCTGGGGCAGCTGATCGGAAGGCTGTGGGAGCAGCTGGGGCTGACGGCGCAGGAGGCGGGCACCGCCACGGCGGTGACGCTGGTGTTTCTGTCCGTGGCGCTGACATCGCTGGGGCTGTACCACCGGCTGGCACGGTACGCCGGAGCGGGCACGCTGGTGCCCATTACGGGGTTTGCCAACGCGGTGGCCTCCCCCGCTATCGACTTCCGGGCGGAGGGACTGGTGACGGGGACGGCGGTGAAGATGTTCACCGTGGCGGGACCGGTGATCGTATACGGCACGGCAGCCAGCGTGGTGTACGGGCTGGCGTTGTATCTGCTGGGGTGAAAGGAAAAAGAACCGTCCAAGGACGGTTCTTTTTGTATTTCGGATAAAGACCTCAGATGTACTGGCGCATACCCTCGGTGGCGGTATCCTCTTCCGCGCTGACGGTGACGGTGAACTTCACGCCGTTCTTCTCGCTGAAGCGATCCAGCCAGTGGAGGAACGTCTCGACTGCCTGCAGGTCGGTGCTGCCGGCGATCTTGCAGAGGTTGTCCACGAACACATGAGAAATATCGTAATTGCCCGCGTACAGACCGCAGAGGAAGCCGCGCAGGCACTCAAAAGAATCCACGTTATACTCACCGGCGTTGACCAGACGCACGTTATAGCTGACGTCGTAGGTCATATCGCCCTTCGGCTCGATACATACAACACTGCCGCCTTCCGATCCCACGCTGTTGTGGATCAGTTCGATGAGCTGCTTCGTCTTGCCGGCACCGTTGGCACCCATGATCAATCTAACCATAAGAAATCACTCCTTTGTCTTTGGTGGTTTCCACCTGTGTACAGCATACCATACTGTCGGGAAAATAGCAATGCAGAAAAAGCAAACTATTTTTTGGTGAATTTTACTTTTCCAGCTTACGCAGCAGCTGACCGCGCAGCTCCTCGTAGCCCGGCTTGCCCAGCAGGGCGAACATATTCTTCTTGTACGCCTCCACGCCGGGCTGGTCGAAGGGGTTCACGTCCAGCAGGTAGCCGGAGAGGCCGCAGGCGTACTCGAAGAAGTAGATCAGACCGCCCAGCGTCTCCTCGTCAACGGAGCCGGTGCGGAGGGTGACGTTGGGGACGCCGCCCTCCACGTGCGCCAGCAGCGTGCCGTCCATCGCCTGCCGGCAGATGAAGTCCATGCTCTTGCCCGCCAAAAAGTTCAGACCGTCGCCGTTGCCCTCGTCGTAGGGGACGGGGTTCTCGTGGCGGGACGCGCCGAAGCGCACCACCGTCTCGAACAGGTGACGCTCCCCCTGCTGGATGTACTGCCCCATGGAGTGCAGGTCGGCGGTGAACTCCACGCTGGCGGGGAACAGTCCCTTGTTCTCCTTGCCCTCGGACTCGCCGTACAGCTGCTTCCACCACTCGGACATGAAGCGGAAGGACGGCTCGTAGGCGGCGAGAAGCTCGATCTTCTTGCCGCTGCGGTACAGCTCGTACCGGGCGGCGGCGTACTGCCACGCGGGGTTGGCGGTCATGTCCGCCTGCGCGCAGGTGTGCATCATGTCCGCCGCGCCCTTCAGCAGCGCGTCAACGTCGATGCCCGCCACGGCGATGGGCAGCAGACCCACGACGGTGAGGACGCTGTAACGCCCGCCGATGTTATCGGGCACCACGAACTCCTCGTAGCCCTTGTCGTCCGCCAGAGACTTCAACGCGCCCTTGTGGGCGTCGGTGGTGGCGTAGATGCGCTTCGATGCGCCCTCGGCACCGTATTTCTTCTCCAGCAGCTCGCGGAAGAAGCGGAACGCCACGGCAGGCTCCGTGGTGGTGCCGGACTTGGAGATGACGTTCACGGAGAAGTCCACGCCGTCCACCAGCTCCATCACCTCGGTGAGTGCGTCGGAGCTGAGTCCGTTGCCGATGAAGTAGATGTTGGGGGTGTCCTTCTTTTTCAGATTGTAGTTGGGGGAGCGGAGGCACTCGATGACGCCGCGGGCACCCAGATAGGAGCCGCCGATGCCGATGACCACCAGAGCCTGTGAGTCGGACTGAATACGCTCGGCAGCCGCCTTTACGCGCTTTAGCTCCTCCCTGTCGATGTTCTCCGGCAGGTGCACCCAGCCGGTGAACTCGCCGCCTGCGCCGCTGCCCGTTTGCAGACGGTCATGGGCGATGCGGAGACGGGGGGACAGTGCCGCCTCGTAGGGCAGGGGGAGAAAGCTGGTGACGTTTTGCAGATCGACCTGTATCATACGTATGTACCTCCTTGCAGTACGGTAGATTCGATTTGCCCTATCGTACAACGTTTCCGGGAAAAAAACAAGGGGAAAATCGGCACAAAACCACCGATTTTCCCCTGTGCTCTACGACGCGAACACCGCCATGCGGAGGAGATCCGTGAACATACGGCTCCACGTGCGGGAGGGAACGTCCTCCGCCGCCAGCACCGGCACCGTCAGCAGCTCCTCCCCGCCGCTGCACAGCGTCAGCGTGCCCACCGGCTGTCCCGCCGCCACAGGCGACGTGAGCGTATCCGGCAGCGTCAAGTGACGCTCCAGAGAGGACGCTTTCGTTTTCTCCACCACGGCGGTGGTGCCCTCGGCGGGCAGCGTCAGGGACACCGTCTCCCGCTCCCCCATGGTAACGGGCAGGACGGGCAGCGGTTCCTCCGGCGCGGCGGACACCAGCGTGTAGGCGGAGAAGCCGTAGTTCAGCAGAGCCTTGGCGTCGGTGTTCCGCTTGTCGCTGCTCTCCCCCTTCATCACCGCGGCGATCAGCTCCATGCCGTCGCGCTCCGCCGTGGCACTGATGCAGTAGCCGGCGGAGACGGTGTAGCCGGTTTTTAAGCCGGTGGCACCGTCGTACCAGCGGATGAGCTTGTTGGTGTTCGCCAGATCGAAGGTGCCGTTCCGGATGGAGTCCGTCCAGATGGTGGTGAAGCGGCGGATGTCCGGATGGCGCGTCAGCAGCTCGCGGCTCATCACCGCCACGTCGTGGGCGGAGGTCACGTGACCCGACGCCGTCAGCCCGGTGGGGTTGACGAAATGGGTGTCGTCCATGCCGAGACCCCGTGCACGGTTGTTCATCTGCTCCACGAACAGCTCCGTGACGCCGGAGACCTTTTCCGCCAGTGCCACCGCGGCGTCGTTGCCGGAGGAGACGCAGACGCACTTGAGAAGCTCCTCCACGGTGATGCGCTCGCCCTCCGACAAGAACACCTGACTGCCGCCCATGCCGGCGGCGTTGGCGGAGACCGTCACCACGTCGTCGTAGGAGAGCGCGCCGCTGTCGATGGCGTCCATGGTCAGAAGGAGCGTCATAATCTTCGTGACGCTTGCCGGCTCCAGCTTCTCGTGCTCGTTTTGGGCGAAGAGGATCGTGCCGGTGGTTTTTTCCATCAGCAGCGCGGCGCGGGAGGTCAGCGGCAGCTCCACCGCCGCGGCGCGGACCGGCAGCAGCGCGGCGAGGAAGAGAAGAAGGAAAAGCGGGGCTATGGGCTTTTTCATACGGTCGCCTCCATGTGTTTTTTTTATGGGTATGCTGCGGGACAAGATGTTCATGCCCTTTCGACAGAATTTCCGGTTGCAAAACGGCGGATGATGTGATACAATAGCCCGGTAAGTGACGTGCAGGGTTGGTATATCGGTATTACAGCGGCTTCCCAAGCCGTTAAGGCGGGTTCGACTCCCGTACCCTGCTCCAAAAAGAAAGACACCCGTGAGGGTGTCTTTCTTTTTGGAGCGGCACTTTTGCGGAGCAAAAGTGGTCGCCTGCGGGCGGGTGACTGAACGCGAGCGGGGGAACCCGCAAAGGTTCCCCCCTCACACTCCCCCTTCCTTGCGGCAGGCAGGAACGTGCGGGCAGCAAAGTCCACGGAGAGCTGCCCGCGAGGGTGTCTTTCTTTTTGGAGCAGGGCGTTTTCCGCACAAAAAAGGTGGGCGGGCGCGAGATGCGTCCGCCCCAAGTGAGGAGAAAAAACAGGACCCTTTGCAGGGCAGAAACAGCGGTGATCCGCTGGGGGAAGCTGTGGAGGCTGCGGCAGCGGCGTCAGAGGAGCGTCGCCAGCAGCCAGACAAGGGCGCAGGCCGACGCGCCCCACACCGCCCAGAGCCATGCGGGAGGCCGCCAGCGGCGGCGTGCGCCGCCCTGTGAGCGGGCGTAGCTGCGGGCTACGCGCACCGCCTCGTCCACCAGCTGGCGGGAGCTGACGCCGCCGCCGTCCGTGGGGAGGATGAAGATCGCCTGTTCAAATATCCGCGGGTCGGGAGAATCCACGACGATGACGCGGCGGGAAACGCCTTTTACCAAAACCGATGCCTCCTTACCGCCTGACGGCGCGTTGGTTACAGGACTATTTTGACCGCGAAGGCGGAAAGTTATACGGTGCGCCGGGGAGAAATTTCCGGCGGCTTTCGTTTTTTCAGACGCTCTGCCGCTCCTCCCTGCCCTCCACGGCAAGGACGCTCACGGCGCAGTCGTCCGCGCCGTCGGTGCGCTGGGCGGACTGGCGCAGGATCTCCTCCGCAAGAGCGCGGGGAGAGCGTCCGTCCCAGCCGGTCAGCAGATCCCGGAGCCACTGGTCGTCCTCCCCCGCCACGCCGTCGGATACCTGCACCAGCCATGTGCCGGGAGAGACCGGCACCGTCTGGGGCGGCGGGTCGCATTTCTCCAGACCGGAGGGCAGCGCGTCGGAGGTATACCGCGCCACGGCAGTGCCGTGCTTCAGATAGGAGGGCGCGGCACCGTATTTATACAGCGTGAGGCGGGCGGCGGCGCGGTCAAGGCAGGCGAGGTCGATGGTGGTGAAGCCCCCGCCGCCCTGACAACGGAGCATGGCGGCGGTGTTCAGGGTGCGGAGGGCGGGCGCGGGGTCGATGCCCGCCTGAAGGAACTGGCGCAGGAGGCGGACGGTCATCGCCGCCTCGCAGTGGGCACTCTCGCCGCTGCCCATACCGTCGGACAGCGCAAGGCACGTCATGCCCCCCGCTTGAAAGACGGCGGACTGGTCGCCGCAGACCTTCTCCCCCCGCTTGGGGCGCAGGGAGAGGGCGGTGCGGCAGGTGACGGGGCTGCGGGAGGGCGGCTCCGGCGGCGGGGCGTGGGACAGAGCCTCCGCCACCTGCCGGTACTGCTCACGCGCCAGACGGTAGGCGGCATCCAGCCGCGCATGGTGCGCCCGACGCTGCAAAAAATCGCGGAGCTGACCATCCAGTGCCGACAGCAGCTGGGGAAAGCGCACACAGCGGTAGGCGAAGTGGAGGGGGAAATCCTCCGGCAGAGCGCGTCCCCGGCGCAGGAGGGACGGGCAGGCGTCGTTGAAGGCGTTGTAGGTGTCCGTATAGCGGCTCTGCCAGCAGTCATCGCGGAGGGGGCAGTCGCGGCAGACCTGCTCTGCCGCGCGGTCAAAGAGCACGGCGGGGTTCTCCGGGCGCAGGGTGGGCACCTCCGCGTCCAGACTGTCGTACACCGCCTGAAAGGCGGCGGCGGGCGCGGCGGTCTCCGGGCATGGGGGCGTGGGGAGGCGGCGTCCCGGCGGGGCGGGCAGGAGCAGCCACACGCCGGAGGCGGTGAGGGACTGGCACAGAAGCGGCAGGGGGCGGCTCTCCCCCAAGAGCCACGCGGACAGCACGGCGGCAGCGCAGAAGGTGCCGGCCGCCAGCAGCCGGGGGTAACGGCGAAGGCAGGCGGCACCGCCGGCACTGGCGCAGAGCACCGCCGTCATGTACAGCGTTCCGCCGCCGCAGAGATCCAGCACAAGACCCGCCAGCGCACCGCCGCTGACCGCCTGGGGCACCGGCTGCTCCGCCGTGAACGACAGCAGGAGCAGGGCGGTCAGCGCGCCCGCCGGGGAGAAGTCCAGCACCGTCCACGGCGACAGCGCGCCGCAGACGCCCAACAGCAGCAGAAAGAGGGCGCGGCGGCGCGCCTCGCCGTCGGCGGGGCTGTCCGGCGACAGGGACGGGGCGCAGACCGTCAGACCGTACAGAAGCGTCAGGGAGACGGCGCACAGCGACCACTGGTGTACGCCGCGCGCCACAAGGTAGGGGAACTGGGTCAGCGCGGCGGCGCAGACGGCGGCAGTGGGGCGGAAGCGGGGCTTTTCATAGAGCGGCGAGGTGCAGAGGGCGGTGTTGGCGCAGAAGATCAGGATGGCGGAGGCGGCGTGGCGCAGTCCCGGCTGAAAGTCCAGAAACAGCAGGGCACCCAGACCGGCGCAGCCGCAGCTCATCAGCCCCTGCCAGCCCACGCCGGAGGAAGCCACCGCCGCCAGGGACCACGGGGCGTACTGTCCCCCCGGTGCGGCGGCGGTCAGCAGCAGCGACACGGCGCAGCGGCAGAGCGTCCGCCACGGGAGATGCCGGGCGGTCTGTCGCGCCGCCGTCAGCAAGTGTTTCATGGCTTGTCCCTCCTTTTCCCCGCTATTGTAAACGGAGAGGGGTGCGGGACGTGTCGGGAAATGGCAAAGTGCTGAGTTTTTTCGCCGGGGGAACGGATAGACGATGCGGTATTGTATTTTCCTGTCGGTTTTGGTAAAATAGCCCCAAGAAATATGGGAGGTGGAGCGTATGAGACGGATCTATATGGCGGCGGCGGTACTGACGCTTCTGGCGGTGCTGACCGCCTGCGGCACGGCGACGCCCGCGCCGGACAGCGGCACGGTGACGCCGGCGGACGGCACCTCCGGCGGCGGGCAGGTGGTCGTCACGCCGCCGGAGGACGGTGAGGGGGACGGCAGCACCACCAACGGCGAGGGCGACGTACAGGGTGCGCTGCCGGGCGGCACGTACAGCAACCACAGCGTCCGTCTCCTGTGCAGACTGGACGACAGCTGGCTTTTCTACAACGAGAGCCAGCTGCTGGAGCTGAACGGCGTGCTCACCGAGGGCGGAAGCGGCGACATCGCCACCCTTGCCGAGAGCGGCAAGGCGGTGTACGACATGTACGCCATCTCCACCGACGGGCTGATGACCATGAACGTGACGTACCAGAACTTAGGGCTGCTGTCCGGCAGCAGTATGTCGGCGCAGGAGTACGTAGAGCTGGCGGCGGCGAAGGTGCCCGGCGACCTGACCGCCGGGGGCTTTACGGACGTGGAGGTGCAGATCACCGCCACGGACATCGCCGGGGAGAAGAGCTGCCCCACCCTGCTGGTGACCGCCAAGCTGGGGGAAACGCCCATGTATGAGCGGATGGTATGCTTGCAGGCGGGGAACTATATCTACTGCGTGACGCTGTGCAGCTTCACCGAGGACGTGACCCCCACCATGGCGGAGCTGTTCCACACGGCGGGCTGAGAGGCGAAAAGAAATACCGCACCGGAGGTATCCGGTGCGGTATTTTTTGTGCTTAACTCTCCGGCTCCGTGCCGCCGGGCGGGGTGAGGGGCTCCTCCGCCTCCGGCAGTGTGTCCGGCTGCTCCTCCCCTGTCTCCCCTGTCTCCGCCGATCCCTCCGGCGGGGTGGGCGGTGCCACCTGCGGGGCGTTGGGCGCGTGATCCGCGTCCGGCAGAGCGATGGCGTAGTAGTCATATGCCACCAGCAGCTGGGCGTAGTCATATTGCAGGGCGATACGGTTCTGGATGGCGGCCACGTAGTCCTCCGGGACGGTGACGCCGGGGTTGGCGGTGAACGTCCGGGTAGAGGCTTCGTACACGCCGGCAGCCGTCGCCCAGCTGCCGCCGGTGGCGGTGGGCAGGATCACCAGCGGGATACTGCCGTAGGCGTCGGTGACGGAGTAGTCACTGTCCATAATGTCACGTCCGGAGAGGAGGCGGGAGTCGTACTCCAGACCGAACAGGTTGCTGAGGGTGGGCACGATGTCCACGGCACTGCACGGCGCGTCGATCTCCACCGGCTGCTCCATGGTGCCGCACCAGAGGATGAGGGCGTTGCGGTAGCGGGAGGTGTCCCGCTCGCTGTCGGTGACGCCCCGCAGCTCGTTGTAGTAGTCGGTATCCGTCTCCGCCAGCAGGTAGGGGTAGTGGTCGGCGGCGAGGCAGATGACCGTATCCTCGGCGATGCCCGCCGTTTCCAGCGCGTCCACCAGATAGGTCAGGGCGTTTTCCAGCTCCAGATTGGCCGCCACGTACGCCTGCACCTGCGGCGAGGCGTTGGGGTACGCCGCCTGCGCCTTGGCGCGGTTTTTCGCCGCCATGGCGTGTCCCCAGCCGTAGCCGCCGTGACCGCTGACGGTCATGTAGTAGGTGTGGAACGGCGTGCCGTTCTGGACGTAGCCGTCGATATACTGGCCGATGGTGTTTTGCAGCATCTCCAGATCGGAGTACGGCCACGAGCCGTCCTCCGTGAGCTGAAGCCCGCTGCCCTGCCCGTAGTAGTCGTAGCCCAGATTGGGGTGGGTGCGGTCGCGGTGGTAGTAGTTGTAGATGTTGTCGTGGTAGGCGGCGGTGGTATAGCCCAGGGCGCGGAGCTGGTTGCCCAGCGCGAAGGGCATACTGTTGCGCCCCGTGGCGTAGAAGCTGACGTTGCCGTTCACCCACGTGGGCAGCAGGCCGGTCATCACGGCGAACTCGCCGCCGGTGGTGGACTGCCCCCAGCCGGGTTGGTAGAAGTTGTTGCAGACGAAGCCCTCGTGGGTCAGGCGGTAGAGGGTGGGGGTCAGCTCCTCGCTGATGAACCACGGGGAGAACGCCTCGGCGGTGAAGAGGATCAGGTTCTTGCCCTTGAACAGACCGGTGTAGCCGTTCTTTTTGGAGGGGGTCAGGCTGCCGAAGTAGCGGGACATTTCGGCGACCGTCCCGTTGGCGGCGTTCTCCGCCAGCGCGGCGAAGTCGATGTCCATGGCGTTGTCGCCGTAGGTCACCGGCGCGGCGGAGGTGTCCTGCTCCGGCGGAGGGGTCAGCAGCTTCGGGCGGGGCTGACCGAACAGGGCGTAGGTCGCCTCCAGCCGGAGGGTGGTGTTGAGCCCGAAGTGGGTAACGCCGGTGTCGGCGTTGAAGTTGTAGGTGTAGGCGTCGCCATACGTGCCCCAGCGGGCCAGCGCGGCAGAGATGCCCCCCAGCAGCAGGGAGAGGGAGAGCAGAAGGAGCAGGGGGCGTTTGCCGGCGGGGCGGGCGGGGATAATGCGGCGGCGCAGGACGATGCAGAGCACCAGCGGCAGGAACGACAGGAGGATAAAGGGCAGGCGCGGCAGCACCACCTCGGGGATGGCGGAGCCGAAGCCGGTGATCACGTGGTCGGTCATGCCGGCGATGAAGCTGAGGAAGAAGTAGGAGCGGAAGTAGCTGCGGCAGCAGTACTCCACGCAGAGGAGCACCGTCCAGAGGGTGATAACGGTGAGAGAGAGTGCCGTTGCCAGCCTGCGGCGGCGGAACAGGTGGAGGAGAAAGCTCCAGAACAGTCCGGCGGACAGGGCGAAAAGCACCACCAGCACCAGAGCGGGGTCGAAGAAAAGGCTCTGGCTGTCGAAGGCGCGGAGAAGGAGCTCGTGGTACAGGAGGGCTGCCGGGAAGAATAGCCATGTGAGGACGGCGGGGCGGGGCGCGGCGCCGTCCGCCGGGGGTGTGGTTTGCCGTGTATCGGAATCGTACATAGAAGTATGCCGCCTTGTGTGAAGGATCGCTCCGCCGGGGCGGAGCACGGGCTTATCATAGCACAGGCGGCAGGAGATGACAACTGCTTTCCTGTGGATCTTGCATGAAAAATGCGGCGTTTGATGCGAAAACGCCCTCCCACTCCGGGAGGGCGTTCGGCGTCAGCGGTTGTCCAGATAGGTGCGGAGCGTCTTGCTCTTGTCCAGACGCCACAGCAGCAGTCCGCCAAGTCCATAGCACGCCACCGCCTCGCCCAGCCCCACGGTGAGGGCGTTGAAGGCGTAGGTGGGCCAGAAGGCGGCGGAGGTGCCCGCCTGCTCATACGCCAGGATCAGTCCCACAAGGACGGTGTTGGCGACGACGGGCGGCAGGGGTGCCAGCCACTTTTTCTTACAGCGGGCAGTGAGCAGTGCCGCCAGCAGCGTGGCGGCGGAGCCAACTACGATGTCCAGCACGCCGTAGGGGCTGAGAAGGTTGGCGATAAGGCAGCCCACGCCCAGCCCCCACGCCGTCTCCGGCAGGAAGAAGGGCAGGATGCACAGTGCCTCGGAAAAGCGGCACTGGATGGGGCCGTAGGTGATACCGAAAATAGAGCCGAAGTAGCTGAGGACGGCGTAAGCCGCCGCCGTCAGCGCGGCGATCGTCAGTTGTTTCGTGTGCAGCTTCAAGGGGTGACCTCCTGTGGGATGGTATACCAGCCGTCTGACAGGGTGAAGCCGGCGGCGGTCATGGCGTTTTCAATAACGGCGGGGTCGGCGGCGGCGTTGCCGCGGCTGTCGAGTGCCGCCACCTGCACCGCCGTCTCGCTGCGCGCCAGCACCTGCAGGGTGTAGCCCTGCGCTTTCAGCGTCTCGTCAGCATCGTCCAGCGCGGCGTCTATGGGGTCGAAGGGGTGGTCGTTCAGGTCGGTTTGGCTGCTGTGGGGGACGGTGGTGAAGCCGTCGGCATCCTTCTTAGAGGTCGTGCCGCCGGTGGTCTCGTTCTGCTGAACGGAATCATCCCGGTTCCCGGCTTCCTCGCTCTCCTCGTCCGTATCGCCGCTGTCACGGGGCGCGGCGGAGGTCATGCACATATCCGGCGTCGCCGTGTCGGCGGCGTTTTTGTGGCTGTTCAGTGCCAGAGGCAGTGCCACGGCTGCCAGCACAAGGCAGGCGGCGGCGGAGAAGAACCATTTGCGGTACGGGTTCCCGCGGGAAGCAGCCCGCTGCTGGGGTGTGTCTGCCACGCGGGACATGATGCGCCCGGTCAGATCCCCGGGCACCTGCGCGTCGCTGGCAAGGGCTTCCCGGAGGATCTTATCCATGGGGTCAAAGGGGCGTTCGTTCACGGCTGCTCCCTCCTTTCAGCGGTTTCTGCTTGTAAGACGGAGGCGGCGGCGGAAAGGTTCCCCGTGTCCGTCAGCAATTCGCGCAGACGCGCCTTGGCGCGGTTGATGCGGGATTTGACCGTGCCCTCGCTGACCTCCAGCGCAGCGGCGATCTCGCCGTAGTCCAGCTCCTGCATATAGCGCAGGAGCAGCACCTGCCGGTGCTCGTCCGACAGGCGGGACAGGGCGCGGCGCACGCGGCTCTGCGTCTCCGCCCGCTCGGACAGCTCCTGCATCGTGGGGGCGTCGTCGGGCAACTCCAGCTCCGCGATGTCGCCGGCGGCGCGGTGGCGTTTCTCGCGGCGGAGATAGTCGATGGCGGCATTGGTGGTCAGGCGGTAGAGCCACGTGGAGAAGCGGCAGTCGCTGCGGAAGTTGGGCAGGGCGCGCCACGCCGCCACGAAGGCATCCTGGGTCACGTCGTCAGCACCGTCCGCGCCGCACATTCGCAGAGCCAGACGGTATACCTGCGTCTGGTACGCCTCCACCAGCTGGCGGAACGCCTCGCTGTCGCCCTGTTGGGCGCGGCGGAGAATGTCTTGTTCCTTGTTCATTGCAGATCCCTCTTTACGCCCGCCGACACGCGGTAAAGCTCCTCCAGCGTGGTAAGGCGGACGATCTGTTCCTTATAGTAATTGGCGTGGCTGACACCCTTGAGGTACCAGCACAGCTGCTTACGCGCCTCCAGCATGGCGATATGCTCGCCCTTATCCGACACCGCCAGCTCGATCTGGCGCACGGCGGTGTCCCAGCGGTCACGGAGCGGCGGCAGGGGCGGGATGGGCTTGCCCTCCAGCGCGGCGGCGGCCTGCTGGAACAGCCACGGGTTGCCGAAGCAGCCGCGCCCGATCATCGCCATATCCGCGCCGGTGAATTGCAGGATCCGCACGGCGTCCTCCGGGGCGAAGATGTCGCCGTTGGCGATGACCGGCACGGAGACCGCCTCCTTCACATGGCGGATGGTCGTCCAGTCCGCCTGACCGCTGTACATCTGGGCGCGGGTGCGTCCGTGGACGGCGATGGCGGCAACGCCCGCCTGCTCCAGCATTTTCGCCAGCTCCACGGCGTTGATGCTGCCCTTGTCCCAGCCGCGGCGCATTTTCACCGTCACGGGCACGGGGCTTGCCTTGACCACCGCCTCCGCCAGACGCGCCGCCTTCTCCGGGTCCTTCATTAAGGCGGAGCCGTCGCCGTTCGCCACCACCTTGCCCACGGGACAGCCCATGTTGATGTCGATGATGTCCGCGCCGGAGACCTCGGCGGCGATGACGGCGGCCTCCGCCATGCAGGGGATGTCGCTGCCGAAGATCTGTGCGGCGGCGGGCTTTTCGTTGGGTGCCAGCTTCAGAAGAGTGCGGCTCTTTTTGTCCTGATAGCAGAGAGCCTTGGCACTGACCAGCTCGGTGCAGCTCATGGCCGCGCCCAGCTCGCGGCAGATCTGGCGGAACGCCATGTCCGTGACGCCCGCCATGGGCGCGAGGTAGAGCGGGGAGGTGATTTCAACGTTTCCGATGTGCATGGGGTGCTCCTTTGCGTATACTTCTTTCCTGCGGGATATTCTAACACAAAAGTCCCTCGTTGACAATCCGGTTTGTGGCGCGGAGGTCACAGGGCTTGCCGTGGGGCAGCCCTAAATTTTTTGCAGAAAAACGGAAAATGGGTGTTGACATTCGCCGCGCCACTTGCTATAATAAGCAAGCTTGAGTTCGCGAGAGCGTAGCATGGCCAAGTAGTTCAGTTGGTTAGAACGCCAGCCTGTCACGCTGGAGGTCGAGGGTTCGAGCCCCTTCTTGGTCGCCATATTTGCTGCTGTAGCTCAGTCGGTAGAGCGCATCCTTGGTAAGGATGAGGTCGGCGGTTCGAATCCGCCCAGCAGCTCCACGCAAACCCTGTAACCGCAACGGTTACGGGGTTTGTTTTGTTTTATTGTTTCTTAGTTTCGTTGGACTTTCCAACAGATCTTCCAACAAGCTATTGCTGCGTCTGTTTTTGCAGCGTCGCAATGATCAATTTGGCAATGTCGGGATTTTCTTGCAGCAGGCGGTACGCCTGTTCCGCAGAGTTATCCAGCGGCTTTTCCTGCGGCACATCAGCCCGTTTCTGGAAGAAATCCGTCTCCACCTTCTCCGCCAACCGGCGGCGTTCCTCGTTGTTGGTATGGGCGTACAGATCGGTCACCATACGGGATTGTGCGTGGCCGGTATCGCCCTGCACCGCCTTGATGTTTCCGCCGCCGATTTGCAGCTTCAGTGAGGCACTGCAATGCCGCAGACTGTGAAAAACTACCGGCGGCAGTCCTGTGGCATCGGTCAGCTTGCGGAGCAGAAAGGCAATCTGCCTTTCCTCGTAGGGACGTCCGTCCTCATGGGCAATGACAAGATCGAAGTCCTGATAGCCTCTATCCAACGTTCCCTTTATCTCCTGCTGTCGCCTTTTTGCCTCCACCAGTGCCAGTGCTACGGTTTTCGGCAGAAACACCTTTCGTATACTGCTTTCCGTTTTCGGTGCTTTCAGTACCAGAGATGTGGAGGAGCCGGTCCGCTTCCACTCGGGGAATGTCAGCAGGACGGTGGAGCGTCCACGCCGTTCCAGTGCCGCAAGGCTATCCTTCTGGCAGCGTTTCAGTTCCTTGGTGATCCGCACATGGGCTGTTCCGGCACAGATGGCATCCTCCGAAATGTCCACGCAGTCCCATGTCAGGCCCAGTATTTCTCCCACACGCATAGAGCAGCCGAGAGCCAGCAGCATACACAGCTTCAACACGGGATCGGTGCAGGCATCCAAAGCCCGCTGTGCTTCACTGGCAGACCACACGGTGCGTTCCTGCGGCTGATACTTGGGCAGCGTCACACGGAGGGCGGGATTGCTGGGGATATACTCCCAGATAACCGCCTGATTCAGTGCGCTGCGCAGCAGGGCGTGTGTCTTTTCAATCACCGAGCGAGAAACACAGGCATCTGTTTTCTTGTGGCCTTTCAGCACAACGGCAGGCTTGTCCTGAAGCGAATCGTAGAACAAGTCCAAATCGTGTGTGGTCAGGTCCTTCACCGCCACATTGCCCAAGTACGGCTTGATGTAATGCTCAATGCGATGGAGATTACTGGACAAAAAAGAATCTCCCCAGTGATTCAGCCCATAGACCTGTACATATTCATCCAACAGTTCACTAACCGTGATAAACTTTTTCTGCGCTCGTTTGGTTTGTATGGGCGTTTGTTTTGGCGGACGAAATTCGCCGATAGACTTCTCGTATTCGATTTGAGCGATTCGCAGATTCGCGGCTTCGTAGGTGGGAAAGCGTTCATATATTGGTTTGGTATATCCGGGGCAGCGGTAGCAGATCTCATACTGCTGTCCTTTTTTACGGGGTCTCATAAGTTCGCACTCCTTGTATCGTGTACTTAGAGCCGCATGACCTCCTGACAGCGGTGCTAAGCGGAGTACCCATTCATGCGGTTCAGTATAGCATGGGCAGCCAATTTCGTCAAAAAAACTTTTTCCGACGAAGAGGTTTACTTCCGCAGAAACTCCAGCAAAGCCTCTCTTGGAATACGAATCTGCCTACCGATACGGACGCTTCGTATCTGGCCGCTGCGGACCAGCTCATAGGCGGTGTTGCGGCCGATGCCAAGGATGGGCATCAAGTCCTCTACCCGCAGAATCATGGGGAGGTCATGCAGGTCGCGGCACTTATTCTCCACGGGCCACGCCTCCCTTCACGGACGCCAGATAGATGTTCGTCACATCGGGCCGCTCATGTCCCAACAGGCGTGACACGGTAAAATGGGCATCCAACGGTGTCATGCCGCCATCGACGAGGGAAGTGTACTTTTCGGCGGCGTAGGTATGTCGTAACCCATGGAAGGTAATGCGTCTGTCCGGTGCGGTGGGGTCGCAGATGGCGTCGCGGTGGCGGATGATGAATTGCTGCATGCCGTTGATGGCACGGTCGGTGGGAACGCCGTCCGGCACCAGCAGCTTGTGGCCGCGCTCCGTTTTTTCCAGCAGTCGTTCCAGCATCATCGTGATACGGTCATCCTCGATAGGGACGATACGCACCTTACCGCCCTTGCCTTTCACGGTGAGGGCGTTTTCACGCAGCGCACGCTCCGCCATAGCGGTGTCCATGCGGAAGCACTCATGGATACGCAGACCGGCATAGCGAGCCAAATACAGGGCGAGGATGTAGTCCTCCCGCTCCTCCGCCATGGCGCGGCCAATCAGCTTGCCGAACTCCGAGTTCATCCATGTACGATCCTGCTGCCCGAAGCGGCGGCGTTCCAAGGCAACGCCCAGTTCTTCATTGATCGGCAGTGTGTAGCGGGGGTGGGACATCTTATCGTGGAAAAATCGGATGGCGGAGAGGTCGGTTTTGATGGTACTGGCTGACTTGCCCTGCGCCTGCAAATAGAGGACATAGCTCACCAGATGCTTGCCGCTGACGTTCTCCAGCTTTTGCAGGTGGTAGTGGGCGGCGAGGTAGGCGCAGAACCGTTTGACCGCCTCGTAGTAGCGGTCTTTCGTGCGGAAGCTGCCCTGCCGGTTATGCCGCGCCAGCTTGTCCAGTTGGGTAACAAGGGTGTGGTAAATGCCTTTTGTGGTCATATAGAAAAAGCTCCTTGTAATCGTAGTTGTGTTCAGATGGGCGCACTTCACCCGTTGGCAAGGAGATCCGTTTCCGGCGTATCTCCGCAAAACTGATAGACCGCCGCAGGTGGAAAGCCTTGGTGCTGCGTGCTTTTCGCGGCTTGCTTGTATGTCTGTCTCTCTTTACTTGTGCCAGGTCAGTACGCTGCGGTATGGAGGTCTTTGACCTCTGCTCGTGTGAGCAACCGTGGACACCAGGCCGCTGAACTCGGCTGCGGAAGGCTCCGTCGGTGTCCTGTGATCCACCCGGCGACGGATCTGAGAATATACGATACCCCGTATGACCGGCACCGCACTCTGACTGCGGCATACAGGGGCGGGAGCTTGCCTCTCCCTTGACGATTTTCCTGCCGTATCGTCCTGACGGCTTTTTCAAAACTTCTTCCTGGCCTGCGCCGGAGCAACTTCGGCGCGTTTTCTTTTCCTGCAGTATCGCGGCGATGGCAAGTGCCGCGACAAAAATAGTAAGCAAAAACGCAGGAAGAATCTTCCTGCCGTTTCGGCTTCATACGATCCTTCCTGCGTTTGCAGTATTGTTCAATTCTGATGGCCGCCCGTTTTTCGGGAGGCGCATTTTGACATACTTCGGGTTCTTAATCAGAGCGAAAAGCTGTTGATAGCCTTCCACCCGTGCCTGCTCTGCTCCGACCTAAATGCTTGATGCCTTAAGTACAGGCACATCATAGCATGGCGGCAAAGCGGCGTACAGGTGGAAAATGCCGCGAGAAAAATTTCCCGCAGCATAGTCGTTGAAATACGAGGGCGCAGTAGCCCTGATCTCAGACGGGAGCATAATGCTCCTCAAGTACAAACTTAACAACGTGTGCGATCCGAACCGTGTTCGGAAACCCCGGTGGGGCGGTGCACAAATAACTGAATAGTTCTTATATACCACAATATATTGTAGTTGTCAATGCGTAATTATTGATATATTGTGCTTTTCCGACCGTCAAAAAAGCTAATACGCATTATCTCCGTATTAAATGCGTATTACAGGCGCATCATGAAAACAATGCGTATTATGTGCGTATTAAAAGCGTATTGGGCAAATATGCTTCCGCCCATTGATAATGTACAATAAGGACCTGTTGACAAAAGCGTCAAAGCTATTGTCCCATGTGTGTCCAGCCGCCCTCAGTTTTGACGGTTACGCTGCAAATGGCATAAGCACCCCCGAAGCCTTACGGCTTCGGGGGTGCTTTGACTGGAGGGACAGGGGGGACTGTTGACGTATACCCATTACACATCTCGCAAAACAACTCGGATGCGGCGGCTATCCGCCTTCCTTTTTTGATTCAAAGCCCGTCCTAACGGCAGTTGTCACACGTCTCCAACGCCCTCTTCAGTGCCTGATCCATGTTGTAATACTTGAAATCAGCCAGGCGACCACAGAGGATTAAATTCGGAATTTTTTCTGCCGCATCACGATACTGTGCATACTGCTTCTGGCTCTCCTCTGTCAGCACGGGATAGTATGGCTCAGCCGAATCCGTACCGTCGTATGGCAGCGGATATTCCAACGCATAGCTGCTTCCTCTCCCCTCTTGTGGCGGGAGCTTTTTATACTCAGTGATCCTGGTGAATCCGGGTTCCTGCGGGTAGGCAACAACGGGAGCCTCCTGCACACTGCTTTTATCCGTATACCGCCACTCAAATCGCAAAGAGCGGTAGGGCAGCCTCCCATATTCACGGTCAAACAGTTCATCCAGCGCACCGGTATAGACAACCGGGATGCGGCACACCTCTCCATCCAGCATCAGCTTGCCATCACGGATTCGCAGTCGCTCCAGTGCGTCTACACCGAGCTGTACAGTGATGTTGGGATGGTGCAGCAGGTTTTCAAAAAAGTGTGTGAAGGAATGGCGCGGCATGACCTGATAATCATCTCCAAAGTAGCCCTCATCATAGGAAAAACGCAGCGGCACACGTTTGAGAACGCTGGGATCTATCTCCGCGGGCGATATACCCCACTGCTTTGCGGTGTAGGGCGCGTAGTCATTCCGGAACAGGAACTCCGCGTAGCCCCGGATGTCCTCGTCGGGGTGCGCCAGAACCTCCACCACCGTGGCGGTATCCCGTCCGGAAAAGGCTTTTTTGAGCTTTTCTTTCAGCAATTCCGCCTTTTCCGCTGGATAGAAGGTGTCGATGGTAGTGAAATTGAAGGGCGTCGGCGTGTACTTCCCGCCCCAAACCGCACCGCAGGTCAGCTTGTAGTCCTGCCACTGTTCAAAGCGGCACATATAGTCGTACAGCTTTTTTTCATTAGTGTGAAATGTGTGAGGGCCATATTTCTGAACGAGGAAGCCGTGTTCGTCCACATAGTCGTACATGTTTCCGCCAATATGGTCACGCC
>URXW01000016.1 GCA_900551995.1 uncultured Eubacteriales bacterium
TTCCGCATTATCTTACAGCACCATTTAAGAAAGTTACCGAGAAAATAATGACTGAATTTTCGGATTTGAATCTATCCCCAATTAACAACCGTCAGGGAATTGTAATTGATGGTGAAGGTTCAAAGGTTGTTTGCAAAGACTAATTTGAAAGTTCCAGTTTGTTGAACTTATCGTACCATAACGCAAAAGTGTTTGCAACTGGAACTGCCAACAGAAAATTCTGTGTATTCGCAAGAAAATAGGAATCGTGCGGGGAACTACGCCCACCTGACCTCAGAAAACGGCAAATGAGCCGTTTTGACAAGCGGCCGTCCGGCGTTTCAGCAGCACGTAAAGCGCGCTGAGGGTAGTGATACCACCCCTCGCCTCGCACACACGGAAAGGCCCTGAGCGCAGGGCATACAAGCCGCAATTTCGACAGAAACGGAAAAGTTCACGCAGCCCAGCGGGGCCGCGACGCCTCGGGACAGCGACGCGCATAAGCGCATCGCTGTCCCGAAGGCTCTCCGCGTTCTTCGGGAGCGCACCCCCGACCGAGACCCAAAAGGGGCAAAGTTTGCCGTTCTAAGTCCCGGCCACGCAGGATTTCCGAACCGTGTGAAACGCTCCGAGGGTAGTGATACCACCCCCACCTCGCACGTTCAGAAAGTACTGCGCACAGAGTGAAAAAACAGCAACATCACCAAGTTGCAAACAGATCACGCAGCCCAGCGGGGCCGCGACGCCTCGGAACAGCGACGCGCATAAGCGCATCGCTGTTCCGAAGGCTTTCTGTGTTCTTTGGGAGCACCCCCGACCAAGCCCCAAAAGCGGCAAAACTTGCCGTTCTGATACCCGGCCCGGGGATGTTGGTGAACGTGCGGAACGCTCCGAGAGTAGTGATACCACCCCCATCCGAAACGCCCCCTGTTTCGGCGTGTAAGCCGCTGTGTGCGATCCTTCTCCGAAAGCCGAGTGTGTACCCGCTTTCACCCGTGAAAGCGAACGTGGGCCATTTGTGCGAGAAGTTGAAAAACGGGATGAGAAGCGGCTTGGAACAGCATTGTAGCGGTAACTTTTTGGCGATATTTGCGGGAGTGTTTATTGGCGAAAAACCGAACTTTATAAGCTGGATTTTCGAGCGGTGAGGGCCGTTCGATAAAAGCACAAGATAAAGAGAGGTGCCCGTAATTGGGCACCTCTCAGCCACAAAGCCCCGCAGTGCGGGGCTTTCCGGGGTTTTGAAACCGCAGTCTAAGGTGCACCTTGAGAGGCACTTTCGCAGTCATAGGTGAACGTCAGGCACAGAAAAGGCCCGTGGCGGCGGACTTTTCAAGGTGGACGTTCCGCAGGCGTTTGAGGAAATCGCAGTTTTCAACAACTCAAAAAAGTGCTCTTTGAGCAGCGGCGATTTTCGGAGGAAAGCGTGTATATTTTGCGCCGCTGTAGTCAATGGAAAGGGCTTCTTGACCGTCCGAAAATCGCACCGTTGTAACCAAAGAAGACGCCCCCGGCAGCGCAGAAATTGCGTCGCCATAAACAAAGATAAGGCGGTGCGGCTCCGAGGTGCAAATGATAACTTTCTGATAACAGTTCGGTTTTCCGGTAGCTTTGTCCCCTTGGTTACGGTATTGTTCGTTGGCAAAGGAGGCTGATTTTATGCCAAAGCGACGAGCGAACGGGGAAGGGAACATCCGCAAACGAAAGGACGGCCGATGGGAGGGCCGGTACACAGTCGGTCACGATCCGGAAACTGGCAAGGCCATCATCAAAAATGTCCTCGGCAAGACACAGGCAGAAGTCAAGGAAAAGCTGAAGAAAGCCATCGAGGAAAATGTGGGCATCGACTACGGCAGAGCCAAGACCTACACGGTGGGGACATGGCTGGAGGTCTGGCTGGAAAACTACGCGAAAATCAAACTGCGCCCGTCCACATTCAAAACCTCGCAAGGCTTTCTGAAAAACCACATCAAGCCGCAAATTGGCAGCATCCCGCTGGCAGACTTGACTTCTCTGGACTTACAGCGGTTTTACAAGCACCTGCTGGACGGTGGGCGAGTAGACCGCATCGAGGCCAAGAAAAAGCCGAAAGGTCTGGCACCCAAGACGGTGCGAAATATCCACCAGATGATCGGCTCGGCGTACAATCTCGCCATCGAGCAGAAATTGGTGAGCAAGAATCCGACACAGGGCTGTGCCTTGCCGAAGGTAGAGCACAAGGAGATGAAGACCCTGACCGCCGACCAGCTCAGCGCCTTCTTCCAGGAGGCCAGGGACAGCGGCGTGTACGAGCTCTACTACCTCGACCTCGCCACGGGTCTGCGGCGGGGCGAACTGCTGGGGCTAAAGTGGACGGACGTCGACCTCGACCGTGGTGTGCTGAAAATCCAACGGGCCATCTCACGGCAGAACAGCAAGGTGGTGGAAGCCCCACTGAAAACGAAAAACGCCTACCGCACACTGCCGCTGTCGGCAGACGCGATAAGCGTTCTAAAGGCACAGAAAAACAAGGCGGGAAGCAGCGAATGGGTGTTTCCCTCACCAACAGGAGGCCCCATGTCCCCGGACAGCGTGTTGCATATGCTGCACCGCGTTCTAAAGCGAGCAGGACTGCCACGGATACGCTTTCATGACCTGCGCCACACCTTCGCAACGATGGTGCTGCAAAACGGCGTGGATGTAAAAACCGTGTCCTCCATGCTCGGTCACTACTCCGCAGGCTTCACGCTGGACACCTACGCCCACGTCACCACCGACGCACAGCTCAAAGCGGCGCAAACGATGGGGAGCATCCTCTCCCGTGCGGTATAGACCTTTCCGCTATCCGCTCCCGTTGGGGTCAGCGTTTGGGTCAGAAAAAAGCAGCGGGAGAAAACAACAACTTATGCAAACAAAAAGACCCGAAGCCTTACGGTTTCGGGTCTTTTTGGCACGCCGTGAGGGATTCGAACCCCCGGCCTTCTGGTCCGTAGCCAGACGCTCTATCCAGCTGAGCTAACGGCGCGTGTCTCATCGACAGCTTGATTATAATAGCACATCACGAAACAAAAAGCAAGAGGAATTTTCATTTTTCTCCAACTTTTTGTGAGGCGGCTTGAGAGGGGAGAAGAAGCCCCCGCCATCTGGCGGGGGCTGGAGATATGGGGGTAAAATCAGTCGGCGTCCTTGCCGGAGGCCTTGTCGAAGATCTCCACCGCCTTGGCGTTGGGAGCGGCGGTGCAGCGCGCCACCACGTAGGCGACGACCAGACTGGCGAAGAAGCCGGGGACGATCTCGAAGATGCCGGTGGAGGCGGTCAGACCGGTCAGCAGCCAGCCCAGATCCACCACGAAGCCGGAGATAACGCCAGCCACGGCACCCTTGTAGTTGAAGCGACGCCAGAACAGGGACAGCAGGATGGTGGGGCCGAAGGAGGAGCCGAAGGCACCCCATGCGTTTTCCACCATGTTCATGATCGCCTGTGCGCCGCTGCCCTTGGAGGAGGCGATGACGTAGGCGATAAGGGACAGCACCAGCACCAGAACACGCCCGACCATCAGCGTCTCCTTCTCGGAGGCGTTCTTGCGGAACAGGGGCTTATACAGGTCGGCGGTGAAGGAGCTGGACGCCACCAGCAGCTGGGAGTCGGCGGTGGAGATGGAGGCGGCAATAATGGCTGCCAGCAGCAGACCGCAGATAGCGGCGGGGAAGAATCTCCGCGCCATGGCGATGAACACCAGCTTCTGGTTGCCGGCGGTCAGCAGCTCCTCGCCCACGATCATGCGGCCAAGGTAGGCAATCAGCACGGCGGAGAGCAGGGAGATGATGACCCAGATGATGGCGACGGTGGCGGATTTCTTGACCATGGAGGGCTTCTCAATGGACATGAAGCGCACCAGAATGTGGGGCATACCAAAGTAGCCGAGACCCCAGCCGAGACCGCTGACGATGTCCTGCCAGCTGGCGTTGAACAGGCCGCCGCCGAAGGAGCACTGGGTAACGGCACCGGTGGCAGCGTCCGTGTACTCGTACACGGTGGTGAGGGCGGTGGGATCCAGCAGCTCACCGTGGCAGAAATAGACAACGATGGGCACCAGCATCAGTGCCAGCATCATCAGCAGACCCTGGAAGAAGTCCGTCCAGCAGACGGCGGCGAAGCCGCCGAAGAAGGTGTACGCCACGATGATGAGCAGGAACACCAGCATAGCCGTGTTGGGGGAGATCTGCGGGAACAGGGTGCTGAACACAGAGGTGCCCGCCACCAGAGCGGACGCCACGTAGATGGTGTAGGCAAACAGGAAGATCAGCGCACAGACCAGCTGCAGCGTGCGGGAGTCCACCGCAAAGCGGTTGGTCAGGTACTGGGGCACGGTGATGGCGTCATCCGCCGCCTTGGAGAACGTGCGGAGGCGGCGGGCGCAGAGGATCCAGTTGGCGGCGGTGCCCAGGGCAAGACCGATGCCGATCCACATCTGACCGAAGCCGAAGGCGAGGATAGAGCCGGGGAGCCCCATCAGCAGCCATGCGGACATATCAGATGCCTGCGCGGACAGAGCCGTGACCCACGGCCCCATGGAACGGCCGCCTAAGAAGAAGTCCTCGGAGTTCTTGTTGGAGCCGTTGAAGTAGAATACAAGTGCTACGCCCAGCAGGATAACAAAGTATCCCAAAAATGTGGTGATTTCCCAATTCATAATTTCTCCGTCCTTTTGCGTAAAATCTCTGTCTTTCTTCAAAACACGTTACCACACAGTATACAACAATAGGCGACATTTGTAAATCGAAATTCCGAACTTTTCCGCTTTAATTTGAGATACGGCGGTATTTTTGAGCCCGTTCTCTTGTCAGCGGGCGGAATTTGTGGTATGCTGTACGCAATCAGAGGAAAGAGAAGGTATTTGCCATGGATGCCAGCTTCAAGACGTGTATGTTCGGCGGGTTTGACCGTCAGGACGTGGTGGCGTTTATCGAAAGAACCGCGGAGGAGCACCGTGCCGCAGTGGAGACGCTGCAGGCGGAGAATGAGGTGCTGCGGCGGGAAAAGAACGAGGCTGCTGCGGAGAACGAGGGACTGCGCTGCATTACGGAGCAGGACGCCAAGCTGCGGGAGGACAACGAGCGTTTGGAGCGGCAGGTGCGGGAGCTGCGGCAGCAGGTGGAGTCCCTGCGCGTGGAGAATGAGGCACTGCGGGGACCTGCGGCGGAGTACCAGTCCCTGAAGGAGCACGTGGCGGACATCGAGATCAGCGCGCACCGGCGCACGGAGGAGTTCCGCGCCAGAGCCATGGAGCACTTGGGACAGTGCATCACCCAGCAGCGGCTGTGGTGCAGCCAGCGGCGCAGCACGTATCTGGCGATGAATGCGGCGTTGTCTGAGCAGCTGCGCGCAGCGCAGGAGGCGGTGGACGACGCGGATTTCGGGGCGTTTGATGAGATGATCTGCGAATTGCAGCGGCTGGAGGAGGAGCTGAAAAGACCGGAGCAGCCGCTGTAAAAAAGGTTTTATTACGCAAAAAAGAACCGCCGGAGGGCGGTTCTTTTTTGCGTATTTACAGGATCATGACGCCGGATTTTTCGCAGGCGGTCAAGGTGCCCTCGTCCCACAGGCTTGCCTGCACCTCACCGATGTGGCAGGTGCCGATCATCAGCATACACAGACGGCTCTGACCGATGCCGCCGCCGATGGTCAAGGGCAGCTCACCGTTGAGGAGCATTTTGTGGAAGGGGAGGTCACGTCGGTCATCGCAGCCGCGCTTGTGCAGCTGGTAGTCCATGGCGGCCTCGTCCACGCGGATACCCATGGAGGAGATCTCAAAGGAGATGTCCAGCACGGGGTTGTAGATGAGAATATCGCCGTTCAAGGACCAGTCGTCGTAGTCGGGGGCGCGGCCGTCGTGGGGCTTGCCGCTGCGCTTGAGGTCGTCGCCGATCTGCATGAGGAACACGGTATGATGCTCACGGCAGATGGCGTCCTCCCGCTGCTTGGGCGTGTAGTCCGGCCAGCGATCCTCCAGTTCCTGGGTGGTGACGAAGTACACGTCACGCTCCAGCACGGTGTGCAGGCTGGGGAAGGCGATCTGCAGGGCGTCGTTGGTTTCCACCACGGCACCGACGATGGCGCGGACGGTCTGCTCCAGATACGCCACGTTGCGGTCACGGCGTTCGATGACCTTTTCCCAGTCCCACTGATCCACGTACACGGAGTGGAGGTTGTCCACCTCCTCGTCGCGGCGGATGGCGTTCATATCGGTGAACAGCCCCTTACCGGGCTTGAAGTCGTAACGCTTCAGTGCCAGACGCTTCCACTTTGCCAGAGAGTGCACCACCTGACCCTGCGCGCCCACGTCGGGAATGTCGAAGGACACGGGACGCTCCACGCCGTTGAGGTTATCGTTCAGACCCGAATTCTCATCCACGAACAGGGGAGCGGAAACGCGCCGAAGATTCAACGCCTGCCCCAGATTCACTTGGAAATTGCTCTTGATGAACTCGATAGCGCGCTGCATCTCGTAGGTGGACAGCGGCGTCTTGTACCCGGCAGGGATCGTCACTTTGCTCATGCGTGAAACACCTCTTTTATATAAAAATATGTTGCTATTATAGGATCTGCCGGCAAAAAATGCAAGGGAAATAACCTCGAAAAATCAAGGCATATCGTGACCGTATTTGTGCGTATTGGCATAAGAACCGCCCGCAGCAAGCACTGCGGGCGGTTTTGTGCGGAGCGGGGGAGAGCCTTACCTGTAGCTCTCCATCATCGCCTTGAAGGCAGGCAGACTGCGGCGGATCATGTCGTTGGACACGCAGTAGCTCAGGCGGAAGTAGCCGGGGCAGCCGAAGCCGTCGGCGGGCACCACCAACAGGTTGTGCTCCAGCTTCGCCTTCTCGGAGAAGGCGTTGGCGTCGCCGTTGGGAGCCTTGACGAACAGGTAAAAGGCACCGTCGGGCTTGGCGCACTCATAGCCCATCTCCCGCAGGCTGTTGTACAGCAGATTGCGGTTTTCATCGTAAGCCACCAGATCGGGACGCTCCTCGGCACAATACTCGATGACCTTCTGCATCAGCGTGGGCGGGCAAACGTGCCCCATAATGCGGGCGGCACCGGAAACGGCGGCATACACCGCGTCGCTGTCATCGGCGAAGCCGGGGACGTACACATAGCCGATACGCTCACCGGGCAGGGACAGGGACTTGGAGTAGGAGTAGCAGACGATGGTGTTCCGGTACAAGCAGGGGATAAAGGGAACCGTTACGCCGCTGTATACCAGCTCACGGTATGGCTCGTCGGCGATAATGTAGATGGGGTGACCGTGCTCCTTGCTCTTGCGATCCAGCAGGGCTGCCAGACCCTTCAGCGTCTCCTCGGTATAGACGACGCCGGAGGGGTTGTTGGGAGAGTTGATGATGATCGCCTGTGTGTGGGCGGTGATGCGCTTTTCCACCTCGTCCAGATGGATCTGGAACGCCTTGGTGTCGGCGGGCACCACCACCAGCTTGCCGCCGTTCCCCTCGACGAAGGGAAGGTACTCGGGGAAGAAGGGAGCCACAGTCATGATCTCGGTGTGGTGATCTACCGTGAGGGCTTTGATAATGGAGATCAGAGCAGGGGCGGCACCGCAGGTGAAGAACAGCTCACTCGCCTTTACGTCCAGCCCGAAGCGGGCGGACAGATCCTTAGCCACGGCGGCACGGGCTTCCGCAAAGCCGGGAGCCATGGAGTAACCGTGGAGCTTGATGGAGTCCGTCTCGTCCACGATCTTATGGATGGATTCGTTTACCTTCTTGGGCGCGGGGATGCTGGGGTTGCCTAAAGAGTAGTCGTACACCTTGTCGGCACCCACCTTGGCGGATTGCTCCAAACCGTAGGCAAACAGCTGGCGGATGATGGAGGGAGCCGTGCCCAGCGTGTAGAATTTCTGATTTACCATAACGTGATCTCCTTTTCTGAATTATTGTGCGGTGTCTCTGCCGCGCAGCGGCGGTGACACTGTCAGGACAGCTTCATGCGGGAGGCGAGGACGCTGCCCAGCGCGATAGACGCCAGCTTGGAATAGGCACTGTCGGCGCGGCTGACCAGCACGATGGGCACCTTAGCACCGAGAATGATACCGGCGTTTTTGGCGTTGCCGAACAGATTCGCCGCCTTGCCGATGCCGTTGCCCACCTCGTAGTTGGGCACCAGCAGAATGTCCGCCTTACCGGCACCGGGAGCGGTGTAGTGCTTGTGGCGGCACGATTCCTCGCTGACAGCCAGATCCAGAGCCACAGGACCGCATACGTCCATATTGTACTTCGCCCAGCGGTCGGTCATGTGGGAGAGCGCGTCGGCGTCCACGGTGGACTGCACCTTGGGGTTCACCTGCTCCGCGCCGCAGACGCAGGAGGCGTTGATGTGCTCATAGCCCAGAGCTTGCAGCACCATGGCGGCGTTTTCCAGGATCTCCGCCTTCTTTTCCAGATCGGGGAAGGTATTCACACCGCCGTCGGTGAGCACCAGCATACGACCCAGCGCGGGGATCTCGTAGAGCATACAGTGGGTGGTCAGGTGGTCGGTACGCAGACCGTGCTCCTTATTGAACACGGCGCGCATCAGGTCGGCGGTGCCGAGGATGCCCTTCATCAGAAAGTTGGCTCTGCCCTCGGCGCACAGGGCGACCGCCTTGGCGGCGCAGTCCTCATCGGTGTCGCCGGCGATGATCTCATAGGCGGCGGGGTCCTCGCCCAGAGCCGTGAGCATGGATTTGATCTCGTCGGCATGCCCCACAAGGATGGGGGCGGCGATACCCTCGCGCCGTGCCTCGACCACAGCCTCGATCACCGGCTGGTCGTGGGCGGCTGCCACGGCGATGACGCCTGTTTTGCCGCCTTTGGCAGCGGCGATGATGCCGTCAATGGTATTGATCATGGTGTTCTCCTCCTGCATGATTTCGTTTGCCGTTCAAGGGGGCGTAGCTTACAAACCGAATGGTTTCACTTTTTACAGTATACAGCATACCGCTTCCAGCGTCAACGGAAAACCGAAGCATTCAGTGAAAGTTTTTTCGGCAGGTGGGCACCACGTATATCCGGGGAGATAGGGTTGACGGGACGGCGGAAATAGGATATATTGTATAGGTTATTTTCGAGCAGAGGTGCAGTATGAAAGAGATCAAGACGTTTTCGCTGGCGTTTACCTACGTCGGCTGTTTTTTGGGCGCGGGGTTCATCTCCGGGCAGGAGCTGTGGCAGTTTTTCGGAGCCTTCGGCAACTGGGGGTATCTGGGGTTCTTTGTATCGGCGGTGCTGTTTATGGTGATCGGCGTGATGTTCGTCCGGCTGACACAGATGACGAAATGCGCCGACATGGGTAAGCTGCTGGTGCCTTGGGACATCAAGTGGCTGCGGACAGCCACCGGCGTCATCGGCGCGGCGTTTCTGTTTTTTGTGGTGGTGTCCATGTCCGCAGGCGTGGGAGCCATGCTGCAGCAGCTTTTCGGCGTTCCCCAGTGGCTGGGCAGTGCGGTGTTCATGCTGGCGGTGTTTCTGATAGCTCTGCTGGGCGTCAGCGGTATGATCAACGCCTTTTCCGCCATGATCCCGGTGCTGGTACTGGCGACGCTGGGCTTTGCGGTGGCGGCGTGGTGCACCTTCGGCACGGAGGGGATCCTGCAATTGAAGAACACCAACACCAACCCCCTGATGCCCAACTGGTGCATCGCCACGCTGACCTTCGTGGCGTACAACATTCTGGGCGGCATCGGCATTATGGCTCCCGTGGGGCAGTACGTGCCGGAGAAGAAGCACGTCTACGGCGGTATCACGCTGGCGGGCTTGATGCTGCTGGTGGTGGCGGGCAGTATTCTGACCAGCCTCGGCTGCTATCCGGAGGCGGTGGCGGCGGAGCTGCCCATGGTGGCACTCGCCAGCCGCCTGAACGGAACGCTGGGTGCCGTCTACGGCATTATGCTGCTGGTGGCAATGTTCTGCAACGCGCTGGCCAGCCTGGTGGGACTGATCAGCTATCTGGAGCAGAAAGCCCGCTTCGTGCGGGAGAAAAAGAAGATGCTGCTGGCGGGGCTGTGCCTGCTGGCGTGGGCGGGAAGTCTGCTGGGCTTCGCGGAGCTGGTGGGGACGGTGTACCCCATCTTTGGGTATCTGAGCATCGCATTTCTGGTGTCCATGACCATACACTATTTCCAAGCGCGAAAGCGGGAAAAGTAGAAATCACAGCAGCAGTAATGCGAAAACACTTTACATAGAAACCACCCCTCTGCCGCATGGCAGAGGGGTAGTTTTTGACTGCATCAGACGCTGAACAGAATGTCAGCGTAGGTGGGGTAGGGCCAAACCTTGGCGTCCACCAGAGATTCCAGATGGCTGATAAGCTCGCTCGCCTGCTGGGTGCGGGTGCCTACCTCATCGCGGTAGTACCGAGCGGCGTCGATGCCGCTGTCGGCGGAGGGAGCCTTCTCCAGCACGGTGGACAGCTCCTGACAAACGTCCAGAAGCCGTCCGCCCGTGAGGCTCAGCTGGCGGATCAGGTAGTCCTCGACCCGGCAGAAGCCGGAGAGGTCAGCTCTTTGCTTGTGCGCCATGCCGCTTGCCAGATCGCCGGAATAACGCGCCATGGCGGGCAATACGCCGCGCATCGCCATGTCCAGCAGCGTGTTCGCCTCGATAGCGGAGACCTTGCAGTAGTTCTCCAAGTGGATCTCGTACCGGGCGCGCATTTCCGCCTCGGTGAGAATGGCGTGCTTCGTGAACAGGTCGATGTTCTTCTTGTCAATGTAGGCGGGCATACAGTCCACGGTGTTCCGCAGGTTGGAAAGACCGCGGCGGGCGGCCTCCTGCACCCACGAGTCGTCGTAGCCGTTGCCGTTGAAGATAATGCGCTGGTGAGCGGTGAAGGTGTCGTGCAGCAGGGCTTGCAGGGCGGACTGGAAGTCGTCCGCCTTTTCCAGAATGTCGGCGAACTGCCCCAGCTCCTCCGCCATGATGGTGTTGAGCACCACGTTGGGGCTGGCGATGGACTGGGAGGAGCCCAGCATACGGAACTCGAACTTGTTGCCGGTGAATGCCAGCGGGGAGGTGCGGTTGCGGTCGGTGGTGTCCTGCGGGATCTCCGGCAGGGCGTCCACGCCGATGGTGAGCTTTTTCTTGGTGATGTCCACGTACTCCGTGCCGCTGATGATGGCGTCCAGAATGGCGGTCAGCTCGGCACCCAAGAAGATGGAGATGATGGCGGGAGGAGCCTCGTTGCCGCCGAGACGGTGGTCGTTGCCGGGGTAGGAGACGCAGCAGCGCAGCATCTCCTGATACTCGTCCACGCCCTTGATGAACGCCGCCAGAAATAGCAGGAACTGAGCGTTCTGGCTGGGAGTGCTGCCGGGCTTCAGCAGATTCTCGCCCGTGTCCGTAGCCAGCGACCAGTTGTCGTGCTTGCCGCTGCCGTTGACGCCGGCAAAGGGCTTCTCGTGGAGCAAACACACCAGACCGTGGCGGTCGGCGACCTTTTTCAGCAGCTCCATGGTCAGCTGGTTTTTGTCGCAGGCGGAGTTGGCGTCGGAGTAGATGGGCGCGATCTCATGCTGGGCGGGAGCCACCTCGTTGTGCTCCGTCTTTGCCAGCACGCCCAGCTTCCACAGCTCCTCGTCCAGCTCCCGCATGAAGGACGCCACGCGGGGCTTGATGGCACCGTAGTAGTGGTCGTCCAGCTCCTGCCCCTTGGAGGGGCGGGCACCGAACAGCGTGCGCCCGCAGAGCTTCAGATCCTCCCGAAGCTCGTACATCTTCTTGTCGATCAGGAAATACTCCTGCTCAGGGCCGACCTGCGGAATGACGTGCTTCGCCTCCGTGTTGCCGAACAGGCGCAGGATGCGGATGCACTCCTTGTCCAGCACGTGCATGGAGCGCAGCAGGGGCGTTTTCTTGTCCAGCGTCTGCCCGCTGTACGAGCAGAAGATGGTGGGGATATACAGTGTTTCGTCCTTTACGAAGGCGTAGGACGTGGGATCCCACGCGGTGTAGCCACGCGCCTCGAATGTGGCGCGGAGCCCGCCGGAGGGGAAGGAGGAGGCGTCCGCCTCGCCCTTGCTCAGCTCCTTGGCACTCAGCTCCATGACCACGCCGTCCTTACCGGCGCGGGTGATGAAGCTGTCGTGCTTCTCGGCGGTGAAGCCGGTCATGGGCTGGAACCAGTGGGTGTAATGGGTGGCACCCTTTTCGATCGCCCAATCTTTCATGGCGTTGGCGATCTCGCCGGCGGTGGAACGATCCAGAGGCGTTCCCTGTGCCAGACATTGTTGCCACTTCTGATAAACGGCGGCGGGGAGACGCTGCTGCATCTGCTGCTCGTCGAATACCATCTGACCGAACAGGGCGGGAACGTTGGTGCTTTTTTCACTCATGCGGGATCATTCCTTTCGATTCTGAAATAAGCGGCACAGCCGCAGAAAAACAGGGATAGGGGCTTACAGGCTCTCCAGCTTGGCAAGACCGGCGCGGAGACGGCGCAGCGTTTCCTCCTTGCCGAGAATACGGCAGATCTCCACGGCACCGCCGGGCGTCACCAGCTTGCCGGAGGCGGCGATACGCACCGGCCACATGAGCGTGGCGTTCTTGACCTCCAGATGCTCCGCCAGCGCGACGAGTCCGTCGTGGATGGTTTCGTCCGTCCACTGGGGCAAGCCCTCCAGCATGGGGATGGCCGCCGTCAGCATGGCCTTGCAGACCTCCGGGTTCGTCTTGGACTTCTTATTGGTGAAGTTCTCCACGCAGCAGGGGGGGCACTCATCGAAGAAATCCACCTTTTCGGGGATCTCCGTCAGCTTTTCGCAGCGGGCCTGCAGCAGTCCGGCGATGGCGCACAGGTCGAAATCGCCCTTGACGCTCTGGCGGATGTACGGCTCCGCCACCTTGGCGAAGTCCTCCGGGGACATGGAGCGCAGGTACACCGCGTTGAAGTGATCCAGCTTGGCCTTGTCGAAGATGGCGGGGGACTTGGAAATTCCTGTAAGGTCAAACGCCTTTACAAGCTCGTCAAGGGAGAAGATCTCCTGCTCGGCGAGGTCGCCCCTGGGGCTCCAGCCCAGCAAAGCCACATAGTTGAGGATGGCGTCGGTCAGATAGCCCTCCGCCTTCAGATCCTCGTAGCTGGGGTCGCCATGCCGCTTGGACATCTTGTTCTGGGCGTCCCGCATGACGGGGGAGCAGTGGACATACACCGGTACGTCCCAGCCGAAGGCGTGGTACAGAAGGTCGTACTTGGGCGCGGAGGACAGGTACTCGCTGCCGCGCACCACATGGGTGATGCCCATGAGATGATCGTCGATGACGTTGGCAAAGTTGTAGGTGGGCAGACCGTCCCGCTTCAGCAACACTTGATCGTCCAGAGTGCTGTTTTCCACGGTGATGTCGCCGAACACGGCGTCGTGGAACGTGGTGGTGCCCTCCTTGGGGATGCGCTGGCGGATCACGTAGGGCTCGCCGGCTTCCACACGGCGGAGGGCTTCCTCCAGCGGCAGGTCGCGGCAGGGGTCGTCGGCGCGGTCAAAGCAGCCGGTGTCCTCCTCGGAGGCGCACTTTTCGCAGAAGCAGTAGTACGCGCCGCCTTTTTCCACCAGCAAACGGGCATACTTGCCGTAGGTATCCCGGCGTTCCGACTGGATATAAGGAGCCACGGGGCCGCCCACATCGGGCCCCTCGTCGTGGGTGAGGCGGCACTCCGCCATGGTGCGGTAGATCACATCGGTGGCACCCTCCACCAGACGACCCTGATCGGTGTCCTCAATACGCAGAATGAACGTGCCGCCTTGAGAGCGGGCGATAAGCCACGTGTACAGAGCGGTGCGTAGGTTGCCGATGTGCATATACCCGGTGGGGGAGGGCGCGAAGCGGGTACGCACCTTACCGCGGGGGATCTTCGCCTCCATCTCGGCGAAATAAGCAGCGTCAGACATAGGGAAACCTCCGTAATCCGTAGGATGATAAAAAATACCCATATATTATATTAGTTTCTGAGAAAATGTCAATGCTTCCGAGCGATTTCGCAAAATACCCCAAATGTTTGGAATGTTTCTTGCATTTCCGGTGGATATTTGGTATAATACCCTTGCTTTATGTTTGACCGCCGCAAGGCACTACTATAATGCAGAAAGGAACATCGTCACTATGATCTATACGACAGAAGTACAGCATATGTGTCCTGTCGCCAAGGGCGCGTATCACGGCCCGGCTCCTATCCCCGAGGAGGGGAAGTGGGTGCAGGCAAAGGAGATCGGGGATATTTCCGGTTTCACCCACGGTATCGGTTGGTGCGCCCCCCAGCAGGGTGCCTGTAAACTGACCTTGAATGTGAAAAACGGCGTTATTGAGGAGGCACTGGTGGAGACCATCGGCTGCTCCGGCATGACCCATTCCGCCGCCATGGCTTCCGAGATTCTCATCGGCAAGACCATTCTGGAGGCACTGAACACCGATCTGGTGTGCGACGCCATCAACACCGCCATGCGTGAGTTGTTCCTGCAGATCGTCTATGGCCGCACCCAGTCCGCCTTCTCCGAGGACGGCTTGGCTGTGGGCGCGTCGCTGGAGGATCTGGGCAAGGGGCTGCGCTCTCAGGTGGGCACCATGTTCGGCACCCGCGAGAAGGGACCCCGCTATCTGGAGATGGCAGAGGGCTATTGCAGCCGTCTGGCGTTGAACGACAAGGACGAGATCATCGGCTATGAGTTTATCAGCCTCGGCAAGATGATGGACGCCGTGAAGAAGGGCGTGGACGCCAACGAGGCGTTGAAGAACGCCACCGGTCACTACGGTCAGTGGGACAACGCGGCGAAGTATATCGACCCGCGGCAGGAATAAGGGAGGAGGACGAGAAAATGGCTCTGTTTGAAAGTTACGAAAGACGTATCGACAAGATCAACGGCGTCCTCGCTCAGTACGGTATTCAGTCCGTGGAGGAGTGCCGCGAGATCTGCAACGCCAAGGGCTTCGACCCCTATGAGATCGTCAAGGGCATCCAGCCCATCTGCTTTGAAAACGCCTGCTGGGCGTATACCGTGGGCGCGGCTATCGCGCTGAAGTCCGGCGTAAAGACCGCTGCCGAGGCCGCCCGCAAGATCGGTGAGGGCTTGCAGTCTTTCTGCATCGACGGCTCTGTTGCCGAGGATCGCAAGGTGGGCTTGGGTCACGGCAATCTGGGTGCCATGCTGCTGAGCGACGAGTCCAAGTGCTTCGCCTTTTTGGCAGGTCACGAGTCCTTTGCCGCCGCCGAGGGTGCCATCGGCATCGTCCGCAACGCCAACAAGGCGCGCAAGGAGCCCCTTCGGGTCATTCTGAACGGTCTTGGCAAGGACGCCGCCCAGATCATCAGCCGCATCAACGGCTTCACCTACGTGCAGACCCAGTTCGACTACTTCACCGGCAAGCTGAACATCGTCAGGGAGATCCGCTATTCCGAGACGGAGCGCGCCGATGTCCGCTGCTACGGCGCGGACGACGTCCGCGAGGGCGTGGCCATCATGCACCACGAGGGCGTGGACGTGTCCATCACCGGCAACTCCACCAACCCCACCCGCTTCCAGCATCCTGTGGCGGGCACCTACAAAAAAGAGTGCATCGAGCAGGGGAAGAAGTATTTCTCCGTGGCCTCCGGCGGCGGCACGGGTCGCACGCTGCACCCCGACAACATGGCAGCCGGTCCCGCCAGCTACGGCATGACCGACACTATGGGCCGTATGCACTCTGACGCACAGTTCGCCGGCTCCAGCTCCGTCCCCGCACACGTGGAGATGATGGGCTTCCTGGGCATGGGCAACAACCCCATGGTGGGCGCGACTGTTGCCGTGGCGGTTGCTGTGGCGGAAGCTGTAAAGTAAATTGGACTTACGCGTAAAGTGTCCCCCGACCGCTGGTCGGGGGACATTTTTTGCTTACAGTATCAGCAATAAGCCGATGGCGATGAGCAGCTCCTCGTCCGCCTTCTGCCGGGAGAGATAGAACAGCAGGAAAAGCAGCAGCAGATCCCCGGCGTCCAAATCGCCCAAATGCAGCTTATCCAAAAGATCGTTGAAAAAGCCGCGCTCCGGTGCGGAGCCGTGGGGAGGAGGCGGCGGCTGGCTGTGCGGTGCTTCCTGCCGGGGCGGCGGAGCATCGTCCACAGGGACGCGGGTGTATGCGCCGTCGTTGCCGCGGATGTAACGGTTATACAGGCAGACCGCCTCCTTCCGTCAGAAAGCGTTTGCCGATGGTGATGAGCCGCGCCAGCTTTGCGGCGCGGGCGACCTTATCCTGCTTTTCCTCCTTGAGAAAGGGGCGCAGGGCGTAGAGCAGCTGGGTGGTCTGGCTGGTGTTGCGGGTCAACTCCTGCAAGAGCGGCAGGTACTTGGCGAGTGACTGCGGGTCGATGGCACCCAGCGGTGACGGTGCTGGCGGCGGGGAAGCGGGTGCGCTCTGGGGCGCACCTTCGCCGCCCATGGAGCCGGAAAGCTGCTGGGCAAGCTGCATGATCTGCGCCATGCTGCCGGGGTCGGACAGCAGCGCATTGAGTTTTTCATCCAATTCCGACACGCTGCGTCCTCCTTTCCGTTACTGCTGGAGCCGATTTTCCAGCCGCTGCACCAGCTCCGCGCCCTGCGGACTGGACAGCACGCGGGAGAGCATCTGGCTCAGTGCCGTCGTGTCGCCGGAGGCGGCCTGCCGCGCCGCCTGTCCCAGCGCGGCACTGTTGCCGCCGGAGAGCATCTGGAGCAACGCCTGCCCGTCCTGCGACTGCATAACGGACTTCAAGGCGCGCGGATCGCTTTTCAGCTTGTTCACAATATCCTGTTCGTTCATGGGATGACCTCCTTATGGGGTTCGTTACAGGAACATCCTATGAGCGACAGACAGAAAAAGTGCCTGTCAGCAGGGCTGACAGGCACAACGTTTTCTTTTTACAGGGCGATACAGGAGCGGAGATAGACGTGCCCCGCGTCCTGTTCCGTCTGTCCGAGGACAAAGCCGATGCTGCAGGTCTGCCCGAAGGTGTTTTCAAACTGGAAGAAGCCGCAGCCGTTCTCCAGATTGGCGTAGGTGAGGGTAACGGAGTTGATGCCGGTGTCGCCGTGGGCGCGGTACCAGCAGTCGGTCTTGTCCCAGTACGTCCAGCCGCTGGGGGACAGATCCTCCGGGATGCTGCCTTCGCCGTAGATCGTATCGCGGAGCACCTGATACATTCCCTCTCTGGGCAGGCGGGAGACGTCCAGCTCCGTGGCACCGGGGACGTTCTCCTGCACCCACGCCCATTCGTCGCCGTCCTCCGGCGTGACGAAGCCGCCGTAGGTGGGATTGCCGTCCCCGTCATAGGAGAGCCCGTCGTAGAACATGGAGGCAAGGTTCACGTTACAGTCCGTGAAGGGGGACATGACCGCCTGTGCGTACCAGCTGGGCGTGTCGAACAGCTTCTGATACGCGGCGAACTGCTCCTGTGAGACGTTGCCGGAGGCGTACCCCTCATCGGCGGAGGCTTTCCTGACCTGCTGGAAGAATTCCATATACTCTGACAGCAGGGCTTCATCCCTGATCTTGTAGCTGAATTTCCCGTAATAGACCACGCCGTCAAAGCGGAAGGTAACGGGCTTCAGCATATCGTCGCACCAGACATAGACGGTGAAAAGCTCCCCGGTGCCCGGCTCGTCGGCGTAATATTTGATACCGCCGGTGTTTTTGACAAAGTACAGCTTCGTCCGGGTCAGCAGATCGTAATACTCCCGCACCAGCTCGGCGTTCCTGGTGGCACTGTTGACGTCGTAGAAGTGACTGGGGCCATAGGGCGAAACGGAGGAATCCACCATAAAAAGACCGTGGACCTCCGATACATCAGGCAGCTTGAGCAGCTTGTCCCCGCGGCGGGGCAGGAGGAAGAACAGCAGGATCGCCGTCAGCGTCGCCACGCCGATGCACGTCCAGACGATGATCTTCATCTTTTCCTTCTTTGTCATAGTGGGGCAGTCCTTTCTGTGAAAGATGGCAAAGCTGATATAATTACACAGCCGTGCTGGAAAAAGTATAGCAAAAACGAAGAAATAAGTCACTACAAAAAAGTTACAAAGGCAAGGTGCGGGAATGTATAGAGAGTGTATATACAGAATACTTTGCATAAATAGTTGTAAATCCGGCGGCGGTGTGGTAAAATACAAAATTACTAAAATGGGACGGTAGGGGCATGACTCCTGCCGCGAGGATAAAGGACGGAGACAGATTTGATTTTAGAGAGGATCAACAGCCCCGCAGACGTGAAACGGCTGTCCGGGGAGGAGACCGCGCTGCTGTGCGAGGAGCTACGGCAGTTTCTGGTGGAGCAGGTGTCCCGCACCGGCGGACATCTGGCGTCCAATCTGGGCGTGGTGGAGCTGACCGTGGCGATCCACCGCGTGTTTGACACTGCCCGGGATCGTCTGGTGCTGGACGTGGGGCATCAGTGCTATGTACATAAGGCGTTGACCGGGCGGCGGGAGCTGTTCGGCACGCTGCGGCAGTTCGGCGGGCTTTCGGGCTTCCCCAAGCCCTACGAGAGCGGGCACGACGCTTTCGTGGCGGGACACGCCTCGGACTCCGTGTCCGTGGCGTTGGGCATGGCGCGGGCGCGGACGCTGCTGGCGAAGGACTACCACGTGGTGGCTGTCATCGGCGACGGTGCGCTGGGCGGCGGTCTGAGCTTCGAGGGCTTGAATGACGCCGGCGGCAGCGGCGAACCGCTGGTGGTCATCCTCAACGACAATGGGATGTCCATTGACCGGAACGTGGGGGGACTGTCCAAGCACCTGTCCCGGATGCGGACGGATCCGGAGTATTACGAGTTCAAGAAAAAGTACCGCAAAACACTGGAAAAGCTGCCGGCGGGACGGACGCTGTACGAGTGGAGCCATGAGGTGAAGTCGGCGGTGAAAAAGACGCTGCTCCCCCCGTTGAGCACCGTGTTCGAGGAGATGGGCTTTTCCTACATGGGGCCGGTGGACGGCCACGACATCCAGCGTCTGACGGCGGTGCTCCGGGAGGCGCGGGAGGCAAAGCGTCCCGTGCTGGTGCACGTCCATACGGTGAAGGGCAACGGCTACGCCTACGCCCTGCGGGAGCCGGAGCGGTTCCACGGCGTGCCGCCCTTCGACCCGGCCACGGGCAAGGTGCGGAAGGAGAGCGGCGAGACGTTCTCCCACGTGTTCGGCGAGACGCTCTGCCAGCTGGCGCGGCAGGATGACCGTGTATGCGCCATCACTGCGGCGATGGCGGACGGCACGGGGCTGACGGACTTCGCCAAGGAATTCCCCCGGCGGTTCTTCGACGTGGGCATCGCCGAGGGACACGGCGTGGCAATGGCGGGGGGCATGGCGAAGCAGGGTCTTGTGCCGGTGTTCGCCGTGTACGATACCTTCTTACAGCGCGGCTACGATATGCTGGTGCAGGATCTGGCACTGGAAAAGCTCCACGCGGTGCTGGCGGTGGATCGCTGCGGCATCGTGGGCGCGGACGGCGAGACGCACCACGGCTGTCTGGACTATCTCAGCCAGATACCGGGTATGACGGTGCTCGTTCCCGCCAGCTTTGATGAGCTGCGGCAGATGCTGCGCCGCGCCGTGGAGGATATTCCCGGACCGGTGGCGGTGCGGTATCCCCGCGGTGGGGAGAACGGCTACGCCGGCGGCTGGAACGGCGAAGCCGTACAGGTGCTGCGGGAGGGCGGCGATGCCGCCGTTGTCACCTGCGGCATCCTGACAGGCGAAACACTCCGGGCGGCGGATGCGCTGCAGGCGGAGGGCGTCGGCGTCCGCGTGGTGAAGCTGGCGCAGGTATCGCCGCTGAACGGAAAGGAGCTCTGCGCGGCACTGGACGGCGTAAAGCGTCTGGTGGTGGCGGAGGATCAGCTCCGCGCCGGCGGCTTGGGCGAGCGGCTCAGCGCGCTGCTGCTGGAGCAGGACGCGGGGATCGGGAAAATACGGCTGCGGAACGCGGGAACGGCTCTGCCCACCCAGGGCAGCACCGCCCAGCTCTGGCACGAGCTGGGGCTGGACGCAGAGGGCATCGCGCAGGCGGTGCGGGAGGTGTTGGCGTGAGCAAAAAGATACGCTTGGACGTGCTGCTGACGGAAAAGGGACTGTGCGAAAGCCGCCAGAAGGCGCAGGCGACCATTATGGCGGGTCTGGTGTTCGTGGACGGACAGAGGTCGGACAAGCCCGGTACGCCTGTGGCGGAGGATGCCGCCGTGGAGGTGCGCGGGCACGCGCTGCGGTATGTGAGCCGCGGCGGACTGAAGCTGGAAAAGGCAATGCAGACATTCCCCATTACGCTGTCGGGCAAGACCTGCGCCGACATCGGCGCGTCCACCGGCGGCTTCACGGACTGCATGCTGCAAAACGGCGCGGCGAAGGTCTACGCCGTGGACGTGGGCTACGGTCAGCTGGACTGGAGGCTGCGTAACGACGGGCGCGTGGTGTGCCTGGAGCGCACCAACGCCCGGTATCTCACACACGAGCAGATCCCGGAGGAGCTGGACTTCGCGTCCATCGATGTGAGCTTCATCTCCTTGAAGCTGATCTTCCCGGCACTGTACCAGCTGCTGCGCTACGGCGGCGAGGTGGCGTGCCTCATCAAGCCCCAGTTCGAGGCAGGACGGGAAAAAGTGGGTAAAAAGGGCGTCGTTCGCGACCCGAAGGTGCACCTTGAGGTGCTGGAAAGCTTTCTGACATATGCAAAGGATAATGCCTTTACAGTGCTTGGCATTACTTATTCTCCCATCCGGGGACCGGAGGGGAACATCGAATATCTGGGCTATCTGAAAAAGAACGGCGGAGCGGACTGCATCCCTGATTTACAGGCGTTGGTGGAGGCTTCCCATTCTGCTTTGAAGGAGGGACACGGGGAAGAATGAAGCGAGTGATACTTTGCCCGAATCCGTATCGGGACAGCGAGCTGATGGTGGCGAAGCGCGCCAAGGAGCTTTTGGACGCTATCGGCTTTGAGACGGTGGTGTGTCTGCCCTTCAGCCGCGAGGGCTACGACGATCAGCTGGGCGTGCCCATTCGGCAGCTGCAGCAGGAGATCAAGCGGGCGGATATGCTCATCGCCTTCGGCGGTGACGGCACCATTCTGCATCTGGCGCGGACGGTGGCACTGCACAGCGTGCCCGTGCTGGGCATCAATCTGGGCAGCTTGGGGTTCATGTCCGAGCTGGAGCCCAACGAGCTGGAGCGGCTCATCGACCTGAAGGACTGGAGCTTCGCCGTGGAAGCGCGTATGATGCTGGACGTAACGGTGCTGCGTGACGGCAAGCCGGTGTACAGCAACATCGCCCTGAACGACGCGGTGATCTCCAAGGGCAGCGTGGCGCGCGTGGTACGGCTGGACGTTTCCACGGAGGAGGGACGCCTGACGCGCATCACCGGCGACGGTGCCATCGTGTCCACCCCCACCGGCTCCACCGGCTACTCCATGGCGGCAGGCGGCCCCATTGTGGAGCCAACGGCGCACAACCTGCTGCTGACGCCCATCTGCCCCCACTCCACGCGGGCGGGCAGCTATGTGCTGTCCCCGGAGCACACCATCATGGTGGAGGCGGCGGACGCCAACCGGAAATTCGTGTACCTGTCCGTGGACGGCGGCAAGGCGTTTTCCCTGCGGAACGGTGACGTGGTGCGCGCACGGCAGTCCAAATTCGTGACGAAGCTGGTGCGGCTCTCCAAGAAGAGCTTTTGTGAGATACTGGATTCCAAAATGGGAACGGAGGCGTTGAAGCATGAAAAATGACCGACAGACGGCGGTGCTGCAGATCATCGAGGAAAACACGGTGGAGACGCAGGAGCAGCTGATGCAGCTTCTGGCTTCGCGCGGCTTCGCCTGCACCCAGGCGACCGTATCCCGCGACATCAAGCAGCTTCACCTGCTGAAAGCCCCCGACGGCAGGGGCGGCTACCGCTACGCGGTGTCGGCGCGGATGCCCAAGCTGAACTTTGAGGAAAAATTACAGACCATCTTCCGCGAGTGCGTGGTGTCGGCGGAAAACGCACAGAACCTGGCGATCATCAAGACCATGAACGGCATGGCGAATGCCGCCGCCTTCGCGCTGGACACCATGGAGGACTCGGACATCGTGGGCACGCTGGCAGGCGATGATACGGTGCTGCTGGTGTTCCACGACAGTGCCCACGCGGCGGATTTCTGCGAGCAGGTGCGGCAGATGCTGCACTAAGGAGGGAAGCGATATGCTGGAGCTGCTGCATATTGAGAATATCGCCATCATCGAGGCGGCGGACATCGTGTTCGAACGGGGCTTCAACGCCCTCACCGGCGAGACGGGCGCGGGCAAGTCTATCGTCATCGACGCGCTGAGTGCCGTGCTGGGACAGCGCACCAGCCGCGAGCTGATCCGCACCGGTGCGGACAAGGCATTCGTGGGGGCGACATTTTCCGGAGTGGAGCCGGAGCTGACCGCTCCCCTGGGGATCACACCGGAGGAGGACGGCACGCTGCTGCTGCAAAGGGAGATCCACGGGGACGGAAAGAACGTCTGCCGCGTCAACGGCCGCCCGGTGACGGTGGGGCAGCTGCGGGCTCTGGGTGCGCAGCTGCTGAATATCCACGGGCAGCACGACGGGCAGCAGCTGCTGGACGAGGAGCAGCATATTGTGTATCTGGACAGCTTCGGAAGGACGGGAAGCCTTGCAGAAGCGTATGCGGTGAAGTATAAGCACTTTACAGATATTCGGCGTCAGATCGCCGCCTTACAGATGGACGAGGCGGAGAAAGCCCGCCGCGTGGACACGCTGCAATACCAAATCGAGGAACTGCGGCGGGCAAAGCTGAAGCGCGGCGAGGAGGAGGAGCTGTCCTCCCGGCGCGGGATGCTCCGCAACGGGGAGAAATTCCTCGATGCCGTGGCGGGGGCGGACTACGCCCTCAACGGTGACGACAGCGGCGGCGGTGCGCTGAGCGCACTGCACCAGGCGCAGGACGCGCTGGGCGCGGTGCGCCATCTGGACGACAGCTTCGACGCGCTCTATCAGCGGTTAGGGGAGGCGTACAGCGAGGTGTACGACATCGCCGCTACGGTGGAGGACAAGCGGGGCGAGCTGGATGTTTCCCCCGGCGAGCTGGATCGGGTGGAGAGCCGCATGGATCAGCTGTACCGGCTGAAAAAGAAGTACGGTGCCACAGTGGAGGATATGCTGGAGTACCTGCGCCGCTGCACCGAGGAGCTGGCGCAGATCGAGGACGCCGGCGACACGCTGGCGCGGCTGGAGTATGAGCTGTCCGGCGCGGAAAAGGCGGCGCGGCAGGCGGCAAACGCCCTGTCCGATGCGCGTAAGGCATCGGCGGAGCGGCTGACGGAGCAGATCCTCAGCGAGCTGCGGCAGCTGGACATGGGGAAGATACGCTTCGCCGTGGATTTCGCGGAGAAGCCGCTGGACGGCGACGGCGTGGATACGGTGCGTTTTCTGATGTCCGCCAACGTGGGTGAGGAGCTGCGTCCCATCCACAAGATCGCCTCCGGCGGTGAGTTGGCGCGTATCATGCTGGCGATGAAAAACGTGCTCTCCGAGCAGGATCACGTGGGGACGATGGTGTTCGATGAGGTGGACACCGGCGTTTCCGGCCGGGCGGCACAGAAGGTGGCGGAGAAAATGGCGCGTATCAGCCGGCGCAAGCAGGTGCTGTGCGTGACCCATCTGCCCCAGCTGGCAGCCATGGCGGACACGCACTTCTCCGTGGAGAAGGGGGAGCGGAACGGGCGCACCTACACGGAGGTGCGCCGTCTGGACAGAGAGCAGCGGCGGCAGGAGCTGGCGCGGCTCACCGGCGGAAGCCACGTGTCCCAGACCATGCTGGACGGCGCAGAGGAGCTGCTGACCGAGGCGGAAAAGTTCCGCGATTCCCTGTGATACCGCATATTTTTCTCTTACCGGAAATAGATAGTTGACAAACGGCGAAAATCTGTTACAATAACCTCAACTTGATACCGCAACAGCGATGAAGGGAAGAAGTAACGCGTTTCAGCCCTGCGAAGAGAGCCTCCGGACGGTGTAAGGGGGAGAGGGAGAGACACGTGAATACATCCCGGAGCAGCCTCCTGAAGCCGTTTTGCCGGCGCGTAGGGATGTGTCGGGTCCGCCCGTTATAGCGGTAGGGTGTGTCTGCACCCGACGAGGCTGTGTTCGTGAGGGCACGGCGAATACGAGGTGGTACCGCGAGCGTTAGCATCGCCCTCTGTCGAGACGGCAGGGGGCGTTTTTCTTTCCCTGTCAAAACAAATTTGAGAATATACGAAAGGAAATCAAAACTATGGGTATTTATGAGGAACTGGTGGCGCGCGGCTTGATCGCGCAGGTCACCAACGAGGACGAGATCCGTGAGATGGTGAACAACGGCAAGGCGACGTTCTACATCGGCTTTGACTGCACGGCGGACTCTCTGCACGTGGGTCACTTTATGGCACTGTGCCTGATGAAGCGTTTGCAGATGGCGGGCAACAAGCCCATCGCCCTCATCGGCGACGGCACCACGCTCATCGGCGACCCCTCCGGGCGCAGCGATATGCGCCAGATGCTCACCGAGGACACCATCAAGCACAACGCCGAGTGCTTCAAGCGTCAGATGGAGCGTTTCATCGACTTCTCCGACGGCAAGGCGATGATGCTCTACAACTCCGAGTGGCTGAAGCCCCTGAACTATATCGAGCTGCTGCGTGAGGTGGGCGCGTGCTTCTCCGTGAACAATATGCTCCGCGCCGAGTGCTACAAGCAGCGCATGGAGAAGGGTCTGAGCTTCCTTGAGTTCAACTACATGATCATGCAGAGCTACGACTTCTACTATATGTTCCAGCACTACGGCTGCAATATGCAGTTCGGCGGCAACGACCAGTGGAGCAATATGCTGGGCGGCACTGAGCTGATCCGCCGCAAGCTGGGCAAGGACGCCCACGCCATGACCATCACGCTGCTGCTGAACTCCGAGGGCAACAAGATGGGCAAGACCGCCAAGGGTGCCGTGTGGCTGGATCCCAACAAGACCAGCCCCTTCGAGTTCTTCCAGTATTGGCGCAACGTGGACGACGCCGACGTGCTCAAGTGCATCCGTATGCTGACGTTCCTGCCGCTGGAGGAGATCGACAAAATGTCGGGCTGGGAAGGCTCTCAGCTGAACGAGGCGAAGGAGATCCTGGCATACGAGCTGACGAAGCTGGTGCACGGCGAGGAGGAAGCGGAGAAGGCGAGAAGCGCGTCCAAGGCACTGTTTTCCGGTGCCGGCGATACGGAGCATATGCCCACCACCGAGCTGACCAACGATGACTTCGGCGGCGGTGCCATCGACGTGCTGACGCTGCTGGTGAAGTGCGGTCTGGCCGCCTCCAAGGGCGAAGCCCGCCGTCTGGTGCAGCAGGGCGGCGTCACCGTCAACGACGAGAAGGTGTCCGCTATCGAGACGGCCTTCGGCTGCGAGCAGTTCACCGGCGACGGCGTTATTATCAAGAAGGGCAAGAAGGTATTCCACCGCGCTGTGCTGGTGTGAGAAGCGTAAGCATAAGGAAAAAGGCTGCGGCTTTGCCGCAGTCTTTTTCACGCGCTGTTTTTCCTCGGAAAAGCGTTGCATAAAGCGGGGAAATATACTATAATGTGTCGCGGTATGCAAATTTGAGATAAACGAGTGAGACGACATGAAAACACATGATTTCTACTTTGATCTGCCGCAGGAGCTGATCGCCCAGACACCGCTGGCGCGGCGGGACGGTTCGCGGCTGTTGGTGCTGGATAAGACCACCGGCGCGGTGGAGCACCGGCATTTCTACGACCTGCCGGAGTACCTGCACCCCGGCGACTGCCTGATACTGAACAACTCCCGCGTGCTCCCAGCGCGGCTGCTGGGACACCGCATCCCCGGCGGCGGAGCCTGCGAGATCCTGCTGCTCATCGACCGCGGCGACAACGTGTGGGAGTGTCTCGTCCGCCCCGGCAAAAAGCTGCGCCGCGGCGCACAGGTATCCTTCGGCAACGGGGAGCTGACGGCGGAGATCGTGGACGAATTACCCGGCGGCAACCGCCTGGTGCGGTTCACCTATGAGGGGATATTCCTTGAGGTGCTGGAGCGTCTCGGCAAAATGCCCCTGCCGCCCTATATCAAGGAGGAGCTGCAGGATCAGGAGCGATACCAGACGGTGTACTCCAAGGTCAACGGCTCTGCGGCGGCACCCACGGCGGGGCTGCACTTCACCCCGGAGCTTCTGAACCGTGTGCAGGAGGCGGGTGTAAAGGTGGGATACGTTACACTTCATGTGGGGCTTGGTACCTTCCGCCCTGTGAAGGAGGAGGAGATCACCGACCACGCCATGCACAGCGAATACTGCGTGATCCCGCAGGAAACGGCGGAGCTTATCAACGAGACGCGGCAAAAGGGCGGACGCGTGGTCTGCGTGGGCACCACCAGCTGCCGCACCTTAGAGTCCCACGCGTCGGAGGACGGCACCGTGACCGCCGGCGGCGGCTGGACGGATATTTTCATCTATCCCGGCTACCGCTTCAAGGTCACGGACGCGCTCATCACCAACTTCCACCTGCCGGAATCCACGCTCATCATGCTGGTGTCGGCTCTGGCGGGGCGTGAGCACATTCTGAATGCCTACCGGCAGGCGGTGGAGGAGCGGTACCGCTTCTTCTCCTTCGGCGACGCCATGTTCATTCACTGAGAACGGAGAGAATTATGTTCAAGGTCATCAAAAAAGAGGGAAAAGCGCGGCACGGCGTGTTCACCTGCGCCCACGGCGGTGAGGTACAGACGCCGGTCTTTATGAACGTGGGCACACAGGCAGCCATCAAGGGCGGCGTCAGTGCCATTGATCTGAAGGAGCGTCTGGGCACGCAGATCGAGCTGTCCAACACCTACCACCTGCACCTGCGCCCCGGCGACGACGTGGTGCGCGCCATGGGCGGCCTCCACAAGTTCATGCGCTGGGACGGTCCTATCCTCACGGATTCCGGCGGCTTTCAGGTGTTTTCTCTGGCGGGTCTGCGGAAGATCAGCGAGGAGGGCGTCACCTTTGCCAGCCATCTGGACGGTCACCGCATCTTCATGGGGCCGGAGGAGAGCATGCGTATCCAGTCCAATCTGGGCAGCGACATCGCCATGGCGTTTGACGAGTGCGTGGAGAACCCTGCGCCATACGACTACGCCAAAGCCAGCTGTGAGCGGACGCTGCGCTGGCTGGAACGCTGCAAAAGGGAACATGACCGGCTGAATGCCCTCCCGGACACGGTGAACCCCGGACAGATGCTTTTCGGCATCAATCAGGGTGCCACCTACGCCGACCTCCGTATCTGGCACATGCAGCAGATCGCCAAGCTCGACTGCGACGGCTACGCCATCGGCGGTCTGGCGGTGGGCGAGCCCACGGAGGTCATGTACGAGATCATCGACGCGGTGGAGCCCTATATGCCGGCGGACAAGCCCCGGTACCTTATGGGCGTGGGCACGCCCAGCAATATCATCGAGGGCGTGGCGCGCGGCGTGGACTTCTTCGACTGCGTTATGCCGGCGCGGAACGCCCGCCATGGCAAGCTGTTCACGTGGCGCGGCACGCTGAACATCAAGAACGCCAAATACAAGCTGGACGAGCAGCCCATCGACCCGGAGTGCGACTGCCCGGTGTGCCGCAATTTCAGCCGCGCCTACCTCCGCCATTTGTTCACGGCGGAGGAGATGCTGGGTATGCGTCTGGCGGTGATGCACAACCTGTATTTCTACAACAAGCTGACCCAGCGCATCCGTGACAGCCTGGACGTAGGCGAATTTGAAGCATTCCGTGAAGAATACAGCAAAAAACTGGCGGAGAAGGTATGAAACCTCTTGCCAAACACCATAGAACTATGTATAATAGTATCACTTTGTTTGAAAAAGGAGTAATGTTCCAATGATCCAGATCGCATACGCTGATGCTGCTGCCACTGCCACTGCCGCCAACGGCGGTATGGGTTCCACCGTTTTGATGATCGTTTTGATGATCGCGATTTTCTACTTCCTGATGATCCGCCCGGAGAACAAGCGGAAGAAGCAGGCGGAGGAAATGCGTAGTGCCTTGAAGAAGGGCGATTGGCTGACCACCATCGGCGGCGTGTATGGCCGCGTTGTCGCCATCACCGACCGCACCGTGGTCATCGAGACCAGCGAGGATCGCGTCCGCGTGGAGTTCCTGAAATCCGCCATCGGTCAGGTGGGTACGCTGGACGAGCAGGCTGCCGCCCAGCAGCGTCCCGTGAAGAAGTCCAAGAAGGACGAGGCTGCCGAGGCTGCTCCCGCTGTGGAGGAGAAGGCTTCCGAGGAGACCTCCGCCGAGGCTCCCGCCGAGACGGAGAAGACCGACGCCGAGTAAAATTCCCACATAGCGCGACACACCTCCCGCATAGGCTGTAAAAAGCTTATGCGGGAGGTTTTTTCTATGTCTTGGAAAAAGTTGGCGGGAAAGGGCACGTGGCTGGGAGTGGCGGCGGCGTTGGCGGTGCTGCTGGCGGGACTGGGACTCAGTGCGCTGCTGCTGCTCCGCGGCGCGGTGCCGGAGGGAGCTATGCGCCCGCTGGTGTGGTTCGTCAGCGGGGCGGCGTGCTTCTGCGGCGGACGGGTGGCGGTGCGGAAGGGAGCGGCTCCGCCGCTGCCGCAGGCATTGGCGGTGTCGGCGTGCGTGTACGCGCTGTTGTGGCTGGCGGTGCTGGCGGGGGAGACGGAGCCGCAGTTCGCCGCAGGCGGTCTGGCGCAGACCTGCGCCGTGTGGCTGGGCGGTCTGCTGGCGGGTGCGCTGGGCACGAAGCGGCGGAAGAAAAAAAGCCCCTACCCCCGCCGCAAGGGCGCAGAGCGTCGAAAGAGGTCGGTAACATAAATCGCGGCATGGTTAAAATAACGAAAACGCGAAATCCGTTATGATTTTCCTTGACGGCGCGGCGGACGGCGTATCTACCGCCCGCCGCTGGCACCGTTTCTATATGTGGTGCCGTATTCCGGATAATTTCCCCAGATGTCGGTATTTCGGCGTTTTCACAACAGGGAAGAAGAGCGCAGTTTATGAAGTTTACATAATTATGTTTACATAACATTTTGACATAATTTACAAAAAATAGGTTTTTATGTAAAACCCCTTGCGGTTTTGGTAAATTTGCCATATATTTAATAGTAGCTTTTCAGGTGTCTATTCACAGGGCTTGGCTCATATACTCTGGACGAGGTGAGCCCATGAAGCTGCAACGTCGCCGCGCCTTGACACTCGACCCGCCACGGACGCGTCTGTATATACTGTGCCTGTTTTTCGCCGCCGGGATGCTGGCTGGTCATTTGGCGTGCCGCGCCGTACCGTCGGACGACTTAACGGCACTGCGCTCCTACGTCATGGGCTACGCCCAGCTGTCGTCGGAGGAACGGGGCTGTGCGGGTCTGGCGCAGGTGGTGTGGGTCTATTTCCGCTATCCTGCGGCGGCGTTCCTGCTGGGCTTCACCGCATGGGGCGTTATGCTCATCCCGCTGGTCTGCGCGGCACAGGGCTTTTTCCTGTCCTTCGCGGTGCAGTGCTTTGCCGCCTCCCTGGGCAGGCAGGGCGTGCTGCTGGCATTAGCGGCTCTGGGGACGCGCTGCCTTTTTGTGCTGCCCTGTCTGCTGCTGACGTCGTCGGACGGCTTTTCCGCCGCGTGGCGTCTGGCGGAGCGTCAAAAGCCGGAGGCGAGAGACCGGCGACGCTTGTTGATCTGTGTGTTTGTTCTACTGACCGGCACGGTGGCGGAATGTGCCCTTGTGCCGCGGCTTTTTGCGTGGGTCTTGCCGCGCATGACATGAAAGAGAGAGGAGTGAGGGAATATGACGGATCACATCGCGGCGTACCGCGATTATCTGACCGAGGAGAAACACTCCTCCGCCAATACCCTCAGCTCCTATATCCGCGATCTGACCCAGTTCCAAAGCTGGCTGCTCTCCAACGGAGTGACGGATCTGCGTAAGGTGAAGAAGGAGACCATCAACGAGTACCTTCTGCACATGACCCACAGCGGCAAAAGCCCCGCCACCGTCACCCGCTCCACAGCGTCCATCAAATCCTTCTACGCCTACCTACTGCAATGCGGCGCGGTCAAGACGAACCCCGCCAAGAGCGTGGTAGCCATGAAGGTGGAGCGCAAGTTCCCGGAGATCCTCACCAACCGCGAGGTGGAGCTGTTTTTGGAGCAGCCCAAGTGCGTGGACGAAAAGGGCTTCCGTGACCACGCCATGCTGGAGCTGCTGTACGCCACCGGCATCCGCGTCAGCGAGCTGATCGGTCTGGACGTGAACGACGTGAACCTCTCCGCCGGCTTCATCCGCTGCCGCAGCAAGGGGAAGGAGCGTATCGTGCCGCTGTACTCGGCGGCGGTGAAGGCATTGGAGGACTACGTCCGCGACATCCGTCCCCGTCTGATCGCCGACGAGGACGAGCCTGCTCTCTTCGTGAACATGAGCGGCGAGCGCATGAGCCGTCAGGGCTTCTGGAAGATCATCAAGCACTATCAGGAGAAGGCGGGGATCGAAAAGGACATCACGCCCCACACCCTGCGCCACTCCTTCGCGGTGCACCTGCTGGAAAACGGTGCCGACCTGCGCTCCATCCAGGAGATGCTGGGACACGCGGACATCAGCTCCACGCAGATATACACCCATGTCATCAAAAAGCAGCTGAAGGACGTGTACAACAAGGCACATCCCCGCGCATGACCGCCTGCGCGGTATCCTTCGCCGACACGTGGTTTCGCCGCCCGGTTTTCACCGGGCGGTTTTCTGTTGCTATTTCCGCCGGGCTTTGCTATAATAGAACAAATGTTGTGAGGGGGAGGAGCGGCTATGCGTATTTTGGGCATCGACCCCGGCATCGCGATCGTGGGCTTCGGTCTGATCGAGTCAGAGCGGGGCAGCGTCCGTATGCTGCAATACGGTGCCGTGACCACAGAGGCAGGGCTGCCGCTGGCGACCCGTCTGTTGCAGATCGAGAACGACATGACCGCGCTGATCGCCCAGCTCCAGCCGGACGAGATCGCTATTGAGGAGCTGTTCTTCAGCAAGAACATCACCACCGGCATCGCCGTGGCGCACGGGCGCGGCGTCATTCTCTGCACGGCGGAGAAGCTGGGCGTCCCCATCTGCGAATACACCCCCATGCAGGTGAAGCAGGCGGTGGTGGGTTACGGTCTGGCGGAGAAAAAGCAGGTCATGGACATGACGCGGCGGCTGCTGCACCTAAAGACCGTGCCGAAGCCCGACGACGCGGCGGATGCGCTGGCTATCGCCATCTGCCACGCCCGCAGTGCCACCAGCCTGCTGCGGCACAAAGACCCCAATGTGAAGGAGACAGTGTGAGATGTATTACTATGTGAACGGTACTGTGGCGGAGCTTGAGGGAGGCCTCGCGGTCATCGACTGCGGCGGCGTGGGCTACGCCTGCGCCACCACCAACTACACCCTCTCCCAGCTGAAAAAGGGCGCGCGGGCAAAGCTGTACACCTATCTGAACGTTCGGGAGGACGCCATGGAGCTGTTCGGCTTCGCCGACCAGAGCGAATTACGCAGCTTCAAGCTGCTCATCGGCGTGTCCGGCGTAGGGCCTCGGGCAGCACTGTCTATCCTGTCCGCCGTCACGCCCCAGCAGCTGGCTCTGGCGGTGGTGACGGAGGACGAGAAAGCCCTGACCGCCGCCAACGGCATCGGCAAAAAGACCGCCCAGCGCGTGATCTTGGAGCTGAAGGATAAGCTGGCAAGGGAGGAGGCGTTCACCTCCGGCGCGAAGGGCGGCGTATCTGTGGCTGCGGCGGTGTCCCACAGCAAGAAGAGCGAGGCGCAGGCGGCTCTGGCGGTGCTGGGCTACGGCAGCGCGGAGATCAACGCCGCCTTGAAGGACATCGACGTGGACGCGCTGACGCTGGAGGACATTATCCGCCAGGCGTTGAAACGCATGATGAAGTAGGGGAGGGACGCACATGAGCATTGATTTCGGAGCCGATCTGTACGAGGAGCCTATCGTCGCCAAGACGTTTCTCAACGAGGACACCGGCGAGACGTCTCTCCGCCCGCACACGCTTTCGGAATACATCGGGCAGGAGAAGGCGAAGCAGAACCTCTCCATCTTCATCGAGGCCGCCCGCCGCCGCACGGAGCCGCTGGATCACGTCCTGCTCCACGGCCCTCCGGGACTGGGCAAGACGACGCTGGCGGGTATTATCGCCCAGGAGATGGGCGTCAACATCCGCATCACCTCCGGCCCCGCCATTGAAAAGCCCGGCGATCTGGCGGCACTGCTGACGAACCTCAGCGAAAATGACATCCTCTTTGTGGATGAGATCCACCGCCTGAACCGTGCGGTGGAGGAGATCCTCTACCCGGCGATGGAGGATTACGCCATCGACATCATCATCGGCAAGGGCCCCTCGGCGAACTCCATCCGCCTGGATCTGCCCAAATTCACGCTGATCGGTGCCACCACGCGGGCGGGCTCCCTGTCCGCGCCGCTGCGTGACCGCTTCGGCGTCACCCTGCGGCTGGAGCTGTACACGCCGGAGGAGCTGGCGAAGATCGTCACGCGCAGTGCCGGCATTTTGAACGTCCCCATCGAGACGGAGGGAGCCATGGAGATCGCCCGCCGCTCCCGCGGCACACCCCGTATCGCCAACCGTATGCTGCGCCGCGTCCGGGACTTCGCCCAGGTGATGGCGGACGGCGTGATCACCAAGGAGGTGGCTGACCGGGCACTGCTGTCGCTGGAGGTGGACTTCCTCGGGCTGGACAACGTGGACAGGCGTATGCTCCGGGCGATCATCGAAAACTACGGCGGCGGCCCCGTGGGACTGGACACGCTGGCGGCCACCATCGGGGAGGAATCCGTCACGCTGGAGGATGTGTACGAGCCCTACCTCATGCAGCTGGGCTTCCTGACCCGCACCCCCCGCGGACGCTGCGTCACCCAGAGGGCATACGAGCACCTGCATATCGCGTTTGCGGGACAACAACAGCTGGAATTATAAGCGCGAGACGTGATATTGACGGAATTTCCGTTGATTTTCCGGGCGAAAGCCGTCTATTTTGAGTTATTTTTGACAAACTTTCTCAGGTCACTTGACAAATTATTTTGCAAAAAGGTATAATGCTAAATGGTGAATGATACACGAGCAGAATATGACCGTATGCAGACCCTGCGCGACGAGGAGCTGTGCGCCTTGGTAAAGACCGGCAGCCGCGACGCGGAGGAGATTCTGGTAAGCCGCTACCATCGTCTGGTGCGCTCCTGTGCCCGTCCGTACTTTCTGGCGGGCGGCGATAACGAGGATCTGCTGCAGGAGGGAATGTTCGGTCTTATAAAGGCAATACGGGAGTACGAATCGGGGCACGACGCCTCCTTCTGTACCTTCGCCGAGACGTGCATCCGCCGGCGGCTCTACTCTGCCCTGCGCGCCGCCGCCTCCGGCAAGCATTCACCGCTGAACCAAGCCGTTCCTCTGGATACCTCTTTCTTTGACGCGAATCTCTCCTTTGCCCATGTCGATCCCGAAGGGTGGGTCATCGACCGCGAAAAAACTGCTGCTCTGCTGGAACATACGCGCAAGCTGCTGTCCGAATTCGAGGTAAAGATTTTAGGGTATTATTTGGACGGTCTCACCTGCCGTGAGATCGCAGAGACTGTGGGCAAGTCCCCCAAATCGGTGGACAATGCCGTGCAGCGTATGCGCCGCAAAATAGCGCGGCAGCTTCTATCCGGCGACATCAGCAAAGGCTGAGCGCAATATATTTTTCTCAAAGAGAGGGTAACATCATGTACGAAGACAAGACCTTAGTGTGCAAAGAGTGCGGCAATGAGTTCGTTTTCACCGCCGGTGAGCAGGAGTTCTACGCTGAGCGCGGTTTCCAGAACGAGCCCCAGCGCTGCAAGGCCTGCCGCGATGCGCGCAAGAACGCTGCCCGCGGTCCCCGCGAGTATTTCACCGCTGTCTGTGCTGCCTGCGGCGGCGAGGCAAAGGTGCCCTTCGAGCCCAAGAGCGACCGTCCTGTGTATTGCAGCGACTGCTTCGCCAAGATGCGTGAGAACGGCTGATCTGCTGACTGCACACTGTTAAGTAGATAAAAGATCGCCCTCCGGTGCGCCGGAGGGCGGTTTTATATGCCCATTACTGTAAAAATCCTGTTGAATCTTTCAGCATTTTGGGATATACTATCCTCACAAATACAATTTGGAGGTTTCTCAACATGATCGAGATCACTAAGGACACCATCATCGGTGACATTCTGGACGTCGCCCCCCAGACCGCGCCCATCTTCCTGTCCATCGGGATGCACTGCTTGGGCTGCCCCTCCTCCCGTGGCGAGACGGTGGAGGAGGCCTGCGCCGTCCACGGCATCGACGTGGACAAGCTGCTGGCGGTCGTCAACGAAGAGGCGAACAAGCCCGTTGCCGAGTAAGTAGAAACGTTGCCACGCATACGCTTGCGTATGCGTGGCAGTTTGTGTAGGGAGCTATGGAAAAACGACTGCAATTACAGCCGCGCCTCCGGCTGCTGGCGGACATGGTGCCGCAGGGCGGCCGCTTGGCGGACATCGGCACCGACCACGGCTATTTACCGGTCTGGCTGCTGCAAAGAGGGCGCATCGAGGGGGCAATCGCCGCCGACATCGGGGCGGAGCCGCTGGCGCACGCACGGCGCACGGCGGCGGAGTACGGCATCGGGAATATCGACTTCCGCCTGTGCGACGGGTTGTCCGGCATCGCGCCGGAGGAGGCGGATTCGGTGGTCATCGCCGGCATGGGCGGCGAGACGATCATCGCCATACTGTCCGCTGCCCCGTGGACGAAGGACGGGCAGCACACGCTGCTGCTGCAACCCATGACAAAAGCCGCTGACCTGCGCCGTTGGCTATCTGTAAACGGATATTGCTTTACAGAGGAGCGGCTGGTGCGGGACAAGAATTATCTATATCCCGTGCTGCGCGTAAAGGGCGGAGCATGGGGAGAATTGACGGAATTGCAGGCACTGACCGGCGTTTTGCTGGCGGATGACCCGCTGTACGGAGAGTACCTCGCCCAGAATGAGGAGAAGCTCCGCCGCGCCGCCGAGGGGCTGCGCCGCAGCGGCAGGGAGGACGCCGCCCGCCGCGCCGGGGAGCTGGAGCGTCTGGCGGACGACATCGGACACATAAGGAGTACAACATGAACACAGTACGGAACATCGAGCAGAGTCTGTATGCGTGGGCACCCCGTGCGCTGGCGGAGAGCTGGGACAATGTGGGACTGCTGGTGGGCGACCCGGAGGCGGTCGTGGATACCGTCTTGGTGGCGTTGGACATCACGCCGCAGGTGGTGGCGGAGGCTGTCGAAAAAAACTGCCAGCTGATCGTGGCGCACCACCCGGTCATGAACTGTGCGTGGCATCAGGTGCAGACCGTCCGCACCGATGACCGGCAGGGGAGAGTGCTCACGGAGCTGATCCGCCACAGCGTCGCCGCCATTTGTATGCACACGAATCTGGACGCGGCGGAGGGCGGCGTCAACGACCTGCTGGCGGAAAAACTGGGACTTTCCGAGCTTACACCGCTGACGGAGGAAAAAATAGGGCGCATCGGCACGCTAAAATGCGAAATACCCCTTGTGGAGTTCACCCATTTTGTGATAGAATCTTTGGGATGCAACGGTTTGCGCTATGTGGACGGGGGACGACCTGTCCGCCGGGTGGCGGTGGGCGGCGGTGCCTGCAGCTGCTACATTCCGCAGGCGGTTGCCGCAGGCTGCGACACCTTTGTGACCTCTGACCTGAAGTACAACGACTTTTTGGACACGGAGGGGCTGAACCTGATCGACGCGGGACACTTCCCCACGGAAAACGTGGTGTGCACCGCGCTGCGGGATCGGCTGCGCGAGGCGTTCCCCGCAGCCAACATATTATGTTCGACCTCGCACAGCCGCGAGGTCATCCAATACTGCATAAAGGAGAAGTAAACCATGTCAGGACATTCCAAGTGGCACAATATTCAAAAGACCAAGGGTGCGGCGGACGCCAAGCGCAGTGCCGCGTTCACCAAGATCGCCAAGGAGATCATCGTCGCCGTCAAGCAGGGCGGCAGCGGCGACCCTAACAATAACTCCCGCCTTGCCACCGTTATCGCCAAGGCGAAGGCGGCCAATATGCCCAACGACAACATCAAGCGCACCATCGACAAGGCTCTGGGCTCCGGCAACACCGACAACTACGAGGCGGTCACCTACGAGGGCTACGGACCCTGCGGCGTGGCGGTGATCGTGGAGGCTCTGACCGACAACCGCCAGCGCACCGCGCCGGAGATCCGCCACTACTTCGACAAGTTTGGCAAGGGCATGGGCGCGCAGGGCTGCGTCAGCTGGTCTTTTGACCGCAAGGGCGTTATCATCATCAACAACGAGGAAGGCGAGCTGGACGAGGACACCGTGATGATGGATGCGCTGGAGGCCGGTGCCGAGGATATGCAGGCGGACGGCCCTGTGTTCGAGATCACCACCGACCCCGACGGCTTCAACGAGGTGGTAAAGGTGTTGGAGAACAAGGGCTATACCTTCGAGAGCGCGGAGATCGAGATGGTGCCCCAGAACTATGTAGTGATGACCAACGAGGACGACGTCCGCAGCATGACGAAGCTTCTGGATATGCTGGACGACAACGAGGACGTGCAGAACGTCTGGCATAACTGGCAGCAGGATTGATCGCGGCCGGGAGGCAAAAAAAGCCAAGGAGGGCGAAAGATGGCAGATATTCGGTGCTCCAGATGCGGACATTTTGCATTTCCTTCGGGTCTTTCCAAAGAATACAAAAAATGGGGTGGAGAGGTTCTTTGCGATAGCTGCTACGCAGATCTGACGCGGGAGATAGAATCGCTGCCGGAGGAGGCGCGCAAAGCCAAAGAAGAAGCCGAGCTGGCAGCCATAAAGGCCGCAAGGAAAGAGCGGGAGGACAGAGGCCAGCTCTCTATCGACCCCAGCAGCGAGCGGAACACTGTCGCCACGGTCTTAAAGGTATTTGCGATCATCAATGCGATCGTGGGCGTCATTCTCGCTTTTTCTGTGAGTTATGATTATTATTCTTTGGTCGGTATCATATTCTGCGCCTGTCTGATAGGTGTGAGTTTTATCATTTACGCCTTCGGCGAGGTGATCGAGCTTCTGCATGAGATCAAACTGAACACGCGAAAAAAATAATTAGGAAGCAGCCAATTATCAAAGGGCGGCGGGAGTGATCCCGCCGCCCTCAGGCTGTCGAAAAAGCCGTCGGCTTTTTCGACAGCCTGAAATAATGCCGTTA
>URXW01000017.1 GCA_900551995.1 uncultured Eubacteriales bacterium
GGGAGAGAGTTTCCAAAGGGAGAGGGCGCGCACGCCCTTTCCCTTTGGACGCTTCTTTGCACTCCGCCGCTGCTGGCAAAAGTAACCCCGCCGGGAGGCAAAACAAACGAAGCCCCGCCACCGGCGGGGCTTCAATAAATAGTGAATGATGAAAATGAATCATCGCTTCCGCGCCTCCGGCGCGGGGGAACGAACTCCGAACAACTGAGAGGCACGACCCCTCCCTCACTTTTTCACCCGCAACGCCCGGATGGCGTTCAGCACCGCCAGCACCATCACGCCCACATCGGCGAAGATGGCGGCCCACATATCCGCCGCACCCACGGCGACCAGCACCAGACAGGCAAACTTCACCGCCAGCGCAAACACGATATTCTGGTACACGATCCCGATGCACTTCCGCGAAATTCGGATAGCCTTCGCGATTTGCAGCGGTTCATCGTCCATCAGCACAATGTCCGCCGCCTCGATGGCGGCATCGCTGCCCATGGCACCCATGGCGATGCCGATGTCCGCCCGCCCCAATACCGGCGCGTCGTTGATGCCGTCGCCCACGAAGGCCAGCTTCGCCTTCCCCCTCTGCCGTAACAGCAACGCCTCCACCTGCGCCACCTTGTCGGCGGGCAGCAGCTCACTGTGCACCTCGTCCACGCCCAGCTCCGCGGCCACGGCGTCCGCCACCTTTTTCCCGTCGCCGGTGAGCATGACGGTTTTCTCCACGCCCGCTCTGTGCAGCGCGTCAATGGCAGCCTTGGCGGTGGGCTTCACCACGTCGGAGATCACGATGTGTCCCGCGTACTGCCCATCCACCGCCATGTGGATGATGGTGCCCACGCTGTGACAGTCGTGGTACGCCACCCCCAGCCGCTCCATGAGCTTGCTGTTGCCCGCCGCCACCGCATGCCCGTCCACCACCGCCGTCACGCCGTGACCGCTGCTCTCCTGAATGTCCGTCACCCGGCTCCTGTCGATGGGTCTGCCGTAAGCCCGCTGAAGGCTCTTGCTGATGGGATGGGAGGACGCACACTCCGCCAACGCCGCGTATTCCAGCAGCTTTTTCTCGTCCATGTCGCTGTGGTGCACCGCCGTCACCTCGAACACGCCCTTGGTCAGCGTGCCGGTCTTGTCGAACACCACGGTCCTCACCTGCGACAGCGTCTCCAGATAGTTGGAGCCCTTGATCAGTATTCCCTCATGGCTGGCACCGCCGATCCCGGCAAAGAAGCTCAGGGGGATGCTGACCACCAGCGCGCAGGGGCAGCTGGTCACAAGGAACGTCAGTGCGCGATAGACCCACTGCTCCCACTGTCCGTCCATGCCGCCCACCAGCCGGATAAGCGGCGGAACGACCGCCAGAGCCAGCGCGCTGTAACACACCACCGGCGTATAAATGCGGGCAAACTTCGCGATAAAATCCTCACTGCGGGACTTCCGCGAGCTGGAGCTTTCCACCAGCTCCAATATCTTGGACACGGTGGACTCCCCGAACGCCTTGGTGGTTCTGATCTTCAGCACGCCGGTCATGTTGATGCACCCGCTGATGACCTCGTCGCCCTCCTTGGCGTCCCGGGGCAGACTCTCGCCGGTCAGCGCGGCGGTGTTCAGCGTAGAGCTGCCCTCCGTCACCACGCCGTCGATAGGCACCTTCTCCCCCGGCTGCACCACGATCACTGTGCCGATAGCCACCTCGTTCGGGTCCACCTGCACCAGCTGCCCGTCCCGCTCCACATTGGCGTAGTCCGGTCGAATGTCCATCAGCGCGCTGATGTTCCTCCGGCTCTTGCCCACGGCGTAGCTCTGGAACAGCTCCCCGATCTGATAGAACAGCATCACGGCGATGGCCTCGTTATAGTCGCCGCTCCGCTCATAGATCGCCAGTGCGAACGCTCCCACCGTGGCGACCGCCATCAGGAAATTCTCGTCGAACACCTGCCCGTTGAGGATCCCCCGGCCCGCCTTCCGTAAAATGTCATAGCCGATGACCAGATACGTCAGCAGGTACGCCCCCAGCCGCAGCCACCCCTCCACCGGGAGGAAGTGCAGTGCCGCCAGCAGCACCGCTGTCGAAAGTATGCGTAAAAGCATCTTTTTCTGCTTTTTCGTCATCTCGCCATCTCCTTTGCTGTTTCTCGTTCTCCGTCACACCGTGTCCAAGTTGATGTTCAACCCTTTGTACAGGTATGATTTCTATATGTGTCAGCCCCCTGTACGCTTACGGAGGCCGGGGCTTTTACAGCTCGATCTCGCAGTCCGGCTCCACCCTTTTGCACGCCTTCACCACCGCCTTCATGGTGGCGTTCACGTCCGCGCCCTCTGCGAATTCCACGATCATTTTCTGGGTCATAAAGTTCACCACAGCGGAGGTCACGCCCTCCGTTTTTCCTGCGGCCTCCTCCATCAAATTGGCGCAGTTCGCGCAATCCACCTCGATGTTGTACGTCTTTTTCATGCAGTATGACTCCTTTCCGCGCCTTTAAGCATTAAGCACTTGTTTAATCATTCTGCCCGTAGTATAATGCGCCTAAAGCCCCTTGTCAACGGTTTTGCCCCACTCCCTTCCGCCCGGGCGAAAACCATTGCCATTCGGGCGAAAAAGGAGGTCATTTTATGGAGAAAACACCCCTCCCCCACTACCACGGCGAGGAGCCGAACCACGCGCTTTTTGTCCGCGAATTGCTGGAAAACGCCGATACCTTCCAGAATTTATCGAACATTTTCAAGCAGTTGGGGGACGCCAACCGCATCCGCATTTTCTGGCTCCTGTGCCACTGTGAGGAGTGCGTGGTCAACATCGCCGCCATGACGGAAATGTCCAGCCCCGCCGTCTCCCACCACCTGCGTATTCTGAAGGACAGCGGACTGCTTTTAGCCCGCCGGGACGGGAAAGAGATGTACTACCACGCCGCCGACACCGCCGAAGCCCGCCTTCTCCACGAGATGATCGAGCAGGTCATGGACGTCGCCTGTCCCCGCTGGCGTTCCGAGGCGGAGCAGGTGCGCCTCATCCGTCAGATCCACGATGATATGCTCTCCCATCTGGACCAGCGCATCACCATCGACGACCTCTGCCACCGCTATCCCATCAACCCCACCACGCTGAAGGACGTGTTCAAAACTGTGTACGGCACGTCCATCGCCGCCCACCTGAAGGCGCACCGTCTGGAGCGCGCCGAGCAGCTGCTGCTGGAGAGCGACGCCAGCGTCGCGGACGTGGCGCGGCAGGTGGGCTACGAGAGCCAGAGCAAGTTCTCCACGGCGTTCCGGGAGCAGTTTGGTCAGCTGCCAAAGGAGTACAGAAAATCGCATAAACCGCTGTAATTACTGCCTTTTTTATCCACATTAGTATAAAAAATCACCGCAGGAGCACACGCCTCCCGCGGTGATTTTTCGTCCGTTTACGCCTGCTTTATCGCCAGCTGCAGCCGGTCGGCGATCATGGCGATGAACTCGCTGTTGGTGGGCTTTCCCTTGGCGGAGTTCACCGTATACCCGAAATATTTTTGCAGCGTTTCAATGTCGCCCCTGTCCCAAGCCACCTCAATGGCGTGGCGGATGGCGCGCTCCACGCGGCTGGGCGTGGTGCCGAAACGCTTGGCGACCTCCGGATAGAGCACCTTCGTCACCGCGTTGATCACGTCCATATTCTCCACCGTCAGAATGATGGCCTCCCGCAGATATTGATACCCCTTGATGTGCGCCGGAACGCCGATCTCATGGATAATGGCGGTCACCATTCCCTCCAGCTGCGGGGTGCTCTGCTCATCGGGAGGCGCAGCGGCTCCGGTGATATGCTCCAACAGCGATTTGCTGTCCGCCGGCTTGGGCAGGAAGGCGTATGCCCCCGCCTGCCGCGCCTGCTGCACGGTGTTGTCCATCACCGCCGAGGTGATAACGATGGTCCGCGTCCCCTTCCCGCGGATACGGCGCAGCAGTCCCAGACCGTCCAGCCCCGGCAGCAGCGTGTCCGTCAGCAGCACCTGCGGGTGCAGCGTCTCCACCGCCTCCAATGCCGCCAGACCGTCCCCCGCGTCAGCCACCACCTCCACGCTGCCGCTGGACTCCAACGCCTTACGCAAGGAAGCGCGGTAACCGACGTCCATATCTGCGATGCAAACTGTGATTTTCTTCATCGTAGGTTCCCCCCTATTTTCCGCACAAATTTTCCGGCGTGCGCTTCGTGCAAAACACACCAGTAATCGCCACGCCACTATGAAAAATACCACAAAGGGACACCGAGCGCAAGGGAATTTTGTCGAATATAAATATTTATTTTTCCAAAAAATCATAAAATTTTGGTACAAAACCCATAGAGGGTATACGCGCCCCCTGTCCGTCCGCCACATGATGTGGTGGCGAAAAACGAAACGAAACACGACGAAACTTTCCTTAGCGGCTTCTTATCGCCCCGTTCCCCTGTTTTTCGACTTTTCTTCACGGGAAAATCCCGGCACGGCTTTATCGGGCGATTGACAAGCCCCGGTTTTTTCGGTAACATGATGGGCAGACTGGGAAATGGGAGATGATCGCATGAAACGGGCACTGAAAAGTATCATTTTACAATACGGCATGATCACGCTGTCCTGCGCGCTGTACGCCGTGGGCTTCAACTGGTGCTTCGACCCCAACCACCTGAGCGTGGGCGGCTTCACCGGTATCGCGCAGATCATCAACTACTTCCTCCCGCAAGCCCCCATCGGTGCGGTGATCGTGGTGCTGAACCTGCCGCTGTTCGTCCTCAGCTGGAAGCACGTGGGGCGGCAGTGGCTGTACGCCACGCTGTACGCCACGGTGGTCAGCTCCGCCATGATCGACCTGCTGGCGGGGGTGTACACCTTCGCGCCCATGGAGCCTATGCTCGCCGCCATCTACGGCGGCGTGATCGTGGGGCTTGCCTGCGGTCTGATGCTGCGGAACAGTGCCACCACCGGCGGCACGGAGCTGGCGGCGCGGCTGCTGAAGCTGAAGCTGCCCGGTCTGTCCATCGGTACCCTGTGCTTGACCATCGACGCCGTTGTGGTGCTCTCCTACGCCGCCGTGTTCCGGGATCTCACCCAGGCACTGTACGCCATGGTGGCTCTGTTCCTCATCTCCAAGATCATTGACCGGGTGGTGTACGGCGGCAACGGGGCAAAGATGGCGTTCATCGTCTCCGAGCAGTACGACGCCATCACCGGCAAGCTGCTGGAGCTGGATCGGGGCGTGACGCTGCTGGAGGGACGGGGCGGCTTCAGCGGCAAGCCGAAGAACGTGATCCTGTGCGCCTTCAGCCGCGCCCAGATCGTCAGCATCAAGGCGATCGTCAAGGACGCCGACCCGGACGCGTTCGTTATCGTTTGCGACGCCTATGAGATACTGGGCGAGGGCTTCGGCGTCAACACCCCGGAGGGGCTGTGACGCTTGCAGGTTTGGAATCAACGCGGGAGACGCGCCAAGGGCGCGTCTCCCGCGTCATCTTTTGCCTGCCCCATCAGTCACCTTTGTCAAAGGCGGCAGGGGCGGGACTTCCTGTTTTGTGCGAAATAGAGCAAGTGTGAAAAAAGGGTAGCAATTTGAAAAAAGTGCTGTTATAATATACTATTGCAGGGTATCTCGTTGCATTGTCAATGTAATATTAAATATTAGGTGCCCTTGTAAAACACGCATATAAATATTAGATGCACAGGAGAAATATATGGAGACCTACAAGAAACGGCGGGGCGACCGGAAGGATGGACGGCTGCTGCGGGAGCTGGATTCCCTGCACTTCATCACCGGCATTATCTACCCCAACCGGTGCGACAACGAGGCGTACATCTCCGTGAAGGTGGATCTGACCGCCATGAACGAATATCTCGCCAAGAAGAACGCGGCGGAGACGGATTTCCCCTACACCATGTTCCATGTGGTGGTGGCGGCGTTGGAAAAGACCATCATGCTGCGCCCCAAGCTGAACCGGTTCATTGTGAACAGCAATTTCTACCAGCGGAACGAGGTGTCCGCGGCGTTCGTGGTGAAAAAGCAGTTTTCCGACAAGGGCGCGGAGGCGTTGGCGGTGCTGCACAGCCGGGAGGAGAACACGCTGGAGGACGTTCACGAGTATATCCGCCAGCAGGTGATGGAGTGCCGCAGTGAGAAGGTGGACCCCACCACCGGTGTCATGGACTATCTGAACAAGATCCCCCGGTTTATCAGCAAGACCGCCATCCGCATCCTCATGTGGCTGGACAAGCACGGCTGGGTGCCGGCGGACATTATCGCCACCGACCCCTATTACAATTCCGTGGTCATCTCCAATCTCGGCTCCATCAAGCTGAAGTGCGGATACCACCATCTGACCAACTGGGGCACCTGCTCCCTGTTCTGCATTATCGGTGAAAAGAAGAAGTCCCCTGTTTTCAGTGAGGACGGCAGCGTGTCCCTGCGGGAGACGCTGGAGCTGGGTCTGACCATCGACGAGCGGTTGGCGGACGGCTACTACTACTCCAAGTCCGTGCGGCTTCTGGAGTACCTGCTGACGCACCCGGAGGAGCTGGAAAAGCCCATGAGCGAGGAGGTTCAATATGAGTGAAGTAAAAACCCCGTGGAAGGACTATATGGGTGGCGTGCCCATGCATCTGGACTATTTCCAGGGCAGTATGTTCGACGCTGTGGAGCGGATCGCGGATATGTACCCCAACAGTATCGCCTTCGACTTTATGGGGCGTTCCACCACGTACCGCAAGATGGTGCAGGAGATCGAAAAGTGTGCCAAGAGCCTGAAAACGCTGGGCGTGCGCCCCGGCGACAAGGTGACCATCGCCATGCCCAACTGCCCGCAGGCCATCTATATGTTCTACGCGGTGAATCTGGTGGGCGGCATCGCCAACATGATCCACCCTCTGTCGGCGGAAAAGGAGATCGAGTTCTATCTGAACGCCTCGGAGTCCACCACCGCCATTACGCTGGATCAGTTCTACGACAAGTTCGAGCACGTGCGGCAGAACACCAAGATCATCAACATTATCATCGCCTCCGTGAAGGACGCCTTGAGCCGCACCATCCGGGCGGGCTATATGCTCACCGAGGGGCGGAAGATACAGAAGATCCCCGAGGACGCGCCGGTCATCCGGTGGCGGGAGTTTATGGATATGTCCCGGTTCTGCTTCTACAAGAGCTACCGGGTGGAGCGGGGCTTTAACGACCCCGCCGTGATCCTGTACTCCGGCGGCACCACCGGCACCACCAAGGGCATCGTGCTGACCAACGGCAACTTCAACGCGCTGGGACAGCAGATCATCGCCACCAATCCCATGTTCCGTCCCGGCGACAGGATGCTGGCCGCCATGCCCCTGTTCCACGGCTTCGGGCTGGGCGTGTGCGTCCACTCCATGCTGTCCCAGGGCGGACGGTGCATCCTCATCCCCCGGTTCACCGCCAAGAGCTACGCCAAGCAGATCGTGAAGTACAAGTGCAACTTTATCGCCGGTGTGCCCACTCTGTACGAGGCGTTGCTGCGACTGCCCAGCATGGACGGTGCCGACCTTAGCAGTCTGAAGGGCGTGTTCTCCGGCGGCGACAGCCTGTCCATTGAGCTGAAGAAGAAGTTCGACAGGTTCCTGTACGACCACCACGCGGTCATTCAGGTACGGGAGGGCTACGGCACCACGGAGACGGTGACCGCCTGCTGCCTGACCCCCACCAATATCTATAAGGAGGGCTCCATCGGTCTGCCCTTCCCCGACACCTATATCAAGATCGTCAGACCCGACACCGACGAGGAGGTACCCTACGGCGAGGAGGGCGAGATCCTGCTGGCGGGCCCCACCGTCATGCAGGAGTACATGAACAACCCCGAGGAGACGGCGCATACGCTGCGGAAGCACGCGGACGGGCTGACGTGGGTGTATACCGGCGATCTGGGCACCATGGACGAGCAGGGCTTCATCTACTTCAAGGGACGCGCCAAGCGGATGATCATTACCTCCGGCTACAACGTGTATCCCGGTCAGCTGGAGAATATTCTGGACGCCCACGAGTACGTGCAGATGAGCTGCATCATCGGCGTGCCCGATCCCTACAAGATGCAGAAGGTGAAGGCGTTCGTGATGCTCAAGGGCGGCGTCCCCGCCAACGACGAGACGAAGCGGGAGCTGCTGGACTACTGCCGCAAGCACGTTGCCAAGTACGCCATGCCCTACGACATCGAGTTCCGGGAGGAGCTGCCCAAGACGCTGGTGGGCAAGGTCGCCTACCGCGTGCTGGAGGACGAGGAGAAGGCAAAGCTCGCCGCGCAGGGAGAGCAGACGGAGGCGTAACGCCCGGACGCCGTGCCCCGGACGAAGGGGCGCACACACCGGAATGGACACGAGAAAAAAGGAGGCGGCCTGCCATGGATGCGGAGCTGATACGGCAATATACCCTTATCGTTGATTTTCTCGGGCACGTGCTGGGCCCGGATTATGAGATCGCACTACACGAGCTGGAGGACGACTCCAACCGGATCATCGCCATCGCCAACGGCGAGCTGACCGGGCGGCATATCGGCTCCCCCCTCAGCAACAAGATGCTGGAATTCGTGGCGGGGAACCTGTACGAGACGCAGAACTACGTGCTGAACTTCGAGTCCGTGTCCGCCACGGGCAAGGTCATGTGCTCCAACTCCATGTTCATCAAGGGGCGGCACGGGGAGCTGAGCGGTCTGCTGTGCATCAACTTCGACGCCAGCCGGTACGAGGAGCTGTCCTGCAAGGTCATGGAGCTGTGCGGCGGCGGGCGGAAGCGGGGCGTGCCCAGCGGCACGCGGCTGATCGCCGACAGCAACGACCCGGTGGAGACGCCGGTACGCAGCGGCTATCCCACGTCCATCGCCGGTGCCACCGCCAGCATCGTATCTCAGGTGGTGGCGAACTACCCGGTGGAGGTGGATCGGCTGACGCAGGACGAGAAAATGGAGATCATGGATATTCTGAACCGCAAGGGCGTGTTCCTGCTGAAAGGCTCCGTGAGCCACGTGGCGCAGACGCTGCACAGCAGCGAAGCCAGCATCTACCGGTATCTGGGAAAGCTGAATAACAAGTGAGAAAAAGGTCGGCGGGAGCCGGCCTTTTTTTACCTGCGCCTTACCGGAGGGGGCAGGATATTTTTTGCGCCTGTGATTGACCGGGCAGACGAAATACGGTATAATAGCCGCATAGCGGCTATTATGTTTGATCGCCATTTTTCTCGCCCGGCAAAGCCGGGCAGCCGAAAAAGACGGCGAATTATAAGAGATCCCGAATCAAAGACTGGAGGCGACAGGATTGAAAACAAAAACCATCGTCCACAAATCAGCCGCGCCCATTTACGCGGCGGCGGTGACGTGGGTGCTGTACGCGCTGCTGTTTCCCCTGTATCATGTGGGGCACTTTCTGCTGGCAGCTGCCGCAGCCGCTGCGGTAGCCCTTATCGCCCGGATTTTCTGCCGGGACGTGACGGAGGAGGTAGAGGTGCCGGAGGAGCCGGTGTCCACCGGCAACGTGGAGCTGGACAGAGCCATCGCCGAGGGCGACGCCGCCATCAAGGTCATGCGGACGCTGAACGACAGTATCCAGGACGCCGCCATCTCCGCCCAGATCGACAGGCTGGAGACGGTGAGCGGAAAGATATTCGGCTATGTGAAGGAGCACCCGGAGAAGCTGCCGCAGATACGGCGGTTCATGGACTACTACCTGCCCACCACGCTGAAGCTGCTGCGAAGCTATGACGAGTTGAGCCGGCAGGGCGTCAACGGGGAGAATATCTCCGGCACCATGGAAAAGGTGGAGGGCATGATGGGCACCATCGTCTCCGCCTTCGAAAAGCTGCTGGACAGTCTGTTCGGAGAGCACGCCCTGGACATCTCCACGGACATCACCGTGCTGGACAACTTGATGGTGCGGGAGGGACTGACCGGCGGCGACGCGCTGCATAAGGCGGCGCAGGAAAGCCCCGCGGCAGACCCCGTACCGGTGCCGGACATCCGCCGCAGCGCGGAGGATAAAAGCACCGACGCCGGAGACGGCATTACGCTGGAGCTGTGAAACAGGCGCGGAACGCGCAGAATGATATGAGAAAATAACAGAAAGGAATCGAAAAACCATGACGGATAACATGATGCCTGAGCTGACCCTGACCCCCGACGACACCGCCGCTGCCACGGCGGTACCTCCCGCCCTGACGCTGACGCCGGACGCCCCGGAGATGCCTCAGCAGGAGGAGAAGAAGATCGAGCCGGTGGAGATGGACGACAAGCTGCTGACCGAGGAGGAGAAAAAGGCGGTGGAGGAGTTCTCCCACAAAATCGACATCCGGGACACCAACCAGGTATTGCAGTACGGCGCGGCGGCGCAGAAGAGCGTAGCGTCCTTCTCCGAGAACGCGCTGAACAACGTGCGCGGCAAGGACATGGGCGAGATCGGCGAGGATCTGAGCCGCCTCGTGGTGGAGCTGAAGGGCTTCGGCGAGGACGAGGAGAAGAAGGGCTTGAAGGGGCTTTTCAAAAAGGCCGGGAACAAGCTGGAGACCATGAAGGCGCAGTACAACAAGGTCGAGGCCAACGTGGATAAGATCGCCCAGAATCTGGAGAACCATCAGATCACGCTGCTGAAGGACGTGGCGATGTTCGACCAGATGTATGAGCTGAATCTGAAATATTACAAGGAATTGACCATGTATATCCTCGCCGGCAAAAAGCGGCTGGCGGAGGTGCGCTCCACGGAGCTGGAGGAGCTGCGGAAGAAGGCGGAGCAGACCGGTCTCGCCGAGGACGCCCAGGCGTACAACGATCTGGTGAATCTGTGCAACCGCTTCGAGAAGAAGCTGCACGATCTGGAGCTGACGCGGATGGTGTCCGTGCAGATGGGTCCCCAGACACGGCTGCTGCAAAACAACGACACGCTGATGATCGAGAAGATCCAGTCTTCGCTGGTGAACACCATCCCCCTGTGGAAGAGCCAGATGGTGCTGGCACTGGGCATGGAGCACAGCCGTCAGGCCACCGCCGCCCAGAATGCCGTGACGGAGATGACCAACGAGCTGCTGAAAAAGAACGCCGATACGTTGAAGATGGGCACCATCGCCACCGCCAAGGAGGGCGAGCGGTCTATCGTTGACATTGAGACGCTGCAGCACACCAACCAGCAGCTGATCTCCACGCTGGACGAGGTGCTGGCGATCCAGCAGGAGGGCGCGGCGAAGCGCAGAGAAGCCGAAGCCGAGCTGGGCAAGATCGAAGGCGAGCTGAAGCAGAAGCTGCTGGAGCTGCGGGGCTGAGGCGCGGTGCGCCGACCGCTCCCTTCCGTGAAGGGAGCCTTTAGACAGAACTCTCCTGCGGAAAGGGGAAAGGAACATGGAATTTTTCAAAAAACGCGGCGTGGCGTTGGCGGTGCTGGTGGTCGCCATCGTGGGCGCGGTGTTTATCGGGCAGAGCCGGAAGGCGGGATTTATCGCCAAGGAGCCCACGGCTCTGGCAGATGTAAAGTACCAGAGCTGGATCTGTGACGAGGCGGGGCTGCTGAGCGAGACCACGAAGCAGACCATCCTCGATTACAACGCCAGCTGGGATCAGAAGTATTACGCTATCGTAGCGGTGGCGAGCATCGACCACCTCACCGGCTGGGACGGACAGACGTATGCCGCGAAGCTGGGCGAGGCGTGGGGTCTCGGCAGAAACGACATGATTTTGCTGCTGGTGAAGGACGGCGACTGGCAGGTGTACTGCGGCGACGACGTGGGCTATGCCATGACCGACACCCAGCAGAGCAAGCTTCGGCAAGCCATCGAGACGACGTATTACAGCGGCGATTTTGACGGCGCGGTGACGGCGTTCTTCCGGCAGGCGGATGTGTTCTATGCACAGGCGCGGCTGGACAGCGGCGACAGCTATGGCGGCGGCTGGGATGCGCCGTCAGCCCCGGCGGCGGCGCAGAGCGGCGGTGCCAGCCTCGGCGCGGTGCTTATGCTCATCATCTGCATTTTCGTGGTGTGGATGGTGCTGGATGGCTTGCGGTACAGCCGCTACCGGCGACGGTATATCGTGGGTGCGCCGGTGAACGTGGTGCGTCCCGTGTACTACCCCATCTTCTGGGGCAGGCGGTATGCGCCGCCCCGTCCGCCGAGAGGGCCGCGTCCCCCTCGCCCGCCTTACGGCGGCAGTCCCCGCCCGCCCATGGGCGGCGGGGCACCGCGGCCTCCGCGTCCCGGCAGCCGACCCTCCGGCGGCGCGCGGCCTCCCAGACCCAGCGCACCGCGTCCCAGCCGCCCCAGCCGTCCCAGCGGCGGCAGCGGGTTCAGCGGCGGCGGATTCGGCGGTGGCTCCCGCAGCGGCGGAAGCCGTGGCGGCGGGTTCGGCGGCGGTGGCTTCGGCGGCGGAAAACGCAGATAAGAAAATACCCTGCGGGCTGTGCCCGCAGGGTATTTTTCCGCGCTTAGGACTCCATGTTCTTGCCGAGGAAGGTCGCCACGGTCTGCGCCAGCTTGCACTCCGTCTCCCCCGCCGGGTGGTCGTCCGGCGACAGGAACAGCACCGCGCCCAGCACGTCACCTTCGCAGAGGATCGGCGCGGCTACGGCGGCGCGGAAGGCACCGTTGCCCTCGGCGACGGGCACGCCGTCACCGCAGTAAAGGCTGCGGCGGGTCATCACCTGCTCCAGCTCCGGTGAGACGGACTTGCCCAGCAGCTCTTTTTTCCCGGCACCGGAGATGGCGATGACCGCGTCCCGGTCGGTGATGGCGGCGGAGAAATCGGTGCTGCGGCTGAGGGTATCGCAAAACTGGGCGGCGAACTCCTCCAGCCCGCCGATGAGGGAGTATTTTTTGAAGATGACCTCGCCGTCGCGGGTGGTGTAGATCTCCAAGGGGTCGCCCTCGCGGATACGCATGGTACGGCGGATCTCCTTGGGGATGACCACGCGTCCGAGGTCGTCGATGCGCCGGACGATGCCTGTTGCCTTCATATATGAAATTCCTCCATTCAAAGCAAAATTTACATGGGTAGTGTTCACCCGACGTGCGCGGAATATGCACCGCGGCAGCGTGCGCGGCATAAGGAAAAAATCAGCTATAAAAAGCGGCATTTCGCATTGAACGTGCGATTTATCCTGCTCTTTGGTGCGGATTTTGCCCCGCCGTTCGTAATGGCAGCTGCTTTGGGGTATGCCGGCATGGCTCTCCTGTGTGGTTGAAACGCCCATGGGCAGGGGGCTTTGCCAAAAGAGCCATCCCCGGTCGGGGATGGCTCTTGGAGATTTTGAGGGATCAGCTGCCAAGTGCGTTGCCGCCGCCTACGTCCGCGCCCAAGTCGCAGGTATAGACCCAACTCACTGTGTCGCCGTTTTTTAGAGAATAGCTGGAACAGCCGTAGTTGGGAAAGCTCCCGTTGACCTTATACATCCAGCCGGAGCCCTCGCCCACGTCGAACTGATACAGGTTATTGATGCCCTTTACGTAGGCACTGTTGTAGATCGCCGTCCACGAGGCATCCACGGAGATACCGTTGCTGCGGCAGAGCCGTTGGAGCACATCGAACACGCTCTCACCCTCCGTGAATGTCACCGTGGTGGTGGGCAGGATCACGCCGTCAGCAGGCACAAGGGGCTTTTTGCTCTCGTCACACTCATCCCAGTTGTTTAGGATGGTGGCACAGGAGATGGAAAAGGTGCAGGTGGCACTGCCGCCCGCGGAGGATGTTCCCGGTTCCACGGGAATGGGCTTCCCCTCCGGCACGGGATCGGTCTGGTACTTGTCCTTGCCGGTGGTCGGGTCGATCTCCTGCTTAGGCTGCTCCGGCTGCTTGGCAGGCTCGTCCTGCTTGGGCTGCTCTTCCTTTTTGGCGGCATCCTCCGCCTTTTTCTGCTCTTCCGCCCTCTTCTGCTCCTCGGTCTTCTTGTCGTCCTCGGAATTCTTCTTGTCCTCAGCAGGCTTTTCTTCGTCCGGTTTTTTGTCGTCCGCCGTCTTATCTTCCGCCTTGGGTGCGTCCGTCTTATCGGCGGTGTCCTTATTACCGGAGGTGGTCTGCTCCTGCGTTGCCGCGGGAGTATTGCCGGGGTCGTCCGATACGGTCTTTTTGCCGCAGGCGGCGCAGGTCAGCAGCAGAGACAGTGCTAACGCCAGCAGCCAGAATCTCTGTTTCTTTTTCATGGGCAATACCTCTCAAAAGTGCCATACGCAGAGGCGCAAATGCGCCCCTGCGTTGGCTTTTCTGTTGTTACTTGGATGCGCGCTTTTTCTTATAGGTCAGCACCACGACGGCTGCCGCCGCCATAACTGTGCTGCCCAGCCAAATGGTCATCTGGCTGTCGTCTCCTGTGTTGGAGGAGTTCACCTTGCCGGTGGTCGTGCCTCCGGTGTAGTGGCGGGTGGAGGAGGTCTTTTCCGCCCAGCTGATTGCCACCGGAGAAAGTCCGGTCAGCGTCACCCGCAAACCGTCGGCGGTTTTGGTGACGGCGGGGAACTCCACCGTGCCGACTGCCTTGCCGCAGCCCGCCATGGTCACCATGTGCGCCACCACGAAGTCGTACTTATCATAGTTTGCCTTGACCGCGTCCGGATAGGGCAGCAGTATCGTGATCTTGCCGTCCGTCAGGTCGGCTGCGGTAGCCGCTCTGCTGCTGCCATCGGACATGAGAACCGTCAGCGTCACGTCCATGAACACCGTGTTGCCGGCGTTGCTCTTGCTACTCTGCTTACCGAGTTGGATCTGCAGCTCGGCTTTGATCTTCTCCGGCGTGTTCAGATTGTCGTTGCCGGTCAGAGTATCGGGAACCGTGATTTTCTCCGTACACTCGACCCTCTGTCCCGTCACCGTGCTGTTCTTCGTGTCGGTCATGTCGTACAGACGGGTTTGACCGTTGACAAAGCGGTAGTATGCTGCCAGTGCGTAGTACGCCTGCTCCGTGGCCATGCCGTTACGCTCGCCGGAGGCGGTGTGCCGGAAGCCGCCACCCTCCACTGCGAAGGTGCACAGGGCGTCCAAAACAGTTTTTCCGTTCTTCGTGAAGCGGCTGTCGGTGACCGGGTCGATGCCCAGTGCCGTCAGTGCCACGATGACCTGGGCGCAGGACTCGCTGCTGGCGGCAGCCGCTGCCGTCTCGGCAAAGGAGCCGTCCGCCTGCTGCACGGCGGCAAGCCAGGATACCGCCTTGTCCACCGCCGCCTTGACGTCCGCGTTGGCAGCATAATAAGGTGCCAACGCTTGAATTGCCATGGCGGTCATGTCCACGTTGTCCTCCTTATTGGTGATAGAGATGTACCACGCGCCGCTCTCCATGCGGCGGTCAAGGATCGCTTCCATCAGCTTATCCCGCGTCACATCGCCGAAGGTAGGATAGTCCATGCTGTCCAGCGCGATAAGTGTCCAGACCGGACCGCTGGTACCCTGCCTCTTAATGTAGCTCATGCTGTCGCACGCCTGCAAGAAGCTCTTGCCGCCCACGTTGGTGGGGTCCTTACCGATGGCAGCCAGTGCCAATGCGATACGGGCGTTCGTGCTGACCGTCTCGCCGGGGATACGTCCATAGCGATCCATGCTCTGCGCGTAACTGACCACCCCATTGTAGTAAACGTCTGCGCCGGGGACATCACGCCCGCTGCGCGACAGTCCGAGAACCATCCACTCTCCGCCGATAGAGCCGACGGCAGGAGTGCCTGCCTTCGTGAGATAGTCGCCCGTGGACTTGTAGAGAGCTTCCAGCTTGCCGCGCAGGTCGTTGTTTTTAAGCAGTGCCAGCTTTGCAATCGCCGCTTCCAGCGTCCGCAGCTTTCCCTCGCTGACTGCCGCTTTCTGTGCATCGGTCAGCGCGTCATAGGCGCGCTTTGCCGTGAGAACGGCGGTCTCGCGCTCCAATGTCACCGCGCCGATGGCATCAATGAGCTTTTCAACCTCCTGCGCCGGTGCCTTTTCCAGAGCCGCCATACGTGTTACTGCCGCTGTCAGCTTTGCTTTTTCGGCGGCGGTCAAGCAGCTCTTTTGCGTGTCGTTCAGTGCGTCAAAGGCATCCTTGGCGGCGTTCACCGCGTCGCGCTCCGCCAGTGTCAAATCTGCGGCATCCGGCAGCGGTGTAAGGTGTTCCGCCTTGAAAGCGTCCACCACAGCGAACTCCTTGATCTTCTGCTCAACGCCCTCCAGCTTGGGCAGATACGCTTTTACCGCCGCCTTATCCCCGTCGGACAGGATGTTGTAAGCGGCACGGGCTGCCGCGGCGTCCGTTGCTGCCGCCTTATAGTTGGCATAGTCGGTGCTGGGGAGGGCGGAGATCATATCCATGACCTGCCGGGCACTGACGGTGTCGCTGACAACGTGCAGCACATACCATGTTCCGCCGCTCGTTTGGACGCTGCCGTACTGGTTGTTCATGCTCAGCCAGTTCTTTTCGCCGCAGCCCACGTAAATGGTGTCGCCCATGCGTACAGAGATCGCCTCGCCGCTCTTATAGTAGCTGCTGCCTTCGGTTCTGTCCGTCACCTTCTCGTTAAGGAAGGTCTTGACCTGGAAGTTCTTGTTGGCGGCAGTGGGCGTCAACCGAACAGAGGAGGATTCCCCGTTGATGACCAGCGTATAGTCATACTGATCGCCCTCCGTGCCGGAGGCAAAGGCAGGCGTCAGGGTCCCACCCGCAACAAGCAGCGACGCGAGGGTGGTGTTGCAGTTGCTCCATGTGCCGCCAAGATCGACACCGTAGTCGCAGGTATACAGCACGCGGATCACGTCGCCATCGGTCAGCTTACCATTGGCAACAGTGAACGCGGCGACCCCCTCATTGGTGAACCAGTCATTCAGCGTGATCATCCAGCCGGAGGTCTCGCCGCCATCCCGCTCCTTGAGCCCGGCGATGGCGAGGATATAGTCCTTGCTGTTCTTGAGGTCTTTTCCGGTAAGTGCCTCCTCCACGCAGGAGAAAGCCGTGCTGTCGGCAGTGAGACGGATCTCCTTGTTCACCAGTTCGCCGTCCCACGCCGCGCCGTTACCTTTGGCAAAGGTGTTGTTCGCCACGATGACCTGCACCTTGCCGTAGTTGCTCGCCGCCTTACGCATGGCAACAACGGCAGCCTGGTATGCCTGCTCCACTGCAGCAAGGGAGGTTGCCGACGTGATGGAAGCCACACCGTTTTGGTAGGCTTCCTCAGAAGCTTTACCTAAGCCGTTTCGCAGTGTTTCCAGCCGGGAGAGGGCTTCGTTGACCTTTGCCGCCTCCTCGTTGGCGTTGAATGTCCAATGGGCGTAGAGCGTAGTGTCCTGCGTGAAGGTGCTGGCGGTGGTGACGCGTTCACCCGCGCCGTTCATCTCCGTAAACCAGCCTTCAAAATGGTAGTTCCAGCGATACGCCGCAGGGATCTCGACAAGGCTTCCGCCCTCAAGGACGATGACCGTTTTTGTCTCGCAGGTACCGCCCCGCGCATCGAAGGTCACTTGGAAGCCGCCCGCCTGCCACAGCAGGATAGGGTAGCCGTTGTTGACGCTCTTGCTGTCGGCGGTGAAGTATGTGCCATATGCCTCACTGTTCAGCTCACGGACGAAAGAGGACGCCTTCATCTGCGCTTCCGTGCGGCTCGCCGCGCCATTCGCCTTGAACGCGACGTCGTTGATCTCCTTGAAGAAGCTGCCGTTTTTCACCATGATGTAGTCATCGCCGCCGAAGCTGCCCACCGCGCCGCCGCAGCGCAGGGCGGCGCTGACCTCGCCCACGTTATAGCAGCCGCTGGGCATGGCAGCCACATAGACCTTGCCCGCGACGCCGCCCACATAGTCTGCGCCGGTGACGGCACCGGTGTTGTAGCATGCCACCATTTCGGCGTAGTTTTGCTGGGTGCCCACGATACCGCCCACTTGCTTGGCGGCGTTAGAGCCCACCGCACCGGTGTTGAAGCAATAGCGCATCACACCGTAGGAATTGGCGCCGGCAACGCCGCCCACGTCCTCCTTACCGCTGACAGCAGCGCGGTTGGCGCAGCGTTCCACCTGATTGTGCTGTCCCACACAGCCAATGATACCGCCCACTTGGATATTGCCTTTGACGGTGCCGCTAAAGGTGCAGTCCGTAATGGAGGACTTGCTGCCCACTTCGCCCATCGCACCTGCAATACCGCCGGTCTGAGACACATCGCCCGTGGCGATCACGCTGCCGCTGACGGAGAGGGACTTCACCTTTCCGCCGTTGGTCAGCAGTCCAAAGAATCCCGTTTCGTCCTTGTCAGAGGTGAGCTTCAGATTGGTGATAGACTTGCCGTTGCCGTCAAAGGTACCGGCGAAGCCGTGACCCTTGCGTCCAATGGGATACCAGTTGTTGGTGGTCAGCGCAATATCATTGAGCAGCTTGGCGGAAATTGCCGTGTTGCCGCCGTTGACTTCGCTGGCGAACCAGTGCAGCTCCTCCTCCGTGCTGATCTGGTACACGCCGCCCACGTTGGCAGGCTCGCTGCACTGGTCGAGCTCCCACATATCCGCATCTGCCGCAGACTTCACGGGAGTTGTCTTTGCCATTACGCTGCCTGCCACACCGCCACTTGTGATGACCAGCTTCAGAGCCTTGCCCAAGTCAGCGTCCGTGGCCGTGTACTCCGCCTTCGTCGCGCCGGAGATGGCCTCCGCACCGCGGTACCACTGATAGTGCAGGTCGCTGTACGCCGTGGAGGACTTGAACACCGCCTTGAGCGTGCGTCCCACCACGGCGGCTCCCTCGATTTCCAGAGAGCCGGTCAAGCCCTCGATAGCTCCGGTCTCCGCCGTCAAAACGCCGCTGCACTCGGCGGAGAGAACCTTGACACGAAGCCGGCGTCCCGCCATGTTGTCGTTGGGGATGGTGTACTTCCCCGTATCGGTGATCGCCAGCACCACATGGTCGTTTTCGTCGTAGCTGTAATACCAGACGTAGAGGAGGCTCTCGGCAGAGCCGGTATAGGCGGCGGTGATGTCCGCGCCCACCTCTGTTTTTCCGGTGAGGGCAACAGTGCCGCTGATGGCGGGCTTGCTGCCCAGCCGGTCAATGACCGTGCCCATGGTCTTTTTCGCCTGTGCCAGCTCCGCTTCCGTGCTGACGGCATTGTCCGTGGGATAACCGTCGTCCTCATAGTCGCCGCCCATGACGTCCGCCACGTTGTAAATGTCAGCCTTCACCGCTTTCGTAAGGTTCAGACCCAGCGCACCGCCCACGCAGCCGCCGAGACTCTCCACACAGCCGGTGTTATACAGGCCGTTCACCGTGCCGTTGTTGCGGCCCACCGCGCCGCCCACATAGGCGCGAAGAATGGCGGCAGTGCCGATGATGTGACCGCTGTTGGCGCAGTGGCGCACGGTGGTCTTGGCAAAATCGTCGCTGTAACCATCGTTATCGCCCACGATGCCGCCCAGCATAGAGCCTGTGGCGCGGATCATGCCGGTGTTGACGCAGTCCTCCACCAGCACGGTCACTGTCTTGGTGCCCTTGTTCTGCCCGCAGACGCCGCCCACGTACTGTGCGCCGCTGACTGCGCCGCCGTTGGTGCAGCGGCGCACCGTGCCGCTGTTCACAGCGGCAATACCCGCCGTGTAATTACCGCCGGTGATCTGCACCAGCGCGGTGCAGTTTTCGATGATGCCCGTGTTTTCTGCCGCGATGGCGGCGGTGTTGTCACCGCCGACGACCTTACCGCCGACGGTAAGATTTTTGACGGTGCCGGAGTTCTTGGCAACCAGTGCGGCAGTGACGGTCGCCTTGCAATAGAATCTGCTGACGGTATGACCGCCGCCGTCCAGCTCTCCGGAGAAAGCCGCGATGGGTGTCCAGTTCCGGTGGTTCAGGTCAATATCGGCGGTCAGCTTACCCTTGATCTCCGGGGTGGTCTTTGCCGCATCGGCAAACCACTTCAGCTCCGCCGCCGTGGTGATCTGATACACACCGCCGGTCTGCTCGGGTTTGGCAGCTTTGCCGTCCCAGCCGGCTTCCTCGATAGTAGGCTGGTCGGGGTCAGTCTCCGCTGCGCCGCCGGTCTGCCATTTCAGGATGGGATAGCCGCTGTTGACGGCTCCGGTGTCCGCTGTGAATTTGTCTCCAAGCGCCGCGGGGGTCAACGCCTTTAACTCCTCTGCCGTTTTAGAAACCGCCGTGCCGTTTTGGATGGTGCAGTCGCCGAAGCTGCCCACAGTCTCCATGGAGCCTCTCAAAACGTAAACGTTCGTCAGCGTTTTTTGACCGCCGGACCATTCCAGCTTACCAGCTACGCTTCCAACATTTGCCGCCTTGATCGTACCGCTATGATAAGTGTTCTCGATCGTTCCATAGCGGAAGTTGCCCACAAGTCCGCCTGCCGTGCCAGCGGCTGCCCTGGCGGTCACTGCTCCTGTGTTGTAGCAGGCACTGATCGTGCCTCCATTGTAGAGATTGCCGGTCAGACCGCCTACCGCGCTATTGCCGGTAACGGAGCCGGTGTTGAAGCATTCCGTCATGGCGGTAGAGGCGTTGGACTGCACACGACCCGTCACGCCGCCGACATTGTTTCCCGTCGCCACGACCACCGCAGCGTTGGAGCACCGTGTGAAGGTGCCGCCCAGATCGCCGCTCACGCCGCCGACATACGCTGCACCACTGACTGTAACCGTGCTTGTCACATGGCAGTTCTCCATGTCGTAAGCCTCGCCGGCGATACCTCCGGTGTAACTTCCTGCTCCGCTGATCTTGCTGTCCGACAGCGTTAAGTTGCTGATTTTGCTGCCCGTCGTGGCATAACCAAACATGCCGGTATAGCCAATACCGCTTGTGGCAATGTACAAACCGCTGACGGTATGTCCGCCGCCGTCAAAGGTGCCTGCATATCGTTTAGCACTGTCGTACTTCCCGATCGGCGTCCACTCATAGAGCGCGGATACTTCGGCGTTTATGTCCTCGTTGATGCGGATGTCCGCCGTCAGCTTGGCTGAGTCGGTCATTTTGGCGTTCTTGTTGAACCACATCAGCTCGTCCGGTGCACCGATCAGGTACACGCCGTCCGCATTCTTCTGCGGCTCGGTGTAGGTCGTGCCGTCCCATGCGGTCTGCACCTCCAGCTGTGCCGCCGGGAGGGTCACCGCCGTGTTCGTCACGGTGAAGGTACCCCTTACCGTCTTATACCCGGCGCAGGAGACCGCATAGCTGTACTCCCCGGCGGGCAGGCCATAGCTGCCGTCCGCAGCGGCGGTCAGCTTTTGCTCCGGCCACGCCGCGCAGGTGACGGAAATCACAGGGGTGATGTCCTTGTCGTCCGCCGCCGTCACCGCACCGAACGTCACCTTTTGGGTGGGGAGCTTGGTCAAGGTGACCGTCTGTGCGTTGTCCCCATCCGTGACGGTGAAGGTGCCGCTCTTGTCCTCGTAGCCGAACGCCTTGAGCGTATAGGCATAGGGGCTGCCGGATTTAGGCAGCCGGTAGGTGCGTCCGTCTGCTTCCGGGGTACGACCGTCCACCGCCAGCACCGCATCGTCCGGCGTAGTGGTGAACTTGACGTCATACAGCTTCTCTTTCAGTGTAATGCTGATGGTCTGTCCCGCATACGCCACGGTAAAAGAGCCAGTCTCTGTCTGGCACTCAACGGCGGAGACCTCATACGTGTATACACCGTTTTTCAGCTGATAGCTGCCTTCACTTACAGGGGTGACCGTTGCATCGCCTTGCTTCACCGTCACCGAGGCGGTGGCGGGAGAGAGGGTAAACTTCACCGTGTATTCCGCGTCGGGATCCTCCCAGCCCAAAATCGGGTAATCGCCGTCCTTGACAATATAGGAGCCGCCCAGATCCGCGACCAGATCCGTGGATTTCAGCTGCTCTTCCGTCTTACCGGTCATGCCTGCGGCAGACGCGTTTGCGCCGTCACCGGGAAGACCGGCGGTGTCGAGATAGTAGCAATTTTGGGCGGCGATAAGGTTCGGCGTTGCGACACCGCTGTAATTCTTTGCCGCACTGCTGCCGATAACACCGCCCACAACGACGTCAGCGGTAGTGTAATTGTTTCTCACCGTGCCTGCGTTGTAGCAGTTGGTCAGTACGATGCCCGTGTAGCTGGTGGAGGACGGGTCTCCGATGATACCGCCCACGCCCTTGGCGTTTGTATCTTTAAAGGACGGTGAAGGCGTCTTGCAGATCACATCTCCCGTGTTATAGCAATCCGTGATCTTGACGTCCTTTGCGATGGCACTACCTGCCACACCGCCGACACCGTAAATGCCGGTCACTGTGCCGGTGTTGAAGCAGGCGGAAATGGTTCCCGCTGCCCCGCCTACCACGCCGCCGGTGCGTTTTATGGTGCTGGTAACGACTCCGGTGTTGCCGCAGCGGGTCACTGTGGAGCTGCTGCTGACGCTACCCGCAATTCCGCCGGTGCAATAGGCAAAGCCGCTGGGTGTACCTTCATTGGTAACGCTGCCGCGGTTGAAGCAATTCGAAATCGTCTTTATGCCGCCGCCTGTTCCCACGATGCCGCCCACAAAGTCTCCGCAGCCGATGATGGCGCCGTTATTGGTGCAGTCCATAACTTCACTGTTAGTGTATGCATACGCCACCACACCGGCAGCATATCCTTTTTTTGCCGTAACGGATACGTTGTTGGTGCAGTTCTTCACAGTCACCGGACTGCCATAGGCAACGATACCGGCAGTATACTTGTTGCTGCTCGTCACGCTGCCCGCCACCGCCAGATTCTTGATGGTGCCGCCCTTCACATAGCCGAACAACGCTTGGTATTGGTCGGTGCTGTCGATTTTCAAGCCGCTAATGGTATAACCGCCACCGTCAAAGGTGTCCTTATAGGCATAGGATGAGCTCTTTCCGATGGGCGTCCATTCCTCGTTCTTCAGATCAATGTCATTGCAGAGGACAGCATTACAGGACGCACCGCGCCCTGCGTTGACCTCCTGTGCCAACCATGCAAGCTCATCTGCCGTTCTGATGAGGTACGGCTCAGTCGCCGTACCCGCGCCCTGCGGCGTCACCGCAGCAGGCATGACGGCGGTCAGCATGGGCTGCTGCGCAAGGGCGGGATTGTCCTGCTCCTCCGATTTTTCCTGCTCCTGCTTCTCCTGTTCGTCCTGCTTGTCCTGCTCCTGCCGGACATCCTGCGTTTCACTGTCGGGCGCAACGGAATATGCGTCCTCCGCCCACACCGCTGTGGGAAGCAGACTGGTCAGCATGACCAGAGCCAGCAGGAGAGATACCACTCGTTTTTTCATTTCTCCTTCTCCTTTGTTTATATTTGTATTGGTATACGCACGGCAACAAAAAGCGGGCGGAGGAGCCTGACGATCTCCTCCCGCCCGCTGGAACCCGGACGGCGCACGCCGTCCCGGCTTGACAAAAGGCATCGCCTATCCCACAAGGGATAGGCGTGCGTTTTTACTGAGAAAAAACGCTGCTTTTGCAATGCAAAAACAGCGTGGTTCCTTTATAACAGTCCCATACGGAGAAAACGCCCGCTGTACCTGATCCTCCGACGTGCAATTCTCCTGCCTCGCGCCGCGGAGCCTTCGCTCCCCGTCTGCCGCCTACCTTCTCAGGCTTACGCCCAATGGCTGACTTTCGTCACACAGCTTTCGCTGTTTCGGTGCATCCTTGCGCTCACAGTGCCGTTCGCGGTGGGTTATGTCCCAGTTCCTTCTAAACTGCCGCCTGACCGATCATTCTCGGTCTTTACAGCGGACAGCCGCACGACTTCTCCGGATCTTATTCACTTTATGCTGCCTTACAGGCAGCACACTGAGTATACACCGCGCTGCCGGTGTCTGTCAACGGCTTTTCGGCAAAATTCCCCGCTCTCTCCCCGTTGGTATTCGCGATTTATCGGATGCCGGCGACAAATGCGGCGGGGTCGCGCTGCCGCTGCGCCGCCGCCCACGACAGCATTTCGTAGGTATCCACCGCGCCGGTGATGACCGCGCCGTTCTCCCACGTTTCCGCCGTGTGCTCCCGGAGAAAGTCGTCCGGCGCGGCGGTACGCACATAGTAGGGATGCGCCTCCGCGCTGGCGGAGAACACCGCCTCCGCCCTGTCCGTATAGAACCCGCGCTTGCCGCCCAGTACCGTCAGGCAGTCCTGCACCACGTTGCTGGCGGTGGGGAACCGCCCCGCGCCCTGCCCGTAGAAGCTCTGCCGCCCCAGCCTTTCCGCCTCATAGGTGATGAGGTTGTAGTTGGCGGGCACTGCCGCCTCCAGATCGTTCGCCGCCACCAGCGTCGGCTCCACGTAGGCGCACACGCCGTCCTCCGCCCGCTCAGCTCTTGCCAGCAGCTTGCAGACGAAGCCGTGATGCTGGAACGCCGCAATATCCGACGCTGTCACCGTCCGGATGCCGAAGGTGGGGATGGCGGTCTCGTCCAGCAGCACGTCAAAGGCGACGTTGGCGGAGATACACAGCTTGCGCCGGATGTCGTCGCCGTCAATGTCGGCGGAGGGATCCGCCTCGGCGTAGCCCAGCTCCTGCGCTTCCTTGAGGATGGCGGGGAAATCCACCGGGGCGCGGTGCATGGCGTCCATGATGAAGTTGGTGGTGCCGTTCATAATGCCGCCCACGGCGCACACCGTGTCCAGCCGCTTTACGCGCTCCAGATTCGTCAGCCACGGGATACCGCCGCCCACCGCCGCCGTACACCGCAGAGCCACGCCCTGCTTCGCCGCCAGAGCGGTCAGCTCGCCGTAATAGGCGGCGACCAACGCCTTGTTCGCGGTGACCACGTGCTTGCCCCGCTCCATGGCGGCGGTGACGTACTCATACGCCGGGTGCAGCCCGCCCATGACCTCCACCACCGTGTCGATGGCGTCGTCGTTGAGAATGTCGTTCACATCGAAGGTACACACGTCCTCCGGCAAACCCGCCTTGGCACTACGCAGCAGCACACGCGCCACGCGGATGTCCTCCCGCCCGGCGCACAGCTCCCACACGCCGCCGCCCACTACGCCAAAGCCCAGCAATCCGATATTCATACAAGCGTACCTCCTTAGCCCGCCGCGCCTGCGGCGGACAGCATTTTTGCCCATTGTACCCATGAATCCGCCCCCTGTCAAGCCATTCCCCGTATTCACCCTCATAATAAAGCACCACTCCCCCGGCGTCACCGGGAGAGTGGTGTTTTTTCGTGGTTTTCCGCGGCGGCGGGTCAGTCGCTGGCACCCGTGTGGATGACCTTACCCATGTTCCACAGCAGTGCCACCTGCCGCGCCGCCTCCAGACGCTGCTCCGGCGTGTGGTACTCGGCGTTGGCGGTCTCCGCGCCGCAGTCCATGCAGCCCACGGAGAGGCACCAGCCCTGCTCGTCGTGCATAACGCCGCTGCCGCGGCAGATGGGGCAATCCCCCAGCTCAATGTTGAAAATAGGATCCATGTGAACACTCCTTACAGAATCATGTGCTTGCGGGGCAAGCATACCACAGTCCGGGGAAAATGGCAAGCGTCCCTTTTGTTTTTCACCGAAAAGCACCGCAGCTCAGCTGTCCGACCCCTCGCCGGTATCGCCGTGGCGTCTGCACACGGCGCGGTAGATCACGTATCCCATCGCCGCCACCGCCAGCGCGATGGCAAAGGCGATCACGGCGGCGCGGTAGTTCTGCTCCCCCAGTGCGCTGCCGCCCACGGTAGACGTGACGATGGAGGGCAGCCGCCCCACGGTGGCAATGAGCAGCCATGTGCCCCACGGCAGATCGGTCAGCCCCGCAAAATAGCAGAGGAGATCCTTGGGCGTGCCGGGGACGGTGAAGATCAGCCAGAAAAGTGCCGTGCGCTTGGGGGAGGTATGCAGGAGAAAGTGGAGCTTTTCCAGCTTGTCCGCCGGGAAGAACACCTCCACGATGCCCCGTCCCCAGCGGCGCACCAGGGCGAACACCGCCGCGCTGCCCAGCACCGCGCCGGCGAGACACAGCAGCGTACCCACCCACGCGCCGAAGGCATAGCCGCCGGCGATCTCCAGCGGCTCTCCGGGGATGACCGCCACCACCACCTGCAAAAACACCATGGCGGCGTAAGCCAGCGGCCCCCACGCACCGTGGCTGTCCACCCATGCGCGGAACTGCTCCGGCTGCCGGGCAAAGCGGATAATGGGACGACCCACGAACCACGCCAGTGCAGCCGACAGCAGGACGAATATGACGATCGCCAGTATGGACAACGTTTTTTTCTGCTTGTCGGTGAGAGTCCGCTTCACGGGAACACTCCCTTCCTTCGTACTACCAGCAGGATACCACGATTTTACGGGAATCATGTGAACGAACGATTAATCTTTTCTTACAAAACGCGAAACCCTCGGCGGCACCGAGGTCTTCGGGGAAATAATACAGCGTCGGCGGGAGGCTCCCGCAGAGGTCACTCCTTGGTGTGGACGTTGATGAACTCCGCCCGCAGCTTGGAGTAGAGGATCGTCTGGCTGCTGTACAGTCCGCAGTACCCGGAGAGCACGTAGCTCAGGGCGCAGGCGGCGGCAAAATAGACGATACCGGCGGAGCCGAACAGCTCAATGCTGAGGATAACGGACGCCACGGGGCAGTTCACCGCGCCGCAGAACACCGCCACAAGCCCGATGGCGGCGGCGAACGCCGGCGGCAGCCCCAGCAGTCCGCCGAACACGCAGCCGAAGGCGGCTCCCACGAAGAAGGAGGGCACCACCTCGCCGCCCTTGAAGCCGCAGCCGATGGTCACGGCGGTGAACGCCAGCTTCAAAAGCCACGCCCATGCTGCCGCCTCGCCCTCCAGCGCGCGCTGGATCACGTCCATGCCCGCGCCGTTGTAGTCCGTGGTGCCCAGCAGCAGCGTGGCAGCCACGATGATCCCTCCGCCCACGGCGGCGCGGAGGAAGGGGTCCTTCAGCCACCGGACGGCGGCGTGCTCCACAAGATGCAGCCCCTTGCAGAATACGATGCTCACCATGGCGCAGCCTATGGCGAGCACCGCCACCAGCCCCAGCGTCGGCCAGTGCAGCTCCGGCATAGCCACGGTGAAGCGGGTGGGCTCCACGCCCATAAGGAGGGCGATATAGTAGCCCGTAAGGGAGGCGGTGAGGCAGGGCAGCAGCCCCGCGTAGTACAGCACGCCCACACTGATGACTTCCAGTGCGAAGATGGTGGCGGTCAGGGGCGTACCGAACAGGGCGGCGAACACGCCGCTCATGCCGCACAGGGTCGCCAGAGGCAGATCTTTCTCCCCCAGATGCAGCAGCGTACCGGTACGGTAGCCGATGCCGCCGCCGATCTGCAGTGCCGCGCCCTCTCGTCCGGCACTGCCGCCGCACAGGTGGGTAATGACGGTGGCGACGAAGATCAGGGGCACCAGCAGTGTGGGAACCTTCTTCCCGAAGTGGACGGACTCGATCACGGCGTTGGTGCCCGCCCCCTCCAGGCGGCAGAGCCGGTACAGCGCAGCGATGATCACGCCGCCCAAGGGCAGCAGGTACAGCACCCACGGGTGCGTCATACGCACGTTGGTGGCGTAGTTGACGCCCAGATGGAATGCCGCGCCCACAAAGCCGCCTACGCCGCCCACCAGCGCGCCCACCGCCAGCCATTTCAGCAGCGCGGTCACGTACAGGCTCATATGCTGTACTCGCGCTCTCACCTTGTCCCTCATGCCATCGCCCTCACTTACGCGCCGTCCTAAGGGACGGCGGCTGTTTTCTTTTGCAGTTTCTTTGCAGCGGCTATTCTACCATCTATGTGCTTCCCTGTCAAATGACCGTCCGCAGAAGCTCCCGCAGGCTGAAAATCTTTGAGTTTATCTGACTTTTTTTCATTTTTGCTGTTGATTCTGCCGTCTCTTTGCCGTATACTATAAGTACCGATTGTCAGCGTGCACAAATATGTGCCAGGTGACTATTATGAACAGGAGGAAAACCAAATGAAATACGGTCGTACTTTCAATTTCTCCGCCGGCCCCGCCATGATGCCGGAGCCCGTGCTGGAGGAGATCCGCGATGAGATGATGAACTACCGCGGCAGCGGTATGTGCGTCATGGAGATGAGCCACCGCTCCAAGGTGTTCCAGCAGATCGCGGCGGATGCGGAAGCCGATCTGCGTAAGCTGATGAACATTCCCGACAACTACAAGGTGCTGTTCATTCAGGGCGGCGGCACGGTGCAGTTCGCCATGGTCGCCATGAACCTGATGAAGAACGGCAAGGCGTGCTATGTGGAGACCGGCGCGTGGTCCAAGAAGGCGATTGCCGAGGCCAAGAAGTATGGCGAGGTGCAGATCATTGCCTCCTCCGCCGACAAGAATTTCTCCTACATCCCCGATTGCTCCGATCTGGACATTCCCGAGGACGCCGACTACGTCTACATCTGCGAGAACGAGACCATCAACGGCACCACCTGGAACAAGCTGCCCAACACCAAGGGTCATGTGCTGGTGTCGGATCAGTCCTCCATGTTCCTCTCCCGTCCCTGCAACGTGTCCGACTACGGTCTGATCTGGGCGGGCGTTCAGAAGAACGTGGGCCCCGCCGGCATGGCAGTCGTGATCATCCGCGACGATCTGATCCGCGACGATCTGGATCCCAAGACCCCCGTCTACCTGAAGTACAAGACCCACGCCGATAACGACAGCATGTACAACACCCCCAACTGCTGGGCGATCTACTGCTGCGGCAAGGTGTTCCGCTATCTGCTGGACAACGGCGGTCTGGCGGAGATGGAAAAGCGCAACATCGCCAAGGCGAAGGTCATCTACGATTTCCTGGACAGCTCCAAGCTGTTCAAGGGTGCCGTGGTGCCTGAGGATCGCAGCCTGATGAACATTCCCTTCGTCACCGGCGACAAGGATCTGGACACCGCCGTGGTGGCTGCCTCCAAGGAGGCCGGCTTCGACAATCTGAAGGGTCACAAGTCCGTGGGCGGTCTGCGCGCCAGCGTGTACAACGCCATGCCCATCGAGGGTGCACAGGCTCTGGTGGAGTTCCTGACGAAGTTCGAGGCAGAGCACAAGTAAAACAGGATCGGAAGGGGGGCGGCGATCCCCCTTTCCGTATCATTCTTTTCATAAAACGTCTATTATAAAGGAGAAGTATCATGCGTATTCTGGTTACTGACGGTATGGACAAGACCGCTATGGCGCAGCTGCGCGAGCTGGGTCACGAGGTGGTGGAGCAGTTCTACGAGCCGGATCAGCTGGGCAAGGCTCTGCGCGATTTCGACGTTGCCGTCGTCCGCTCCAAGACGAAGGTGCGCGCCAACCACATTGACGAGGCGAAGGGCAGCCGTCTGAAGCTCCTCATCCGCGGCGGCGTGGGCGTGGACAATATCGACGTGGCTTACGCCAAGGAAAACGGCATCGACGTGAAGAATACCCCCAACGCCTCCTCCCAGTCCGTGGCAGAGCTGGCGATGGGTCATATGTTCGCCTGCACCCGCTATATCTCTATCGCCGGTCACACCATGCGCGAGGACAAGTGGGAGAAAAAGACCTACGGCAAGGGCATCGAGCTCCAGGGCAAGACGCTGGGTATCGTGGGCTTCGGCCGCATCGGTCAGCATCTGGGCGTGATGGCGAAGGCCATCGGCATGAACGTTGTCGCCTTTGCGCGTCATCCCAACGCCGCCGTCTCCGAGAAGCTGGGCATCCCCTATGTAAGCATGGACGAGCTGCTGGCCACCTCCGACTTCATCTCCCTCCACGCTCCCGCCGTGGACGGCGGTGCGCTGGTCAACGAGGCGAGCATCGCCAAGATGAAGGACGGCGTTGTGATCATCAACACCTCCCGCGGTGCCAACGTGGACGAGGCGGCTCTGCTGGCCGCGCTGGAGTCCGGCAAGGTGCGCGCTGCCGGTCTGGACGTGTACGCCGACGAGCCCACCTCCAACAAGGCTCTGTACAGCCATCCCATGGTGTCCTGCACGCCCCATATCGGTGCTGCCACCGTGGAGGCGCAGAAGCGCATCGGCGCGGAGATCGTGGAGATCATCAAGGCCATGTAACTCCGCTCCCAAGAGCATAAAAGGAACCGCTCTGTGCGGTTCCTTTTTTCGTCCCGCCGCATCACTGTCCGTTTTTCGGGACACCTCCTCTGGCACAATATAGAAAACGCACAAAGGAGGAACGCGCTATGACAACGATTTCTGTGATCTGCACCGTATGCGGGGCGGCGGCACTGAGCCGCGGGATCCTGCGACTGTTGGACGCCATCGGCGGGGACAACCACTAAACGAAGTACCCATTGACAAGGGGGCTTTCTGTCTATATAATATTTTTATCCTAAAAATACAATGTAATCTTATATATTATATTAGATAGAGAGGTAAAATATGGATATTTTCGAGAAATGCTACGCCCCCTCTCTGGCAGGTGAGCTGAAGGAGAAGGGCTTGTACCCCTACTTCCACGCACTGCAATCCCGTCAGGACGTAGAGGTGATGATGGAGGGCAAGCGGCGCATCATGCTTGGCTCCAACAACTATCTGGGGCTGACCACCGACCCGGAGATCATTGAGGCAGGTATCAAGGCGTTGGAGCAGTACGGCACCGGCTGCTCCGGCTCCCGGTTTCTGAACGGTACGCTGGAAATGCACCTTGCGCTGGAGGACGCGCTGGCGCGGTTCCTGCGGAAGCCGGGTGTCGTCACCTTCGGCACCGGGTTCCAATCCAACGTGGGCATCATCTCCGCGCTGGTAGGACGGCACGATTACGTCATCTGCGACAGGGAGAACCACGCCAGCATCTACGCCGGGTGCCAGCTGTCCTACGGCAAAATGCTGCGCTACCGCCACAGCGACATGGCGGATCTGGAGAAATGCCTCCAGCGCGTGCCGGAGACGGCGGGCGCGCTCGTCGTCACCGACGGCGTGTTCTCCATGGGCGGCGATATTGCCAAGCTGCCGGAGATCTGCGCGCTGGCGAAGAAGTACGGTGCCCGCGTCATGGTGGACGACGCCCACGGTCTGGGCGTGCTGGGCGAGGGCGGGCGCGGCACCGCCAGCTACTTCGGTCTGGAGGACGAGGTGGACGTATATATGGGCACCTTCTCCAAGTCGCTGGCGTCTCTGGGCGGCTATATGGCGGCGTCGGCGGAGGTGGCGGAGTTTGTGCGTCACACCTCCCGCCCCTTCATCTTCTCCGCCTCCATCCCCCCTGCCAACTGCGCCACGGCACTGGCAGCTCTGCAAAAGCTGGAAAAGCACCCGGAGCTTCCGGAGCGTCTCCGGGCACTGAGCCTGTACGCCCGAAAGGGTCTGACGGAGCGCGGCCTGACCATCCGCCCCTCAGCGTTGGAAGCTCCCACGCCCATCATCCCCATCTACACCTACGAGACGTACCGCACCCTGCGCGTGGCGGCGGACATCTATGACCGGGGCGTGTACGTGAACCCCACCCTGCCCCCCGCCACGCCGGAGGGCGAGGCTCTGCTCCGCACCAGCTACATGGCGACCCACACGGAAGCCCTGCTGGACGAGGCCATGGACATCATCGGGGAGGTGATGTCCCGTGAGTGAGCGCAGGGTCGCCATCGTCACCGGCGGCACCTCCGGCATCGGCAAGGCCACTGCCCTTGCCCTGCGTCATGCGGGCTGCACCGTGTACGAGCTGTCCCGCCGCGCCGAGGGCACGGAGGGTCTGCACCACATCTCCGCCGACGTGACCGACGAGCACGCCGTCCGCGATGCCGTAGCGCAGGTCATGGCGGCGGAGGGACATATCGACATTCTGGTGAATAACGCGGGCTTCGGCATCTCCGGTGCCATCGAGTGCACGGAGACGGAGGACGCCAAGAAGCTGTTCGACGTGAACTTCTTCGGCATGGTGAACATGAACCGCGCCGTGGTGCCCCTTATGCGGCAGGCAGGACGCGGGCGCATCGTGAACCTCAGCTCCGTTGCCGCGCCGGTGCCCATCCCCTTCCAGGCGTACTACTCCGCCACCAAGGCGGCGGTGAACGCCTACTCCATGGCGTTGGCGAATGAGCTGCGCCCCTTCGGTGTCACCGTCTGCGCCGTCATGCCCGGCGACATCCGCACAGGCTTCACCGCTGCGCGGAAGAAGATCGTCACCGGCGACGACATCTACCACGGGCGTATCAGCCGCTCCGTCCAGCGCATGGAGCACGACGAGGAGACGGGCATGGAGCCCGCCAAGGCGGGCGCGTACATCGCCTCCGTCGCCCTGCGGGACGGCAGCCGCCACCCGCTGTACGCCATCCGCTTCGACTACAAATTCTTCACGTTTCTGGCAAAGGTGCTGCCCGCCCGGTTTCTGAACTGGCTCATCTACTGCCTGTACGGAAAGTAAGCGAAAAAAAGACCGCCCGTGGGCGGTCTTTTTTTCGTTTACTTTTTCAGCTCCAGCGTTTTTTCGTATGCCGCGATAACGGCGTTCATGGCGGCGGCGCGGAAACCGCCCTCCTCCAGTGCCCGGACGCCGGCGATGGTGGTGCCGCCGGGGGAGCATATCTCGTCCTTCATCTTTCCGAAGGGCTTGCCGCTCTCCAGCGACAGCTGCGCCGCGCCCAGCAGCATCTGGGCGGCAAAGGTATTGGACTTGTCACGGGGCAGTCCACAGGCCACGGCACCGTCCGCCAACGCCTCCATAAAGAGACAGGCGAAGGCACCGCCGCAGCCCGCCACGGCACTGCCCGCGTCGATCAGGCTCTCCGGCAGCGGCTCCATCCGCCCGGAGGCGGACATCGCCGCCAGGAAGTCCGCCATGCTCTCCTCCGTCACCAGATCGTTACGGGCGTAGAGCGTCAGTCCCGCGCCCACGGCGCAGGCGGTGTTGGGCATAATACGCAGCACCGGGCAGCCGGGGACGGCCTGCTCAATGGCGGCAATCGTCACACCCGCCGCCATGGACACCAGCAGTGGCTTCTCCCGCCGCCCGTCCAGCACGGGGCGCAGCTCCGCCAGCAGCTCCAGCAGAAGATGGGGCTTCACGCCCAGAAACACCACGTCGCAGTCCGCCGCCACATCCTCCGGCAGCAGCGTCAGCCGTGCGCCCAGCTCCTCCGCCAGCCGCTTCGCCTTCTCCGGGCTGCGGTTGCAAAGCTGCACCGACTGCGCCTCCACGCTTTTGGTCAGTGCCCGCGCCAACGCGCCGCCCATATTGCCGGTGCCGATAAAGCCATAGGTCATAATAACCACCTCGTTCCCGTTTTTGAACATTATAATACGGGGCGCGGGATAGTGCAACAGAAAAGAACCGCCCGCGGGCGGTTCTTTTCTCAGGCTGTCGAAAAAGCCGTCGGCTTTTCTCGACAGCCTGCAATAATGCCGTTA
>URXW01000018.1 GCA_900551995.1 uncultured Eubacteriales bacterium
CCTCGGCCTCGGTGCGATTGCCTTCAACGGCAGCAGCCTCGAACTTCTTGATAGCAGTCTTCAGTGCGGACTTATTGGCTTTGTTGCGAGCATTTCTCGCCTCTGCCACCAAAACACGCTTCTTAGCAGACTTGATATTCGGCAAACCAAACACCTCCCCGACATGAATTTTGATTGCCGTGAAAAGATAAACTTCCACGCAGGATGATATTTTAGCATCTTTGCCCGGAAAATGCAAGACTTTTTTGCAATTTCCACGACAGTTTTTGTATAAAAGCCTTTCACCCGGTCAAGCTACGGGAAAGCCACAATATTTTGTGTTCAGAAGGGAGCATCAGCCACTATTATGACCCTTTCCCGCACAGATCTGGCGGTGGAGACCGCCGAGGAGCTGTCCTCCTCCCGCGATATTTTTTCCCCCGGCACCGGCGTCACCAGGACGGAAAGCCTCCACTGCGGCTGTCCCGTCACCCGCATCCGCGTCGCCACCGATGCCGGAGCCGCCCTCCTGGGCAGACCCCCCGGAGCCTACGTCACCGTGGATCTCCGTCCCCTCCTCTCCCGGCAGGAGCCCCTCCTGCCCCGCGCCGCCGCCTGTCTCTCCCGTGAGCTTCGCGCCCTCCTCCCTCCCGGCGAGGGCACCGCGCTGGTGGTGGGGCTGGGCAACAGTGCCATGACCCCCGACGCCGTGGGCACCGCCGCGCTGGAGCACCTTCTCGTCACCCGCCATCTGCTTCAGGCGATGCCCCGCCAGTTCGCCGGGCTCCGTCCGGTAGCGTCCCTTCGCCCCGGCGTTCTCTCCGCCACCGGCGTGGAGACGCTGGAGCTGATCCGCGGCGCGGCGGCGCACATCCGCCCCGCCGTCGTCATCGTCATCGACGCCTTGGCGGCGCGCAGCCGCCGCCGTCTCTGCGCCACCGTCCAGCTCTCCGACACGGGACTGACCCCTGGCAGCGGCGTGGGCAACCACCGCAAGGCGGTCAACGCGCGGACGCTCCGCCTTCCGGTGGTCGCCGTGGGCGTCCCCACGGTCATCGACGGTGCCGCCCTCTGCGGCGATGAGGACGCCGCCCCCTCCGGGCTGTTCGTCACGCCCCAGGACATCGACCGCCGCATCCGCGACATGGGCGCGCTCCTCGGCACCGCCATCACGCTGGCACTCCAGCCCACCCTCACCGCCGCAGACGTGACCGCCCTCCTCGGCTGACCTCTTGCAAAACCTCCCCCGGTGCGTTACAATAAAGCCACAAAAACCGCAAAAGGAGGTATCTCTATGGAATTTAACCCCCAGACGCAGCTGGCGGGTCTGCTGGAATGGATGGCGGAGCAGATGACCGCCTGTCACGGCAAAACCGCCGTCATCGGCATCTCCGGCGGCAAGGACAGCTCCACCGTGGCGGCACTTGCCGTGGCGGCATACGGGCGCGACAACGTGTTCGGCGTCCTCCTGCCCGACGGTGAGCAGCCGGACATCGACTACTCCCGTGCGCTGGTGGAGCACCTGCACCTGCCCCACACCACCATCAATATCCGCGACGCGGTGCAGGGTGTCCTCACCGAAATGGAAAAGGCGGGCATCACCCCCAGCCGCCAGACCGTGGTGAACCTCCCCAGCCGCATCCGTATGGCGACGCTCTACGCCGTGGCGCAGTCGCTGGACAGCGGCATCGTCATCAACACCAGCAATCTCAGCGAGGACTGGGTGGGCTACTGCACCATTTACGGCGACAGTGCCGGTGCGTTCTCCCCCTTGGGGATGTACACCACGGAGGAGGTCATCGCCCTTGGACGGGCCTTGGGGCTGCCGGAAAAATTCCTCATCAAGCCGCCCTCTGACGGGCTTACCGGCAAGACGGACGAGGACAATCTGGGCTTCACCTACCACGCGGTGAACGAGTACGTGCGCCGCGGCGTGGTGGACCCCGCCGTAAAGGAGCGCATCGACGCCCTCCACCGCGCCAGCCGCTTCAAATTCACGACCCTCCCCGTCTACCACAACGGACTCCCCATGGCACTCACCGACGAAACCAACTACTACAACTGACCCTCCCGCCGCCGCGGCAAAAAAAAGAACGCCCATCGGGCGTTCTTTTCCTATTCTGATCTCAGCCGTTGTCCGTCCGGTTTCTCCACTCCAGCTCCTGCTCCAGCTCGAATTTCAGCTTCTTGTTTTCCTCCACCAGCGTGTCGTAGTGCGTGCCCTGCACGTAGTATTTCACGAAGGCGAACGTCGCCTCGTTGAACTCCTCCTCGGTGTACTCCGGCAGCAGGGAACCGCCCTTGCGCCGCAGGCCGGACACCTCCACCACCACCAGCCGGCGGTGCTCCTCGGACAGCTGGAACAGCTTCAGCTGCTCCGGCAGCTCCAAGCCCAGGTCATAGCGATCGTTGACGATCTCCAGCAGCCGCCGCTGCTCCGGCTTGGCGGAAACGATGACGCCGTGCTCCGCAAACAGCCGCTTCAGATAGCTGGCGGAGACTTCCTCGCGGGTGATGGTGCCCTTACCGATGCCGGTGAGCATGGTGTTGGACAGATTCAGGCTCATATAGACCTCGCTGCCGGTTTTCGGATACTTCATGGTCGTACCTCCTGTGATTTTCCGTATTTCGCCCGCAGGGGCGTTATTCCTTCCGCCTATACCGTACCATACCCGGCGGAGAAATGCAACCGTATTTGCCGTTTCCGGTACCGATTTATGCGAAAAAATCCATATTTTTTCGAAACTTCCCGGTTTTTTAGTTCCGAATGTACCAAACATATGAAACGCTCCCCCACCCAAAATCACCCCTCTTATCGCCCCTCCACCCCGTCCCCCGCCGCTCCAATGAATAATATACGGCGCGCAGCGAATAATTATCCCCCCCTCGAAGCCTGTTCCCAAATCCCCCCGCCTATGCTATAATAACAAAAAACCACCCGATGAAAGGGGGCGACGCCCTTGCTCCAACGCGCCTATGTGGAGATCACCAACATCTGCAATCTCCGCTGCGACTTCTGCCCCGGCACCCGGCGCGCACCCACCGCCATGTCCCCCGGCGACTTCGCGCAGCTGGCGGAAAAGCTCCGCCCCCACACCCGGTACCTCTACCTGCACGTCATGGGCGAGCCGCTGCTCCACCCCCAGTTGTCCGAGCTGCTGTCCGTCTGCTGTGCGTTGGATTTTCGGGTCTGTTTGACCACAAACGGCTTCCTTTTGCCGGAAAAACTACCGATTCTCCGCGCCGCCCCCTGTCTCCACCGGGTGCACATCTCCCTCCACGCATACGAGGCGAACCGCACCCCCCTGACGCTGCCGGACTATATCCGCGGCTGTGTGGAAAGTGCCGTGACGCTCTCCGAGGGCGGCGTGACCTGTATCCTGCGCCTGTGGAATCGCGGCGGCGGCGACATTCGGAACGGGGAAATCGAATCCCTCATCGGTCAATTTGCCCGCCGTGACATGGCCTCCCTGCCCACGGACAGAAAGGGCAGCCGCCGGCTGCTCCCCCACCTCTTTGTGGAAAACGCGGACAAATTCCACTGGCCGGGCGATCCCGCCTACCGCGGCCCCGACGCACAGTTCTGCTACGGGCTCCGCCGCCAAATCGCGGTGCTTTGCGACGGAACGGTAGTTCCCTGTTGTTTGGACGGCGAAGGACATATCCCCTTGGGGAACCTTTTTACCCAGAGCATAGACGAAATTCTGACCTCCGACCGAGCGCAAAAAATCCTCCGGGGCTTCGACTGCCGCCAGCCCGCCGAGGAATTTTGCCGCCGCTGCGGCTTCGCCTCCCGGTTCAACGTCCCCCTGTGACGTGGTGATACGCAGTACAACTTGAAGTACAACGTGGTTTACCGTACTGTGTTCCACTGGACACGCGCCGAAATACCTATCCATTTTAACCCAATATTCAACGAACTCAAATGACTTTTACTGAAATTCTGCAACCCATTCCCGGCGTGCTGCTGCCGTGGTACGACCGGCATCGCCGCACCCTGCCGTGGCGGGAGGAGGTCTCCCCCTACCGCACCTGGGTGTCGGAGATCATGCTGCAACAGACCCGCGTGCAGGCGGTAATGCCCTATTTTTCGCGGTTTTTGGACGCCGCCCCCGATATTCTGACGCTCTCCCGTCTGCCGGAGGAGCAGCTGCTGCGCTTGTGGCAGGGGCTGGGGTATTACAGCCGCGCCCGCAACCTGCAAAGGGCGGCGCAGGTCATGGTCACGCAGCACGGCGGCTGTATGCCGCAGACGTACAATGAACTGATAAAGCTCCCCGGTGTCGGAGATTATACCGCCGGTGCTATCCTGTCTATCGCCTTTAACCAAGCCGTTCCCGCCGTGGACGGCAACGTTTTGCGTATCGCGGCGCGACTCACCGCCTGCGGGGAGAATGTCCTCGACACGCGGACACGCGATAAGTTCCGCCGCGCCCTCGCGGACGTGATGCCCGCCCGCAGACCCGGCGATTTCAACCAGGCTCTCATGGATCTGGGCGCGGAGATCTGCCTGCCGAAAAAGCCGAAATGCGATGTCTGCCCCGCCGCAAACCATTGTCGCGCAAGGGCTGCGGGGATTCAGGACACCCTGCCCCTGCGGGAGAAAAGCACCGCCCGCTCCACGGACAGGCTGACGGTGTTCGTCCTCACCCGGCAGGACGGCAAAACGGCGATCCGCCGCCGCGGCGACAGCGGGCTTCTGGCGGGGCTGTGGGAGTTCCCCCACGCAGAGGGAGAACTGCCGGAAACCCTTGCGGCACAACAGCTTTCCGCGTGGGGACTGCGCGTCAGGGGCTGGCGCAGAACGCTCCGCGCCGCCCACCAGTTCACCCACCGCCGGTGGGAGATGACCGGCTACCTGCTGGATGTGGAGGGCGATGGAGAACCGGACTGGCTGTGGGCGGACGAGGCGGCGATGGAGGCGAAGGCGATCCCCTCCGCCTTCAAGGCGTTCACCGCCGCTTTGCGGGAAGAAAGTTCGGAAAACGTGTGAATTAACGAGAAAATCGCTATAAATACCGTGAATCAGTGGAGGAGAAAAGGGATGGCACAGCTCTATTTCAAGTACGGAGCCATGGGCTCCAGCAAGACCGCAAACGCGCTGATGGCGCGGTTCAACTATGAGGAGCGGGGACAGGCGACGCTGCTGGTGAAGCCCCGTCTGGACACCCGCGACGGCGACCACATGGTCTACTCCCGCATCGGTCTGAAGCACCCGTGCATCTACTTCGACGAGATGCGCGCCATGCCGGAGGAGGAGCTGAAGACCTACGCCTGCATCATCATCGACGAGGCGCAGTTTCTCACGAAGGACGAGGTCTACTACCTCGTGCATCTGGTGGACGAGTGCGATATTCCCGTGATCTGCTACGGTCTGCGGGCGGATTTCAAGGGCGAGCTTTTCCCCGGCAGCTACCATCTTCTGGTGCTGGCGGACAAGCTGGAGGAGGTCAAAACCATCTGCTGGTGCGGCAAAAAAGCGGCGTTTAACGCCCGGTTCGACGAGAACGGACAGGTGGTGAAGGAGGGCGCGCAGGTGGTGCTGGGTGCCAACGACAAGTACATCGGGCTGTGCCGCCGCCACTGGATGGCAGGCGATCTGGGCCCGGACTTCGATATCCGCAGCGTATGAAATGTACGCTGTGTCCCCGCAGCTGCGGCGCGGAGCGGGACGGGAAAACGGGGGCGGGCTTCTGCCGTATGCCCGCCGGGCTGCGCGTGGCGCGCGCCGCACTGCACCACTGGGAGGAGCCGCCTATCTCCGGCAAAAACGGCGCGGGGACGGTGTTTTTCTCCGGGTGTACGCTGCGGTGCAGCTACTGCCAGAACGGGGATATTTCCGCCGGAGGGCAGGGCAGGGACATTACGCCGGAGCGGCTGCGGGAGATCTATTTTGAGCTGCTCGGTCAGGGTGCCCACAACATCGAACTGGTGACGCCCACCCATTTTCTCCCGTGGATCCTGCCGTCGCTGGAGCCGAAGCTGCCGGTGCCGGTGGTCTATAACTGCGGCGGGTACGAGAGGGTGGAGACGCTGCGCCTGCTGGAAGGAAAGGTGGACGTGTGGCTGCCCGACCTGAAGTACAGCGACGGTGCTCTGGCGCGGGAGCTGTCCGGGGCGGAGGACTATTTCCCGGTGGCGTGCGACGCCATACGAGAGATGTTCCGCCAGACGGGGCGTCCCGTCTACGACGGGAACGGGCTGATGCGCCGTGGCGTCATCGTGCGCCATCTGGTGCTGCCGGGGTATCTGGACAACACCCGGCGGGTGCTGGACTGGCTGGCGGAGACGTTCGCGCCGGGGGACGTGGCGGTGTCGCTGATGAGCCAGTACACGCCGCCGCCCCACATGACCGGCCGCCTTGCCCGGCGCGTGACGGCGGCGGAGTACAGGGCGGCGGTGGCGTATATGCGGAACTGCGGCATTGAGGACGGCTTCGTGCAGGAGCGCACCTCCGCGGAGGAGGCGTACACCCCGGCGTTCGACGGCACAGGCGTGTGACGGCGGAGGCGCGGTAGGGGGTTATCAAAACGCAAAAAAGAGGCTGCCTGTGGCAGCCTCTTTTTCGATAAAGAGAGGGGGTAGATCTCTTTTGCGGGGATTACTTGTCGTACATATCAATGAGCTTCAGCAGGTGCTCGTAACGTGCCTTTGCCTCGTCCTCATTGCGCTTGAAGAGCACTTCGGCGCGCTCGGGGAACTCGCGGGTCAGGCGGGAGTACCGCGCCTCGTTCATCAGGAACTCCTGATAGCCGCCAGCGGGAGCCTTGGAGTCCAGCGTGAACTTCTTCTCGCCCTCGGGGTTGTAGCGGAACAGGTTCCAGTAGCCGCAGTCCACAGCCTTCTTCATTTCTTTCTGGCAGTTCATCATGCCGCCCTTGATGGAGTGCATCTCGCAGGGGCTGTAGCCGATGATGAGGGACGGGCCGTGGTATGCCTCCGCCTCGGTGATCGCCTTGATGGTCTGGGCGGGGTTGGCACCCATGGCCACCTGTGCCACGTACACGTAGCCGTACTGCATGGCGATCTCGGAAAGGCTCTTCTTCTTGACCTCCTTACCGGCGGCGGCGAACTGTGCCACCTGACCGATGTTGGACGCCTTGGACGCCTGTCCGCCGGTGTTGGAGTACACCTCGGTATCGAACACGAAGATGTTCACATCCTGCTTGGAGGCGATGACGTGATCCAGTCCGCCGTAGCCGATGTCGTAAGCCCAGCCGTCGCCGCCGAAGATCCACATGGACTTCTTGGCGAGGTATTCCTTCTTGCTGAGGATGTCGGCAGCCAGCGTGCAAGCCTCGCAGTCGCACAGCAGGGCACCCTTGGCTTTCAGCTGGGCAGCGTGCTCGGCAAACTGCGGGATGGCAGCCAGCTCCTCCACGGTGCTGATGCTCTCCTCCAGTGCCTTGACGTAAGCCTTGGCGGGCTCGGCGTTGGCGGTGCCGTCAGCCATGGTATCCAGCCACGCCTGTGCGGCGGCCTTTAGCTGGGGACGCGCCCACTCCACGGCGATCAGCTGGCGGGTCTTGTCCGCCAGATCCTCGCGGATCTTGTTCTGACCGGTGAACATACCCAGACCGTGCTCGGCGTTGTCTTCGAACAGGGAGTTGCACCATGCGGGGCCGTGGCCGTCCTTATTGGTGCAGTAGGGAGAGGTAGCCGCGGGACCGCCCCAGATGGAGGAGCAGCCGGTGGCGTTGGAGATGTACATATGGTCGCCGAACAGCTGGGTGACGAGACGGGCATAGCTGGTCTCGGCGCAGCCGGCGCAGGAGCCGGAGAACTCCAGCATGGGCTGCTTGAACTGGCTGCCCTTGACGGTGTTGTCCTGCATATCCTTCTTCTCGGCAACCTCTGCCACGCAGTAGTCGAACACATCCTGCTGGGCAAGCTCGCCCTCCTGTGCCACCATGGTCAGTGCATTCACGGGGCAGGCACCGATGCAGACGCCGCAGCCCATGCAGTCCAGAGGACTGACCGCCATGGTGAACTTGTACTCGCCCTTGCCCTTGCCGGCCTTCACGTCCACGATCTTGGCGGCCTCGGGAGCCTTGGCGGCCTCGTCGGCGGTCAGCGCGAAGGGACGGATGGTGGCGTGGGGGCAGACGTAGGCGCACTGGTTGCACTGGATGCACTTCTCAGCGTCCCAGGTGGGGACGGAGACCGCCACGCCGCGCTTTTCGTAAGCGGCGGCACCCAGCTCGAACTGACCGTCCACATGATCCACAAAGGCGGAGACGGGCAGGCTGTCGCCGTCCATCTTGCCCACGGGCTCCAGGATCTCCTTGACCATCTTCACCAGCTCGGGCTTGCCCTTGAGCTGCTTGGGCTCCTTGGTGTCCACGGCGTTCGCCCAGTCGGCGGGCACGTCGATCTTCTTATAGGCGGTGGCACCCAGATCGATGGCCTTGTAGTTCATGTCCACGATGTCCTGACCCTTCTTCAGATAGGACGCCTTTGCCTTCTCCTTCATGTAGGTGATGGCCTCTGCCTCGGGCATGACCTTCGCCAGAGAGAAGAACGCGGACTGGAGGATGGTGTTGTTGCGCTTGCCCATGCCGATCTCGATGGCCAGATCAATGGCATCGATGGTGTAGAGCTGGATATTGTTCTGGGCGATGTACCGCTTGGAGGCGGCGTCCATGTGGTGGTTCAGCTCGTCGAAGTCCCACTGGCAGTTGATCATATACACGCCGCCAGGCTTGACATCCTGCACCATCTTGAAGCCCTTGATAACGTAGCTGGGGTTGTGGCACGCCACAAAGTCCGCCTTGTTGATGTAGTAGGGGCTGCGGATGGGCTTGTCGCCGAAGCGCAGGTGGCTGATGGTCACGCCGCCGGTCTTTTTGGAGTCGTACTGGAAGTACGCCTGCACGTACTTGTCGGTGTGGTCGCCGATGATCTTGATGGAGTTCTTGTTGGCACCCACGGTACCGTCGCCGCCCAGACCCCAGAACTTGCACTCAATGGTGCCCTCTGCGGCGGTGTTGGGACAGTTGGCGTCCTCGGGCAGAGACAGGTTGGTCACATCGTCCACGATGCCGATGGTGAACTGACGCTTCATCTCGTCCTTCTTCAGCTCGCTGTACACGGCAAAGACGGAGGCGGGAGGCGTGTCCTTGCTGCCCAGACCGTAGCGGCCGCCGATGACCTGCACGTCGTTCTTGCCGGCGTTGGCAAGGGCGGTGACCACGTCCTGATACAGAGGCTCGCCCTGGGAGCCGGGCTCCTTGGTGCGATCCAGAACGGCGATCTTCTTGGCGGTGGCGGGGATCGCCTCGATGAGCTTTTCGGCGGCGAAGGGACGGAACAGGCGCACCTTCACCAGACCCACCTTCTCGCCGTGGGCGTTCAGATAGTCGATGACCTCCTCCGCCACGTCGCAGATGGAGCCCATGGCGACGATGACGCGGTCAGCATCGGGTGCGCCGTAGTAGTTGAACAGCTTATAGTCGGTGCCCAGCTTGGCGTTGACCTTGTCCATGTACTTCTCCACCACGGCGGGCAGCTCGGTGTAGTACTTGTTGCAGGCCTCGCGGTGCTGGAAGAAGATGTCGCCGTTCTCGTGGGAGCCGCGCATATGGGGATGCTCGGGGTTCAGTGCGTGACGGCGGAACTCAGCCACGGCGTCCATGTCGCACATATCCTTCAGATCCTCGTAGTCCCACACGGCGATCTTCTGGATCTCGTGGGAGGTGCGGAAGCCGTCGAAGAAGTTGATGAAGGGCACCTTGCCGGACAGGGCGGCCAGATGTGCCACGGGGCTCAGGTCCATGACCTCCTGCACGTTGCCCTCGCACAGCATGGCGAAGCCGGTCTGGCGGCACGCCATCACGTCGGAGTGGTCACCGAAGATGTTCAGGGACTGGGTGGACACGGTACGGGCGGAGACGTGGAACACGCAGGGCAGCTGCTCCGCCGCGATCTTGTACATATTGGGGATCATCAGCAGCAGACCCTGGGATGCGGTGTAGGTGGTGGTCAGCGCACCGGCACCCAGAGAACCGTGGACAGCACCGGCGGCACCGGCCTCGGACTGCATCTCGACCACCTTGACCTTCGTGCCGAAGATGTTCTTCAGACTGTTGGCACTCCACTGATCCACGAAGTCCGCCATGGGACTGGACGGAGTGATGGGGTAGATGGCAGCGACCTCAGAGAACGCATAGGAAACGTGCGCCGCAGCGTTGTTGCCATCCATGGACTTCATTTTTCTTACCATAATGAGCCTCCTTAACATATTATATGCTTCCGGACTGCAAAAGGGCGCGAAATGCCCATTTGTACGGAACGTTAGGCATGGTCATAGTAACACAAAAAAATAGGAATGTAAACCTCATTTTCGTGATTTCCTCCACGGTGAAACTTTTTTAGCACGGTGCACAAAATCTCTCATGGCGGAGCGGGCGAACGTGGGCGGGGTGACAAGGGAGACGGGGACGGCGGGGGAAAAACAGGGGAGTTTTTTGGAAAAACGGCTGTTCACCGGGCGGTTTTTGTGGTACAATGCAGAGTGCCATACTATTAAGGTGAAGGGGGCGGTGTCCATGATGGTCACGGTGCGCTCGCTGGGTCTGACGGGTATCACCGGCTACGAGGTGTCGGTGGAGTGCTTTCTCTCCGGCGGACTGCCGGGGTTCGACGTGGTGGGGCTGCCGGACGCGGCGGTGAAGGAATCCCGTGAGCGCGTCCGGGCGGCGGTGAAAAACTGCGGGGCGAAGTTCCCCGTCAGCCGCATTACGGTGAATCTGGCTCCCGCACGGGTGCGGAAGGAGGGCACGGTCTACGACCTGCCCATCCTGCTGGGGATACTGGCGGCGGCGGAGGAGATCCGCCCCCTGCCGGGGGACGCGGCGTTTTTGGGGGAGCTGAGCCTTTCCGGCGCGCTGCGTCCCGTGACCGGCGTGCTGCCCATGGCGTTGACCGCCGCAAGGCTGGGCTTCAAGACGCTGTACGTCCCGGCGGACAACGGCGCCGAAGCCACCCTTGCCGACGGTCTGACCGTCTACGGCGTGGAGGATGTGGGGCAGCTCCTCGCCCATCTGCGGGGGGAGACGGCCTTGACCCCCGTGCCCCGGTGGGAACCGGTGCGCGAGGAACGGCCGCTGCCGGACTTCGCCGACGTCATGGGGCAGGAGAACGTGAAGCGGGCGTTGGAGATCGCCGCCGCCGGCGGCCACAACGTACTGCTGGTGGGGTCGCCCGGCGCGGGAAAATCCATGCTGGCGCGGCGGCTGCCCTCCATCCTGCCGGATATGACGCGCGCGGAGGCGTTGCAGACCACGGAGATCTACTCCGTGGCGGGCATGACCGACGCACGGCACCCGCTGGTGGATGTGCGCCCCTTCCGCAGCCCCCACCACACGGCGTCCACCGTGTCTCTGTCCGGCGGCGGCGGAGTGCCGCGGCCGGGGGAGATCTCGCTGGCGCACAACGGCGTGCTGTTTTTAGATGAGCTGCCGGAGTTCGACAAGTCGGCGCTGGAGACGCTGCGCCAGCCCTTGGAGGACGGGGCGGTGACCATCACGCGGGCGTCCGGGTCGCTGACGCTGCCCAGCCGGTTCATGCTGGTGTGCGCCATGAATCCCTGCCGCTGCGGGTGGTACGGCCATCCCTCCGGGCGGTGCACCTGCTCCCCGCAGCAGGTGGAGCAGTACATGCACAGGATCTCGGGGCCACTGCTGGATCGGATAGATATGCACATCGAGGTGCCCTCCGTGGAGTACGAGGCCATGCGCCGCCGGGAGCAGCCGGAGCCCTCCGCCGCCATACGGCAGCGGGTCAACGCCGCCCGGGAGGTGCAGAAGCGGCGGTTTGCAGGCACGGAGGTGTCCTGCAACGCCTACATGACGCCGCCCATGATCGGGCGGTACTGCCGGCTGGACGAGGCGGGCGAGAAGCTCATGCAGGGGGCGTTCGAGCGGCTGGGGCTGACGGGTCGGAGCCACGACAGGATACTGCGGATGGCGCGTACCATCGCCGATCTGGAGGGGGCGGAGCACATTGAGGCGCAGCATCTTGCCGAGGCCATACAGTATCGAAGCAGCAGCTTGCTGAAATAGGAGGACGCCGCGTGAATATCCCCGGTTTTTTGGTCTATTGCGCCATTATGGCGGTGACGCCCGGCCCCAACAATCTGATGAGCCTGTATCTGGGCGCGAGAGGCGGCTGGCGCGGCTTTTGGAGCTTCTTCGGCGGCAGCATGACGGGACTGGGTGTCAAATGCGTGCTGTGCGGTCTGCTGAACGTGCTGCTGGCGGAGAAGGTGCCGGTGCTGGTGCCCTATCTCAAGTGGCTGGGCGCGGCGTATATGCTCTACCTCGCCTTCTGCATGGTGAAAAGCGGCGTGCGGAGCGGAGAGGACGAGGAGAAAAGCGGCGAGGGCACCTTCCGCAGCGGCGTGCTTTTGCAGGTGCTGAACGTGAAAAGCTGGGTGGCGGCACTGAGCATCTTCTCGGTGTACGTTATCCCCTTTACCACCGCCGTTATCGCCATACTGTCCGCGGCGGCGACGTTTACCTTTTTCTGCGGACTGGCGAGCCTGCTGTGGTGCGGCTGCGGCACGGTCATGCAGCGTCTGTACCGACGCTTCCGCCTGCCGGTGAGCATCGCGCTGGCGGTCATGCTGGTGCTGTGCGCCTGGAGCGCGGTGAAATAAATCGACAAGGAGAAACCATACCATGCACGAGATCATTCTGTGCAAGCTGGGCGAGGTCGTCCTGAAGGGACTGAACCGCCGCAGCTTTGAAATGAAGCTGATGAGCAATATCCGCCGCCGTACCCAGCGGTTCGGCAAGTGGAAAATATATTCCCGCCAGTCCACCATCTACGTGGAGCCTGTGGAGGACACCTGCGACATGGCGGGAGCCTACGGTGCCTGCAAGCAGGTATTCGGCATCATCGCCATCACCCGCGCCCTGCCCTGTGAAAAGACGAAGGAGGCGATCTTCGACACCGCCAAAACGTATCTGGGCAGTGCGCTCACCGCCGCCAAGAGCTTCAAGGTGGAGAGCAAGCGGGCGGACAAGTCGTTCCCCATGGGCAGCATCCAGCTGAGCCAGTGGGTGGGCGGCGCGCTCCACGATGCCTTCCCCCACCTGACGGTGGACGTTCACCACCCGGAGCTGACGGTGTACATCGAGGTGCGGGAGGACGCGGCTTACGTCCACGGCCCGGCGGAAAGTGCCGCCGGCGGACTGCCGCTGGGCATGGGCGGCCACGCGGTGAGCCTGCTGTCCGGCGGTATCGACAGCCCCGTGTCCAGCTATATGATCGCCAAGCGCGGCGTCCAGCTGGAGATGATCCACTTTGCCTCCCCGCCCTACACCAGTGAGGCGGCGCGGGAGAAGGTCTTGCAGCTGGCGCAGGAGCTGACGCCGTGGTGCGGCCGTCTGGCGGTGTTCATCATCCCCTTTACCGAGATTCAGGAGGAGATACGCCGCAAGTGCCCGGAGGATCACTTCACCCTCATTATGCGGCGGTTTATGATGCGCCTTGCCGATATGCTGGCTCACGAGCTGCGCTGCCGCGCCCTCGTCACCGGCGAGAATCTGGGACAGGTGGCCAGCCAGACCATGCAGGCGTTGGCGGTCAGCGAGGACGTGACCACGCTGCCGGTGCTGCGCCCCCTCATCGGCATGGATAAGGAGGAGATCGTGAAGCTTGCACGGCACATCGGCACCTTCGACACGTCCATCCTGCCCTATGAGGACTGCTGCACCGTGTTCACCCCCCGCCACCCCAAGACGAAGCCCAGCGTGGAGGAGGCCCGGGAGTACGAGAGCGCGCTGGACGTGGAGGGGCTTTGCGAGAGAGCCATGGCGAATCGCGAGATGATCCGCGTCAAGCCGGAGGTGTGATATGACGGAAGGACTGGCGGCACAGGCGTTGCGGCTGTGCCGGGAAAAGGGGCTGACGGTGGCGGCGGCGGAGAGCTGCACCGGCGGGATGATCGCCTCGCGCATTACCGGCGTGCCCGGTGCGTCCCAGGTGTTTCTGGGCGGCGTGGTCAGCTATACCAACGGGGTGAAGGAGCAGGTGCTCCACGTGCCGGGGTCGCTGCTGACGCTGTGCGGCGCGGTGTCGGCACCGGTGGCGCGGGCGATGGCAATGGGCGTCCGGCTGCTGACCGGCGCGGACATCGCCGTGGCGGTGACGGGTCTGGCGGGTCCCGACGGGGACGACCGGGGCAACCCGGTGGGGACGGTGTTCGTCGCTCTGTCCGCCGGGACGGAGATACAGGTGCGGCAGCTCGCCCTCACGGGAAGCCGGGAGGACATTCGGCGGCAGAGCACGGACAACGCGCTGGAGATGATATGCAGCTGCGCGGCGTGCGCGGAAGAGAAGATAAAGGAGTAAAAAGACTATGGCAAAGAACAGCTATAAGGCTACCGTGAACCAGTATGCCAATCAGGAGGAGGCCATCCGCAAGGCGAAGGGCAACCCCAACAAGAACATTCACAGCAAGAAGAAAAACAGCAACTACGGCGGCTATACCACCGGCGCGTACATGGCGCACAAGGTGGCGGAGACGGTGGGCAAGCAGGAGCGCGTCAAGCTGCCCACGTGGCTGAATGTGACGCTGGGCGTGGAGTTCGCCGCCGTGATGGCGGTGCTGATCCTGCGCCTGACGGCGTTCAAGGAAAGCGCACTGATGACGCACCTGTCTTCGGTGCTGCTGGGCGTGACCTGCGGCACGCTGTTCTACATCCGCAAGTATAAGAACACGAAAAAGACCGGTGCCCTGTACAGCATCATCACCATTGTGCTGGTGGTCATGTGCCTGCTGTATACCACGTTCGGTCTGCTGGGGCTGCTGGGCTTTTTCGGCTGACAGTCCCCCGCGGCGGAGCCGCGTATTTCCCGTAGAGAGGAGCCAATGCTATGGCAGAGCTGACCCCCATGATGCGGCAGTATATGGAAGTCAAGGAGAAGAATCCCGACACGCTGCTGTTTTTCCGCTTGGGTGATTTTTATGAGATGTTCGGGCAGGACGCCCGGACGGCTTCGCGGGAGCTGGATCTGGCTCTGACCACCCGCGACAAGAGCAAGGATAAGCCCGACGAGGAGCGCATCCCCATGTGCGGCGTACCCTACCACTCGGCGGAGGGCTATATTGCGCGGCTGATCGCCAAGGGATACAAGGTGTCCATCTGCGAGCAGACGGAGGACCCCGCCCAGGCCAAGGGCCTGGTGCAGCGGGAGGTCATCCGCACGGTGACGCCCGGCACGGTGCTGGACGACGCCTGTCTGGATGCGTCGCGGGGGAACTATCTCTGCGGCGTGTATCTCACCGACACGGCGGCGGGACTGTGCGGCGCGGACATCTCCACCGGGCAGGCGCAGGTGACGGTGTTCACCGGGGAGCAGCGGATGACGGGGCTTCTCAACGAGCTGGGGCGGTTCGCCCCGGCGGAGGCGGTGCTGAACGAGCGCGCCTACCGGGACGAGACGCTGACCGCTGCGCTGGAAAACCGGTTCTCCTGCCGCCGGGAGCGGCTGGGGGACGGGCGGTTCGACGTGCGGGACGCGGAGAAGAAGGTGCGCCTGCAATTCGGCGAGGACGCACTGGCGCACCTGCCCCGGAACGAGACGGCACCGCTGCTGGCTCTGGGCGGGCTGCTGACGTATCTCTACGAGACGCAGAAAACCGACCTGAAGCAGCTGGACAAGCTGGAATGGTACAGCACCGGGCAGTTCATGGAGCTGGATCTCACGGCGCGGCGGAATCTGGAGCTGACGGAGACGCTGCGGGGCAAGGAGAAGAAGGGCTCCCTGCTGTGGGTGCTGGACAAGACAAAGACCGCCATGGGTGCCCGGAATCTGCGGGCGTGGCTGCAGCAGCCGCTTTTGAACGTGGCGGCCATTGACCGGCGGCTGAACGCCGTGGGGGCCTTGGCGGACAACAACGTGGGGCGGCAGGAGCTGCGCCTTGCCATGACGGGCATGGGCGACATGGAGCGGCTGATGAGCCGCATCGTCTACGGCACCGCCGGGGCGCGGGATCTGGTGAACCTGCGTACCGCCATAGAGCATCTGTCGGAGATCAAGGGGTGCCTTGCGCCCTTCCAGACCGGCGCGCTTGCCAGGCTGAACGAGCAGCTGGAGACGCTGGAGGACGTCGGCGGGCGCATCGCCGCCGTGCTGACGGACGAGCCGCCGTTCTCCGTCCGGGAGGGCAACATGATCCGGGAGGGCTATGACCCGGAGGTGGATCGGCTGCGGGGCATCCTGTCCGGCGGCAAGGGCTTCATCGCGGAGCTGGAGGCACGGGAAAAGGAAAAGACGGGCATCCGTACCCTGAAGGTGGGGTACAACAAGGTGTTCGGGTACTATATCGAGGTGAGCAACTCCTTCAAGGAGCAGGTGCCGGAGGAGTACATACGGAAGCAGACGCTGGTGAACGGCGAGCGGTACATCACGCAGGAGCTGAAGGATCTGGAGCACGAGGTGCTCACCGCCCACGACAGGGACGCCGCGCTGGAGTACGACCTGTTCGCCGCGCTGCGGACGGAGGTGGCATCGCAGGTGACGCGGGTGCAGCTGGCGGCGTCGCTGGTGGCGCAGCTGGATACGCTGTGCGCCTTCGCCGAGACGGCGGCGCAGAACCACTACTGCCGCCCGGAGGTGGACGAATCCGGCGTGATCGAGATCACGGCGGGACGCCACCCGGTGGTGGAGAAAATGCGCGGCGACGCGTTTTTCGTGCCCAACGACACCCACATGGGTGCCAAGGAGGAGCGGGTGGCGATCATCACCGGCCCCAACATGGCGGGCAAGTCCACGTATATGCGGCAGGTGGCGTTGACCGTGCTTATGGCGCAGGTGGGCAGCTTCGTCCCGGCGCAGCGCGCGCGGATCGGCGTGGTGGACAGGATATTCACCCGCATCGGAGCCAGCGACGATCTGGCGGCGGGACAGTCCACCTTTATGGTGGAGATGAACGAGGTGTCGGAGCTGCTGCGCCGCGCCACGAAAAACAGCCTGCTCATTCTGGACGAGATCGGCAGAGGCACGTCCACCTTCGACGGTATGTCCATCGCAAGGGCGGTGCTGGAGCACTGCGCCGGAAAACTGAAGGCAAAGACGCTGTTCGCCACCCACTACCATGAGCTGACGTCGCTGGAGCAGGAGCTGCCCGGCGTGAAGAACTACAACGTGGCTGTCCACGCACGGGGAGAGGACATCGTGTTCCTGCGGAAGATCGTCCCCGGCGGCGCGGACAGAAGCTACGGCATCGAGGTCGCCAAGCTGGCGGGGCTGCCGGAGACGGTGCTCAAGCGGGCGCGGGAGATATTGCGGGAGCTGGAAAGCCAGTCGGCGCAGCCCCGCCCCACCCCGCCGCAGGAGGATCAGGTGTCGCTGGAGGCGATCGCGGAGACGGCGGTGGCGGACATCCTCCGCCGGACGCAGGTGGACGCCCTCAGCCCCCTGGAGGCGTTGAACCTCCTGTACGAACTGAAAGCAAAGCTGCAATAAAAAGGAGTGAATACCATGCCGCAGATACAACAGCTGCCCGCCCATATCGCTGACCTGATCGCCGCCGGTGAGGTGGTGGAGCGTCCCGCCAGCGTATGCAAGGAATTATTGGAAAACGCGCTGGACGCCGGTGCCACGGCGGTGTCCGTGGAGCTGGAGCGGGGCGGCATGACGTACCTGCGGGTGACGGACAACGGCTGCGGCATCGCGCCGGAGCAGCTGCCCACCGCCTTTCTGCGCCACGCCACCAGCAAGCTGCACCGGGCGGAGGATCTGTCCGCCATCGGGACGCTGGGCTTCCGGGGCGAGGCTCTGGCGGCGATCGCCGCCGTGTCGCGGCTGGATATTTTTTCCCGGCGGCGGGACGCCCAGGCGGGTGCCGCGCTGCATCTGGAGGGCGGCGTGCCCGGTGAGGTCAACGCCGCCGGGTGCCCGGAGGGCACCACCGTCTGCGTGCGGGAGTTGTTTTTCAACACGCCGGCGCGCATGAAATTTATGAAAAAGGACAGTGCCGAGGGCGCGGCGGCGTCCGCCGTGGTGACGCAGCTGGCTCTCAGCCACCCGGAGGTGTCCTTCAAGCTGCTGCGGGACGGGCAGGAGGTGCTGCACACCCCCGGCGACGGGGAGCTGCTCTCCGCCATCTATGCCGCGCTGGGGCGCGACTTCGCCAAAGGCCTGCTGCCGGTGGACGGCGGCAGCGGCGACGTCCGCGCCAAGGGATACGTCACCAGCCCCGCCGCGGGGCATGGCACCCGTGCGCGGCAGCTGTTCTTCGTCAACGGGCGGCTGGTGAAAAGCCAGCTGCTGACCGCCGCCGTGGAGGAGGCGTACCGCAACCGTCTGCTGAAAGGGAAATTCCCCGGCTGCGTGCTGCACCTCTCCCTGCCGGTGAGCGAGGTGGATGTGAACGTCCACCCCGCCAAGACCGTGGTGAAATTCGCCGCCGAAAAGGCGGTGTTCGACGCGGTGTATTACACCGTCCGGGACGCGCTGGACAACGAGGGCAGACCGGCGGCGCGGGAGAACGCCTTCTACCGCACCATGACGGCGCAGGAGTTCTTGAAGCGTCCCGACGCGCCCAAGCCCGCCCCGGCGGTGACGGTGCCCACAGGCAGGAGCCTCGGCTCCGCGCCGGTGCGGACGGCGGAGGCGGTCAAGGTCGCGCCCTCCCCCGCCCCGGTGCTGGCTGTTCACGATGTGGCACCGGAGAAGGGCAAGCCCTTCACGGCACCTGCGCCCCACGGCGCGGTGTACCGCGTCACGCCGCCGGAGGAGACTGTCCACACCACTGTGGAAAACGTCCCGGCACCGGCGGAGGCAGTCCCCGCGCCGGAAATCGCCCCTGCGCCGGAGGCGGAGCAGCAGGAGCTGTCCCTGCCCGGTGCGGCAGCATCGGCGGAGACGCCGTGGCGCATGGTGGGCGAGGTGCTGAAAACGTACATCGTCTGCGAGGACGGGGAGCGGAACGTGTGGCTCATCGACAAGCACGCCGCCCACGAGCGGATGCGGTTCGACGCGCTGAAGGCGCGTACCGCGCCGCCCATGCGCCAGCTGCTGCTGACGCCGGCGGCGGTGACGCTGACGGCGGAGGAATACGACGCGGTGCTGGGGAATCTGGAGCTTTTGGCGCGGTGCGGCTTCTTGTGCGAGGACTTCGGGGACGGCGCGGTGCTGCTGCGGGAGGTGCCCGACGACGTCCGCGCCGAGGACGGTGCCGCCACGCTGGAGGAGCTGGCGCAGAAGCTGACCGTCCACCGCGCCGAGCCGGAGACGCTCCGGGACGAGGTGCTGCATACGGTGGCGTGTAAAAGTGCCATCAAGGCGGGCATGACCTCCGACCCGGCGGAGCTGCGGGCGTTGGTGGAAAAGGTGCAGTCCGGCGAGGTGAAATACTGCCCCCACGGGCGGCCCGTGGCGGTGCAGCTGACGGAGTACCAGATCGAGAAGATGTTCAAGCGGGCGTGACCGCCGCCCGCCAGGGAAACAGGGAAAGCGAGGTGGACGGAGTGGAGAGAGTTATCTGTGTGGTGGGGCCCACCGCCAGCGGAAAGACGAAAATGGGCGTGGCACTGGCGAAGCGATTCGGCGGCGAGGTGGTGTCCGTGGACTCCATGCAGATCTACCGGGGCATGACCATCGGCACCGCCGCCCCCACCGCTCAGGAGACGGAGGGCGTACCCCACCACATGATCGGCGTGGCTGACCCGCAGGAGAGCTGGTCGGCGGCGCGGTTCACCGCCGCCGCCGATGCGTGCATACAGGACATTCTCCGCCGCGGGAAGCGTCCTGTGCTGGTGGGGGGCACGGGGCTGTATCTGGACGCGCTGGTGCGGGGCACGGACTTCGCCGCCGGCGCGCAGGGCGGCGCGAGGCGGCGGGAATTACAGCAGCGTCTGGCGCAGGAGGGCGCAAGCACGCTGCTGGAGGAGCTGCGAGGCATTGACCCGGCGTGCGCCGCAAGGCTGCACCTGCGGGACGAGAAGCGCATCGTGCGGGCGTTGGAGGTCTATTACGAGACGGGGGAGACCATCACCGAGCACGACCGAAGGAGCCGGGAGACGCCGCCCCGGTACGACGCCGCGTATATCGGGTTGTCCTTCCGGGAGCGGCAGGATCTGCGGGAGCGGATCGACCGCCGGGTGGACGACATGGTGGCGCAGGGGCTTTTGCAGGAGGTGGAGACGCTGCTGCGGCAGGGTCTGCCGCGGGACGCCACGGCACTGCAGGCCATCGGTTACAAGCAGTTTTTGGCGGTGGCGGAGGGTCGCGCCACCGTGGAGGAGGCCATCGAGGAGGTAAAGCTCCGCTCCCGGCAGTACGCCAAACGGCAGCTGACGTGGCTGCGGCGCAACGAGGACATCCACTGGATATTGTGGGAAAAATCGCCGGACTTTTCGGCGGGACTACAAAATGCGACAGATTTCCTCCTGTCCGCCGGGGTATGCTGATAGCGGCGGACGGAGGTGCAGATACCCTTGTCCGCACACAGACAGAAAAGGAGCGGACAAGTATGCAAAAGACAAGCAATTTACAGGAGGTATTCCTCACGAAAGCCAGGAAGGAGAACGTGCCGGTGACGGTGTTTCTGGTGAACGGGTTCCAGCTGCGGGGCGTCATCACGGGGTTCGACTGCTTCGTGGTGGTGCTGGACAGCGAGGGACGGCAGCAGGTGATCTACAAGCACGCCATCTCCACCATCGCCCCGGCGCGGAGCATCGGCTTACGGGAGGAAACGGAGTAAAACGCAGGAGACAAAAAGAGGAAAGCCCATGAAAGATACGCCTGAAAACAAGAATATGTCCACGGCGGGCGACAAGCACTCGTCGCCGCTTTTGAAGGTGCTGCCCTTTGTGGTGCTGGTGGCGGTGCTGGTGTACTTCACCGCGCAGGTGGTGAACTATTTCTCCGACCCGCTGAACTTCACCATGGCGTATGAGAGCCAGGCGGAGGACACCATCTCCATGGAGGGCTGGCTGGTGCGGACGGAGGAGGCACTCCCCGCCCAGAGCGGCACCATCTCCCGGCAGGTGCAGGAGGGGCAGCGCGTGGCGGCGGGACAGACCGTCGCCACCGTGTACAGCGACGACAGCGCGCTGCAAACCGTCAGCCGCATCGAGACGCTGGAGCTGCAATTACAGCAGCTGGAGTTCGCGCTGACCTCCTATCTGGACCCGGACGCGGCGTTGAAGCTGGACACCTCCATCACCGGCGACATTCTCTCCCTGCGGCAGACGCTGACCGGCGGGGACTACTCCGCGGCGGAGAGCGACCTTGCCGCGCTGAAGAGTGCCGTGCTGAAGCGCGACCACCCCTACACGTCCCAAGAGGAAATACAGGCGGAGATCAAATCCGTGGAGGGCGACATCAGCCGCCTGAAAAGATCCCTGTCCGGGGCGAAGAACGTCACCGCCAAAGCGTCCGGCACGTACTCCGCCGCGTGCGACGGCTACGAGACGGTGCTGACGGAGGCGTTTCTGGAGGACGTGACGCCCGCCAAGCTGAAGGCAGTGAAGGCTGCCGCGGAGCCGAGCAACGTGGGAAAGCTCATCTACGGCGACAAGTGGTACTACGCGGTGACGCTGCCGGAGGCGCAGGCGGCGCAGCTGAAAACGCTGGGGCGCATCAACGTGCGTCTTGCCAAGGGCTTTGACCAGAGCATCCGCATGACGGTGGAGCACGTCTCCCGCGCCGACAACGGGCAGGCGGCGGTGGTGCTGTCCAGCACCCGCTATCTGGCGCAGACCACGCTGCTGCGCCGCCAAGCGGCGGACGCCGTGCTGCAAACCTACGAGGGGCTGCGTGTGCCCGCCAACGCGCTGCGGGTCAGCGCGGACGGCACCACCGGCGTCTACTGCGTGGACGGCGAAAACGCCGCCTTCCGCCCGGTGACGCTGGTGTACCAGGGGGAGGGCTACGCGCTGGTGACGCCTGCCGAGGGCGTGGCGGACACACGGACGCTCCGCGCCGGAGATCAGGTCATCGCCACCTCCAAGGAGCTGTACGACGGCAAGGTGATCCGGTAAATGGCACCGACCCCGCCCCACAGGGCGGGAGAAAATAGAACGACACGAAGGAGCCAAGGAGGCAGAAGGCTATGTCTATTCGGGAAAATATTGAAGCCATCCGTGCGGAGATCGACGAAGCGGCGCGGGAGACGGGGCGCACCGGCGCGGACATCGTGCTGGTGGGTGCCAGCAAGATGAACGACGCGGCGGCGTGTCAGGAGGCGATCGCCGCCGGCATCGACGCGCTGGGCGAGAACCGCGTGCAGGAGATGACCGCCAAGCTGGCGGAGGACGCCTACCGCGGTGCGCCGCTGCATTTCATCGGACATTTGCAGCGCAACAAGGTCAAGCAGGTGGTGGGCAAGGTGGACTTGCTCCAGTCCGTCGGCTCGCTGGAGCTGCTGGCGGAGGTGGACAAGCAGGCGGAGAAGCTGGGCTTGGTGCAGGACATTCTGCTGGAGGTGAACATCGGCGGCGAGGAGGCAAAAAGCGGCTTCGCCCCCGGCGCGGTGGAGGACGCGGCGGCGCGGGCGAAGGAATGTGCCGGCGTCCGGGTGCGGGGACTGATGACCATACCCCCTGCCAACGCCACAAGAGAGGAAAATATGGTATATTTCCAAAAAGTAAAGGCACTATATGTTGACATAAGCGAAAAAATGTACGATAATAAATTAGAATATCTTTCTATGGGTATGAGCGGCGACTATGCCGATGCCATCCGCGCGGGAGCCAACATGGTTCGCGTGGGCACCGCCATTTTCGGCGCGAGAGACTATTCCAAATAATACGCGGGAGGTATTGCACATGGGCCTGATGGACGAGCTGAAGAAGATCATTCATCCCTACGATGATGAGGATTACGATTACGATGATGATTTCGAGGAACCGGCGAAGGAATCCACCCGCTCCCTGTTCGATGACCGCAGGGAGGATCGCCGCAGCGAGGAACGGCGCAGCGAGGATCGCCACAACAAGGTGGTGAACATCCACGCCACCACCCAGCTGAAGGTGGTGCTGGTGAAGCCGGAGCGGTTCGAGAACGCCTCCGAGATCGCCGACCATCTGAAGGAGAAGCGCACCGTGGTGCTGAATCTGGAATCCACCAACAAGGACGTGGCGCGGCGGCTCATCGACTTTCTGTCCGGCGTGGCGTATGCCGGCGAGGGCAAGATCAAGAAGGTGGCTGCCAACACGTACATCATCACCCCCTATTCCGTGGACATCATGGGCGACCTGATCGACGAGCTGGAAAACAACGGCTTGTACTTCTAACTTACTATAAACAGACTGACAACGGAGGGATCGGCAATGTTTACACCTCAGGAAGTTTCCGAAAAAGTATTCCCCAAGGCGTCGTTCGGCGGCGGCGGATACAGCATGGCGGCGGTGGATGAATTTCTGGACGCGCTGACCGAGGACTATACCGCTCTTTTCAAGGAGAACGTCACGCTGAAGGCCAAGCTGAAGGTGCTGGCGGAGAAGGTGGAGGAATACCGCTCCACCGAAGAGGCCATGCGTCAGGCTCTGCTGACCGCTCAGAAGATGGCTGCCAAGCTGGTGCAGGAGGCGCAGACGGAGAAGGAGCAGATCCTCTCCGACGCCCGTACCGAGGCGCAGGCGGAGATCCACCGTCTGGACGACGAGCGGCAGGCGGAGGAGCGGAAGCTCCGCGCCGCACAGGAAAAGACGGCGGAGTTCATCCGCCGCAGCGACGAGCTGTGCAAGGCGCAGAGCGCGTTTTTGCAGTCCCTGCCGGAGCTGGACTTCCTCCCGGAGAAGAAGACGCAGAGCGCGGCGCAGGAGGACGTGGTGTCCGCCATCGAGCAGGACATCCTCAGCCACTACGCCGACGTGGAGCCGGCGCAGGAGGAGGTCGCCGTCACGGACGAGCCGACCATCAAGCTGCCGCCGGTGGACGGCAGTGCCATCCCCAGCGATTTCCGCTTGAGTCTGGACGAGCTGAAGTTCGGGCGCAACTACAACGGGGACGCCAAATAAACAGGAACAACACAAAAAGGCGGCGCGAAGCCGCCTTTTTTCCACGGAGGAGAAGCCATGACAAAGCCCATTATCGCGCTGCTGTACGACTTTGACAAGACGCTGTGCACCACGGACATGGAGGACTACGCCTTCATCCCCGCCCTGGGGTATACCCCGGAGCAGTTCTGGGACAAGGCGAACACCTTCGGCAGAGAGAACCGCATGGACGGGCTGCTGGCGTATATGTACACCATGATCGCCGAGTGCCGCGCCCAGGGAAAGACGCTGCGCCGCGACTTCCTCGTCTCCTGCGGGCGGGATATGGTGCTGTTCCCCGGCGTGCGGGAGTGGTTCCGCCGCATCAACGACTTCGGTGCGAGCCTCGGTGTGGAGATCGAGCACTATGTCCTGTCCTCCGGCTTGAAGGAGATCATCGAGGGCAGCGGCATCGCCCACGAGTTCAAGCAGATCTACGCCTGCGAATTCTACTACGACGGCAGCGGGGCGGCCTGCTGGCCGAAGCTGGACGTCAACTTCACCAACAAGACCCAGTTCGTCTACCGTATCAACAAGGGCGTGCTGGACGTGGCGGAGGACAAGCGGCTCAACGACTCCATGCCCGACGACAGCAAGCGGGTGCCCTTCACCAATATGATCTACGTGGGCGACGGGCTTTCCGACGTGCCGTGCATGAAGATGATGCGATCCTACGGCGGGCAGGCGATCGCCGTGTATCAGAGCAGCAACCGCGCAGGCGTGGAGGATCTGCTCAGTAAGGGGCGGGTGGACTTCATCTTCCCCGCCGACTACCGGGAGGGCACGGGGCTGGATGTGACGGTGCGGAATATCATCCGCAAAATGGCGATCTGCGACGCGCTGTCCGCCGAGAACGTCCGCCAGCTCCAGACCGTCGGCCGCGGCGAGGTGCCGGGACAGGCGGCACTGTTCGAGTGACGCACAACTGCAATAAAACTCCCCCGTGCCGCGGCACGGGGGAGTTTACGCACATTTTTTACTTCTTCTTTTTGTTTTTGGCACCTACGATGAGCAGCACCACCACGGCGACCAGAGCGACCACCACCATGGCGATCCACAGTCCCATGTTGCTGGTGTCGCCGGTAAGGGGGCTGGCACACGCCACGCACAGGCTCATCACCGCAGCGCACACCGCGCACAGCAGCGCGATCAGCTTCTTCATCATTTTCACCTCGTCTTTTCATGTTTGTGAGTATATTGTATCATGTTTTTCGGGATTTGCAACCCCCGGAAAAGGGGAGGCTCTCCGCGCCGTTGACGTGCAGCCGCCATCGCGCGGCGATCCTTACAGGTAGTTCAGCGGGTTGACGAACGTGCCGTTCAGCTTGATACCGAAGTGGCAGTGGTTGCCGCTGGAAATGCCGGTGGAGCCCATCCGGGCGATAAGCTGGCCCTTGTGGACCTTCTCGCCCTTGGACGCCACAAGGCTGCTGTTGTGCCCGTAGTACGTCTGGTACCCGTTGCCATGGTCGATGATAATAAGATATCCGTAGCCGCTCATCCAGCCGGAGTACGTCACCGTGCCGCCGTCGGAGGCGTAGATGGACGTGCCGTACCGGTTGGCGATGTCGATGCCCTTGTGGTAGTTGCTGGCACCGCGCAAATTCAGATTGCGATACCCGAACCGGCTGGTGATGCTGCCGTTGCACGGCCAGCCGAAGCTGCCGGTGGGATACCATGTGGGACGCTCCTTGGTGCCCCGCAGCTGGTGCTCCGTCACCGGCTGGGACAGCGTCACGCTGGCGACCACCTCGCGCTCCGTCTCCTCGCCGTTGATGTACGTCACGTTGGCGGTCATGTCCGCCTTGCCGTACACGCCGGGGGACGTGACCTTATACTCGCCCTGATACATGGACGCGTCGTCGGTGTACTCCACCTCGTAGGGCACATCCTGCACGTACCGCTGCCGCTCCACGTTCACCACCGTCAGATAGGGCACGGCGTTGCTGATGGTCAGCACGTCGCCTACCCGGAGGATCTTGGGGTCGTAGCCCACGTTCAGCTTCATCAGGTCATCCACGCTCATGTCGTACTTCGCTGCGATGCTGTAATAGCTGTCACCGGCGGTGACGGTGTACGTCACCTCGCCCTCCTTCGTCTCGTTGAGGATCTCGGCGATATAGCCCAGATTCATCACGTAGGACGTCTCCACGTACTCCTGCCGGATGTCCACCTCCTCCACGAAGTAGGCGTACACCGTGTCCGATGTCTGGTAGCCCAGCTTCAGCTGCTCTAAAAGATCCTCCAGCGCGCCGGAACGGGTGGTGGCGACAACCTTTTCCCCGTTCACGTACAGCACGTAGGCATATTCCACCTCGCCCAGCGCGTCGCCCAGCGTCTCCTGGAACTCCTCCCTGTCGAGAAGCTCCCGCCGGGGGAACACGCCTGTGGTCACGGTCAGCTCCGCTGCGTCCACGGCGTAGTCCTTGTCGCCGGTGGTCTCGCGGGTGATCGTCTCCAGCGTGTCCACCGTCTGCGCCACCGCCCGCCGGGAGGAGGCGATGCCCAGCACCTCCCCGTCATAGGAGACCTTCGCTCCCAGCGTGTACAGGGACAGCACCGTGGCAGCCGCCGCGATGGCCATGGCACCGCAGAGGAACGGCACCGGGTGGAGCTTCAGCCGCTCAAAGAAATGGCGGCGTTTGCCGCCCTGCCACGCCCAGCCCTTCCGCCGGGTGGTAAAGCTCTCCCGCACGTTGGCGGCGAACCGCTCAAGACTGCTGCGGAAGAAGAGGAAAAGCTGCGCCGTGCCGAACTCGGACTCCGGGAACCGCCGCGCCCGGTTGTCGTCCGCCAGCGTCCGCGCATGGCCCCGCAGCTGGGACAGCCACTGGCGCAGGCGGCGGACGCCCGCCTGTATGTTCAGGGTGAACAGGTCGTGGTGCTCGTCGCAGTAGCTCCGCCAGCTCATTAAATTGTCACGCCACAGCCGCCACAGCTGGGAGAGCGTCATTTTCTCCCGGTTGGGGTCGCGGCCGGAGGGCTTATTTTGCTGTTTTTGTTCCTGCGTCATGGGTATACCGCCTAAAAGTTACAAATAGTTACAAAGCGTATCATACAATGATTTGCCTCTCCCGTCAAGGATTAAATTGTAAACAATGCGTATTGCAGCGCGATAAATGGCGAAAATGCCCCTTTAAGGGGCATTTTCGGCTATTTTTGTGGAAAACTTTTTCTCGGAAAACGCAGGGAGACCCTGCCCTCCCCCGTCAATACCGCTTGTCCAGACTGTCGATCAGCGCGGCGATGGCGTCGTCCCGGCAGTCGGGCAGACGGCGCACGCCGGGGGTGTTCAGCACCAGGGGAATGGCGTTGGCGGGGGCGTAGCCCTCCCCTGCCCACGTGAGCATACTGATGTCGTTGGCGTGGTCGCCCACGCAGATCACATTTTCCTGCTGGATACCCAGCAGCGCGGCCATGCGCTGCACCATGCCGCCCTTGTTGGCTCCCTTGGCGGTCAGCTCCACCAGCGTCACCGCGCTGGGCACCACCTCATAGTCGTCGTACCACGGCTGCGCCTTCAGATACGCCAGCAGCGTGTCCAGATGCTCCTCCTCCGTGGAGAACAGCGTCTTGCTGATGGGGGAGGGCACCTGCTCTATGGAGTCCACCTCGATGGAGGGGGAGTGGGTCACGTGCATGTGCCGCCGGGTGACGTCGTTGGCGTTCAGCGCGTGGATGGTGTTGTCGTCGTGGTACAGCTCCGCCGCCACCTCCGGCAGCGCGGTGACCACCTGCGTGATGTGCTCACGCACCGTGTCCGGCAGGAACGCCGTCACCAGATACCTCCGCTGCCGGAAGTCGTAGATGGCGGCGCCGTTGAACAGCACCGTGGGGCCGTTCATGGGGATGCCGTCCACCACCGTCTCGAAAGCGGGCTTTGCCCGCCCGGTGGCGATGGAGAAGATCCCGCCCTCCGCCATAAAGTGCTCCACCGCCGCCCGGTTCACGTCGGAGACCGGCGGCATATCCACGCAGAGGCGCAACGCCTCCTCGGTGTATACCAGCGTATTGTCAAAGTCGCTGACCAGCAGCAGACCGTCAAATTTTCCCATGTGTCACGCCTCCGCTCCGCCGCTGGGCTTACCGCCGCCGCTTCTGCGGCGGGGACGGTGGCTCCTGCGCCGCTTCTCGCCGCCGGAGGGCTGTCCCTCCCCTGCGGCCTTGGGGGGCTTCGGCGCAGCTGCCGTCTTCGGTGCCGCCTTGGGCGCGGTCTTAGGTGCGGGCTTAGGGGTGACCTTGGGCGCGGAGGCACTGCCGGTGCCGCCGGCTCCGCCGCTGCGCCTGCCGCCTCTCCGCCGGCGGCTGCCGCCCTCCCGGCGGGGCTTCTCCCCTGGGGCGGGCTTGTCCTGCTTCTCGGTCTTTTCCGGTGCGGCGGCAGTCTCCTGCGCCGCGCCGCCCTCGCTGCGGCGGCGACCCCTTCCGCCGCGGCTGCGGCGGCGTTTCGGCTCCGTCTCGGCGGAGAATGCGTCCGGGTCGAAGTCGCTGACCAGCGTGATGGTGGGCAGCTCCTCCTCCACCAGCGGCTCCACGTACCGCTCCGGGCGTTTGTCGGGAATGACGATGCCCTCCCGGCTGCCCTTGCCGCTGCGGAGGACGCACACCTCGCAGTTGTGGTAGCACCGGGGACCCTCCAGCCTGTCGTCCAGCTTGACGTTCACCGTCTCCTTCAGCACGTTCACCTCACTGACGTTGCCGGTGCCGTCCGGCGTCAGCACGAAGGAATCATTCTTGGGCATACGCTTGATGGCGTCCTCGTAGGCGTCCTGCTCGTACTTCAGGCAGCACATGAGCCGCCCGCAGGTGCCGGAGATCTTGGTGGGGTTCAGGCTCAGGCTCTGGGTCTTTGCCATCTTAATGGACACCGGCAGGAACTCGTCCATGAACTGGGCGCAGCAGAAGGGTCTGCCGCAGATGCCCAGCCCGCCGATCATCTTCGCCTCGTCCCGGACGCCGATCTGCCGCAGCTCGATGCGGGCGCGGAACACGCCCGCCAGATCCTTCACCAGCTCCCGGAAGTCCACGCGTCCGTCGGCGGTGAAGAAGAACAGGATCTTGCTGCCGTCGAAGCTACACTCCACCCGTACCAGCTTCATCTCCAGCTTGTGCTGCTGGATCTTCTTCTTGCAGACCTCGAACGCCTCCTTCTCCCGCCCGCGGTTGTAGGCGGCGGTGTGGCGGTCGTTGTCGGTGGCGATACGGAGCACGCCCCGCAGGGGCTTCACCACCGTATCGTCCTCCACCAGATGGTTTCCCACGGCGCACAGGGCAAATTCCGCGCCCTGCGCCGTCTCCACGATCACGTCCGTGTTCGCCGGAACGGTAAGCCCTCTGGGGTCAAAGTAGTATTCCTTGCATCCGTTGCGGAAACGGACAGAGATGACTTCTGTCATAAAAGCTCCTCCCATTTTACGGCGAGGGCACCCAGTACGTGCCCCACGCCCGCGTTGTAATCACATTCTCCGGCAAACTGCCGCAGGGTATCGCTCAGCCCCGCCAGCTGCCGTTTTGTCAGCTTCCCGGCGAGGGCACGCGCCGCCTCGGCGCAGTCGGGAGCGGGCAGCGGCTTTCCCTGCTGCAGCAGCAGAGCCTCCGCCGCGCCGCGCCATGCGTCCCGCAGCAGCGTCCGCAGCTCCTCCCGCTTCAGCTTCTTCGCCTCCAGCTCCACCAGCAGCGACGTTACCGGCAGCAGCCGCCCGGTGGCGAAGGCGCGGCAAAGCTCCTCCGCACCGGCACACAGCACTTCCGCCGCCGCGTCGTCGCCCCGCACCGTCACGCACCGGGAGCGTATGGTCTCCCGCAGAACGGACAGGGACTCGGTGCAGAACAGGAACGAGGCATAGGGCGGCCCCTCCTCTACGATTTTCAGCAGCACGTCCTGGTCCCGCTCGTTCAGCTGCCGGCAGTCCCGGAAGATATACACCTTCCGCGCCGCCTCGTTGGGGCGGATGTACACGTCCTTCCGCAGAGCGCGGACGGTGTCCACCGGCAGCTCCCGGTGCTCCGTGTCCTCCACGGTGACCACGTCCGGGTGTACGCCCTCCAGCACCTTCCGGCAGTGGCGGCACCGCAGGCACGGTCTGTCCGCGCCCTCGCAGACGTGGGCGGCGGCGATGAACCGCGCCGCGCCGGTCAGGTCGCCCTGTCCCGTGAGGATCACCGCATGACTGAGCCGCCGCTCTGCGGCGGCGCGGCGCACGGTGCGCCACAGTATGCTGTTTTCTGCGGGAAGCTGCACCATGTTTCGCACCTCGCCTATTATTTCAATGTAATAGTATACCACAGCCGTCGGCAAACAGGCAAGTATCATTCTGCATTGGAGCGGGGAAAATATGGCAGAGACCGCCCGCCCTCCCCCGCCGCCCCGGAAAAAAGGGGTCGCCGGGCGGGCGTGTCCGCCGGGAAACAACAATTTTCGTAAAAATATCTCTTTCAGGCTTGCTTTTGGCAAAAAATCTGACTATAATAAATTGTTCTCAATGTTTGGTACAACTATTTGAAATATACGGAGGAACTGACATGAGCAAAAAGTATTGTTACCTGTTCACCGAGGGCAACGCGAAGATGCGTGAGCTGCTGGGCGGCAAGGGTGCCAACCTGGCGGAGATGACCAACATCGGTCTGCCCGTCCCGCAGGGCTTCACCATCACCACCGAGGCGTGTACCCAGTATTACGAGGATGGCCGCCAGATCAACGAGGAGATCATGGCGGAGATCATGGAGTATATCGAGAAGATGGAGAAGATCACTGGCAAGAAGTTCGGCGATCTGGAGAATCCTCTGCTGGTGTCCGTGCGCTCCGGTGCCCGTGCCTCCATGCCCGGCATGATGGATACCATCCTGAATCTGGGTCTGAACGAGGACGTGGTGGACGTGATCGCCAAGATGTCCAACAACCCCCGCTGGGCTTGGGACTGCTACCGCCGCTTCATCCAGATGTACTCCGACGTGGTCATGGAGGTGGGCAAGAAGTATTTCGAGCAGCTCATCGACGCCATGAAGGAGAAGAAGGGCGTGACCCAGGACGTGGAGCTGAACTCCGAGGATCTGAAGGAGCTGGCGATGCAGTTCAAGGCGGAGTACAAGTCCAAGATCGGCGAGGACTTCCCCTCCGACCCCAAGGAGCAGCTGATCGGTGCCATCAAGGCGGTGTTCCGCTCTTGGGATAACCCCCGCGCCAACGTCTACCGCCGCGACAACGACATCCCCTACTCCTGGGGCACCGCCGTCAACGTCCAGTCCATGGCGTTCGGCAACATGGGCGACGACTGCGGCACCGGCGTTGCCTTTACCCGCGACCCTGCCACCGGCGCAAAGCAGCTCATGGGCGAGTTCCTGACCAACGCCCAGGGCGAGGACGTGGTGGCCGGCGTCCGTACCCCCATGCCCATCGCCGAGATGGCGGAGAAGTTCCCCGAGGCGTATGACGAGTTCGTTAAGGTCTGCGGTATTCTGGAGGATCACTACCGGGATATGCAGGATATGGAGTTCACCGTGGAGCACGGCAAGCTGTATATGCTCCAGTGCCGCAACGGCAAGCGTACCGCCCCCGCCGCGCTGAAGATCGCCTGCGATCTGGTGGACGAGGGCATGATCTCCGAGCAGCAGGCGGTCGCCATGATCGACCCCCGCAATCTGGACACCCTGCTGCACCCCCAGTTCGACCCCAAGGCTCTGAAGTCCACCGAGCCTGTGGGCAAGGCTCTGCCCGCCTCCCCCGGTGCCGCCTGCGGTAAGGTGGTGTTCACCGCCGAGGACGCCAAGGCATGGGCGGAGCGCGGCGAGAAGGTCATTCTCGTCCGTCTGGAGACGTCTCCCGAGGACATCGAGGGCATGAAGGCGGCACAGGGCATCCTGACCGTCCGCGGCGGTATGACCTCTCACGCCGCCGTGGTGGCGCGCGGCATGGGCAAGTGCTGCGTCTCCGGCTGCGGTGCCATCAACATGGACGAGGCGAACAAGCAGTTCACCCTGTCCGGCAAGACCTATCACGAGGGCGACTGGATGAGCCTGGACGGCTCCACCGGCAGCATCTACGACGGTGCTCTGCCCACCGTGGACGCCAACGTAGGCGGCGACTTCGGCCGCATCATGGCGTGGGCGGATAAGTTCCGCCGTCTGAAGGTCCGCACCAATGCCGACACCCCTGCGGACGCCGCCCGCGCCCGCGAGCTGGGCGCGCAGGGCATCGGTCTGTGCCGCACCGAGCATATGTTCTTCGAGGGTGACCGTATCGCCGCCATCCGTGAAATGATCTGCTCCGACACCAAGGAGCAGCGCGAGAAGGCTCTGGCAAAGCTGCTGCCCATGCAGCAGGGCGACTTCGAGGGCATCTACGAGGCCATGGAGGGCTGCCCCGTTACCATCCGCTTCCTGGATCCCCCCCTGCACGAGTTCGTCCCCACTGAGGAGCATGACATCGCGCTGCTGGCAAAGGATATGAACAAGTCCGTCGCCGACATCAAGGCGATCATCGCCTCCCTGCACGAGTTCAACCCCATGATGGGTCACCGCGGCTGCCGTCTGGCGGTCACC
>URXW01000019.1 GCA_900551995.1 uncultured Eubacteriales bacterium
CGCCGAAGTAGTCGAAGCCCCAGACCTCGTCCAGCAGCTGGTTGCGGGTGTAGACGCGGTTGGGCGTGGCCGCCAGATGGTACAAAAGCTCCAGCTCCTTGGGGGGCGTGTCCACCTTCTTGCCGTCCACCAGCAGCTCGTAGCTGTCCAGATTGATGACCAGCTTGTCAAAGACCAGCTTCTTCTTCGTGTCGTCGGGGATCTCGCTGCGGCGGAGGACGGCGTTGATGCGCGCCATGAGCTCCTTCATCTCGAAGGGCTTGACCAGATAGTCGTCGGCTCCCATCTCCAGACCGGTGATGCGATCCCCTACGTCGCTTTTCGCCGTGAGCATGATGATGGGGGTCTTGCCCTTTTCGCGGATGTGGGCGCAGACCGCCCAGCCGTCCATGACGGGCAGCATGATGTCCAGCAGCACCATGTCCGGCGGCTGCTTGTCGTATTCCTCCACCGCCTTGCCGCCGTCGTAGGCACTGCGTACCTCGAAGCCCTCTTTTTCCAGATACATACGGATCAGATCGGATATATTGCGGTCGTCCTCGACCACCAGAATGTTGCGAGCCATAGACGCTTTCCTCCCGGTCATTATCGTTAGGTATATCTTACAGCGGGACGCGGGAACATTCCTTAACAAACTGTAAATATACGCTGTAACTAAGAGATTATACCATGTTTTTGGAGGGTTGTCACGCATTTCCGATGGTAACGCCCCTGTAATACCACGTCAGGATCTCCTGCCACGTCCTGCCCTCCTTCGCCAGACGGTTCGCCCCGTACTGGCTCATGCCCACGCCGTGGCCGTAGCCGGTGACGCGGAAGGTGACGGAGGCACTGTCCGCCGAGACGGTGAAGCAGGCAGAGCGGAGGGAGAAAATGCGGCGGATCGCCGTGCCCTCCACGTCCCTGCCGCAGACAGACACCGTCTCCACCCTGCCGGAGCCGTTCTCCGTGACCGCGCCGAACCACTTGTCCGGCGTGCCGGTGAGCTTCAACTCCGGGCAGGCGGACAGGAGACGCTCCTTCGCCTCGGCGGCGGAGTAGGTGACGGTGCTGTAATAGTTGGGGACGGAGTCCTCCCCCTCGGGGCTGTCAACGCTGACGAGGTAGGGCAGGTCGCCGCTCCATACGTCGCCGGCGGACGCTGTTCTCCCGGACGAGGAGGAGTGGAATACCGCCAGAATGGGCGCGCCGCCGTAGAGTGCCACCTGCCCGTCCGTGGCGGAGACCGCCTGCTCCACGCGGGTGTTCCACGGGAGGAAGTCGCCGCCCCATTTCTCCTTTGCCGACGCCTCCGAGAGAAAGGCACTGCAGCAGGTGTGGTCGGTGCAGAAGTCCGCGTCCGGGTGGGCGTCCTTGCGTCCCTTAGACAGCTGGTAGTAGACGTAGCTGCGCTCCGCCGCCGCCTGCGCCTTGAGTGCCTCCAGCTCGAAGGAGGCGGGCATCTCGCCCCGCACCACGCCGGTGAGGTAGTCGGCGAGGGTCATGGTCTGCACCGCGCCGCCGTCCAGAATGGCGAGGGTCAGATCCGCGTCCCGGTGCACCGGCGGCTCCTCCGTCTCCGGCATCACCGCGGTGTCCGCCGGAGGCGCAGGTGCCGTCAAATACGCGGCACCGAAGAGCAGCACCGCCAGTATCCAGCCTGCCGCCGCACTTTTTCGCATGGCTGCCACCTCCCTTTTTGTCCATACTATGCGGGGCTTGTACATAAAATCACAGGAACGCCGCAGACTATCCGGGAGAGAGTGCGAAGGAGGACAAGCCATGGCAGAAAAGGATTTTGCGGAGAGGACGGCTGCGCTGGACGCGCTGCTGGGCGTGGGGCGGTGCTTCGACATGACGGGGCGGGATCTGACCGTGGGTGGCTGCGCGGCGCGGCTGTGGGTGGTGAACGGCTATGCACAGGAGGACGTTCTGGAGCGGATCATCGCCGCGTGGCAGGCTCTGTCCACGCTCCGCGACGCGCCGGACGCGGAGAGCTTCTGCCGCCGGTATGTGTCCGCCTGCGACGCGGCGGTGGAGTACGACAGGGACAAGGCGGTGATGGGGGTGTTCGCGGGAAAGACGCTGGTGGTCATGGAGGGGTACGACGGGGGCATACTCATGGACGTGAAGCACTTCCCCTGCCGCGCCGTGGAGGAGCCGGACACCAGCCGGGTGCTGCGGGGCAGCCACGACGGGTTTGTGGAGAATCTGATGCAGAACGCCGCGCTGCTGCGGCGGCGGGTGCGGGACACCCATCTGCGCCTGGAGAGGGTGCAGCTGCCGGAACGCTCCGGCACCGATGTGGCGTTGTGCTACATGGAGGGAGAGGCGGACGAGGAGCTGCTGGAGGAGCTGCGGGAAAAGCTGATGCACATTCAGGTGGGCTCCGTCGCCATGAGCCAGGAGTCCATCGTGGAGGCCATCGCGCCGCGGCAGTTCTGGAATCCCTTTCCCAAGGCACGCTATACGGAGAGGCCGGACGTGGCGACGGCGTGCATTATGGAGGGGGACGTGGTGGTGCTGGTGGACAACTCCCCCTCCGCGCTGCTGCTGCCCACCACGCTGCTGCGGTTCAACGAGGAGATCAACGATTACTACTTCCCGCCGCTTATCGGGACGTATTTGCAGGTCATCCGGACGGCGGTGCTGCTGCTGACCATGTTCATCACGCCCCTGTGGTATCTGCTGGTGAAGGAGCCGGACAGGCTCCACGAGAGCCTGCGGTTCCTGCTGGTGCAGGACGAATACTACGTGCCGCTGATCCTCCAGCTGCTGCTGGTGGAGCTTATCATCGACGTGCTGAAGATCGCGTCGCTGAACACGCCGGACGTGCTGAGCAACTCGTTCAGTATGCTGGGCGCGCTGATTTTGGGGGATTTCGCCGTGCAGGCGCGGTGGCTGGTGCCGGAGGTGCTGGTGTATATGGCGTTCGTCGCCGTCGCCAACTACGCCCAGCACAGCTATGAGCTGGGGTACACCGCCAAGCTGTGCCGCATGATGCTGCTGATTTTGATCTGGCTGTGGGACTGGTGGGGCTTCGCCGCCGGGATCACGCTGGCGTTGGTGCTGATCTGCACCGCGAAGCCGGTGGTGGGAAAGGGGTATCTGTACCCGCTGCTGCCCTTCGACCGGCGGAAGCTGGCGCGGCTGCTGTACCGGCGGCCCATCAACAGGCACAACAGCTGAAAAACTGAAAAGCCGCCCGGTGGGCGGCTTTTTCAGCTTTCATCTTTCGCAGTCAGTTCTCGTAGAGGATGTCGCGGGCGACGGGGCGGTAGAACAGCTCCTCCGCACGGCGGAAGTCGCGGCTCTGTCCCATGATCCACATGAGCTTCGCCACGGCGGCCTCCGTGGTCATGTCGTACGCCTCCAGCAGATGGAGCGTGCTTTTCAGCCGCCCGCCTACATGGTAGACCGCCAGATTGCTGCCCTCGTTGGGCACCTGCGTGGTCATCACCACCAGCTTGCCGCGCTCCACGCCGCGGCGGATAACGTCGTAATAGCTGTCGTCGCCCTCGTATTCCGGCAGGCCGCCCACGCCGAAGGACTCGATGACCAGTCCGTCGAACCGCTCCAGCATAAATTCCAGCACCGCCGAAGGCGTGCCGGGGATCAGCTTCAGCAGCCCCACGTTGTCGTCCAGCGCATCGTAGAACACGGGGCGGGGGTAGCAGGCGCAGCGCATATATTGCAGCAGGTGCTCGTCCTGCACCACGGCAAGGTCGGGGTAGTTGACGCTGGAAAACGCCTGAAAGCTCTTGGAGCACGTTTTCCGGGCGCGGGTGCCCAGAATGACCTTGCCGTTGAATACGATCTGGACGCCGCCGCAGCCGCGGCAGGCATAGAGAAAGGCATCCGTCAGATTGCGCTTGGAGTCGGTGCCGTCGAACCAGATGGGCTTCTGGGCACCGGTGAGGACGATGGGCTTGGGGCTGCCCTGAATGAGATAGCTCAGGGCGGCGGCGGTATACGCCATGGTGTCGGTGCCGTGGGAGATCACAAAGCCGTCGTAGCGGTCGTAGTTCTCCCGGATGGTACGCGCTGCGCCCAGCCAGTGCGCCGGACGGATATTGGTGCTGTCCAGACTGTACAGCTGGAGGCAGTCCACGCGGCACAGCTCGCCGATGCGGGGCACGAAGGACAGCAGCTGCGTGCTGTTCAGCTCCGGCGTCAGGCCGGAGGGCGTCATCTCGCTGGCGATGGTGCCGCCGGTGCCGATCATAAGGATGTTCTTCACGCTTACACCTCCCGGTTGTCCATCGCCGCCGTGCCGAAGCGGACGGCCTGCTCAATGCGGCGGCGGGTCTCCTCGTCCGGCGCGGCATCGTACCGGCGGCGCAGCTCTTGCAGGAAAAGACCCCGCAGGGTGTCCTCGCCGCATTTGTCCCACAGCTCCCGGCGGACGGAGGTATCGTCCCGCAGCTGGAGGGCGAAAAATCGCTCCGCCAGCGCGTCGGACAGCAGGGCGAGGCGGGGCGGCTCCTCCGGGGTGCCGGTGAGCCGTATGCGGTAGACATCCCGCGACGTGTCGCGGGGCAGGGTGCGCTCTAAGACGGAGAGGGCGTCGCCCTCGGTGACATCCACGTGGGCAATGCAGTAGCGGCGGTGGGCAAAGGGCACAAAGTGCAGCTCCGCCCTGCCGCGCTCCACCTCGCCCCACAGGAAGCCGCGGTCGTTCAGCTCGTCGAAGCCCCGTCCCTCGATGCAGCCGCAGTAGCCGTAGGGCACCGCGCCCGCCTGCTGCACACCGGCGCAGGCGTGGACGTGCCCCAGAGCCAGATAGTCCAGACCGCTCCCGGCGATAGACGCGGTACGCAGGGGGCGGTAGCGGCTTTCGGAGGCGGTGACGTCGCCGTGGAGGAGCCCGATATGCACCAGACCGTCATCAGGGGCGGTGAAGCCGGTGAGGACGCTGTCCGCAGGACAGTCCGGCGCCGTGAAGGCTCCGCCGTGGACGGCACAGCCGTACTGGGGAAAGAGGAACGTTTGCAGCCGGTTCTCCGTGAAGATGTGGACGTTGTCGCTCCATGCGGTGCGGGCGTAGGGGCTGTCGGGCGTGTAGGGGTCGTGGTTGCCGGGGGCGATGACCGCCTGACCGTGGAAGCGCGCCAGTGCCTGCGCCAGCAGGGGCGCGGTGTCGCCGTACAGGGACGCGCTGTCGAACAGGTCGCCCGCCAACAGCAGAAGCTGGACGCCGTGGTCGTTCGCCCATTCCACCAGACGCTCCGGCGTGCGGCGGCTCTCCGTGCGGCGCAGCCGCGATTGCTCAGGCGTCAGCGCGGTGAAGGCACTGTCCAGGTGGAAGTCACCTGCGTGCAGCAGGCGCACCATTCAGGATTCCTCCGGCTGCCAGCCCTTGCACACGTCCACCCACTGGGCGAAGTTGCTGCCGCAGCAGTGCTCCAGCTCGGCGCAGGTCAGCTCGATGGCACTGGCCGCGCTGCCCACGGCGGGAAACACGGTGTCGAACCGCCGCAGGGATATATCCAGATACGTCTTTACGTCGGCGGGCAGGGCAAAGGGGCACACGCCGCCCACGGCGTGTCCGATGCGCTCCACCGCCTCCTCCGCCGTGAGCATTTTCGCCTTCGTGCCGTAAAAGTGCTTGTACTTGCTGTTGTCCACCTTGGCGTCGCCGGCTGCCACGATGAGGATGGGCTCCTCCCCCACCTTGAAGCTGAGGGTCTTGGCGATACGGGCTCCCTCCACGCCCAGAGCCAGCGCCGCCAGCTCCACCGTGGCACTGGATACCTCCAGCTCGCGCATACGATCCGCTACGCCGTAGGGGGTCAGGTACGCTCTCACTTTTTCAACAGACATGACGATCTATCTCCTTTTTCTTTATATATAATAGCCGTGTTCGGTATACGGTATGCAGGGGTGCGCTGCGGCGTTATCGGATCTCGATGCGCTCCACGTTGGTGCAGAGCCCCGTGCCGCTGTCCAGCGTGAAGATGCAGCCCTGCGCGGCGCAGGCTCCCTCCGCCGCCTGATACCGTCCCGGCAGTCCGCCCAGAAAGAACTCCACGGACTGCTCCGGGCGGACGCCCAGCACGGAGCGGATGGGGCCGGTCATGCCCAGATCGGTGACATAGCCGGTGCCCTTGGGGAACACCTGCATATCGGCGGTGGGCACGTGGGTATGGGTGCCCCAGAGGGCGGAGACGCGCCCGTCCAGATAGTAAGCCAACGCCAGCTTTTCACTGGTGGCACCGGCGTGGAACTCCACCAGCGTGAAGGTGGGCTTGTCCGTCCGCGTCTTCAGCAGCTTGTCCGCCGTGGTGAAGGGGTTCTCGGCGTTGAAGTCCAGATCGCACCTGCCGATGAGCACCAGCACCGCCACGGTGAACGCGCCGCAGTCCACGGTCTGGTAGCCGTGGCCGGGGGCGCGGCCCGTGAAGTTGGCAGGGCGCAGGATGTAACGCTCCTCGTCCAGATAGCTGGCGATCTGGGGCTTGCCGAAGGTGTGGTTGCCCAGCGTGACCACGTCGGCACCGGCGGCGAACAGCAGCTCCGCCTGTACGCGGGTCAGCCCGCTGCCGGAGATATTCTCACCGTTGACCACGGTGAAGTCGATGTGATGCTCCTTTTTGAAGGCTCGCAGGTGCTTCTCCAGCAGCTGTAAGCCCGTCTCGCTTGCCACATCGCCCAGCGAAAGCACTTTATATTCCACGGGATACGCCTCCTTGTCAGTCGTTCCAGCCGACGATCTTCGTCAGCTGGCGGTTGGTGTAGTAATAGGCGGAGGCGGGGAAGTTCCGCAGATCCGCCGTGTTGGAGCAGAGCAGGTAGTCCACCACCGCGCCGTCGCCGTCCCGCACGACATCCTGAATGACGGTGGTGTGGTTGGCAGGCTCCTGCACGCCCATGGTGATGATGTCGCCAATCTCGCCGCTGAAGTAGGGCGCGTTCACCACCGCCACAAGCCCATGCGCGCGGGGTGTTGCGGCGTACTCCAGAAACCAGCCCACGTTCACCCAGGGCAGCGACGCCTTGCTCTTGCTGTACCAGTACCAGCCCTTTTCGTAGCCGCCATCGTCGTCCATGGGGATACCGCCCGCCAGCAGCACCTGTGAGCCGAAGTTCATGCAGTTGCCGCCCACCTCGTCGTACGCCATGAAGGTGTCGCTCCGCTTGCCCACGTAGGCGAGCATATACTGCCGCGCCGCCTGCCGGTCGTAGGGGTGGCCGGCGGCGGGGAGCACCGCCGATACGTCGCGGGGCATCTCACGCCGCGCCTCGATATAGTCGGTGATGGCGGGGAAGTTTTTGTCCTGCCCGGTGAGGCGGTCATAGTCCGCGCTGTAATAGGGGTTATCATCGGAGGTGTGGCGGAGGATGTGCCAGCGGTCGTTGCTGCCCACAAGGGTGAAGGTGTGCTCCACGCCCAGCTGCTCCGAAGCGAGACCGTTCAGCCCCGCGAAGTAGACCACGCTGCTCTCCCGGAGGACGATGTCCACGGCTCCCTCCGTCTCCTCCGACGGCGAGAGGGATTCACAGCGCAGGGCGTAGCTGTACGAGGTCATGGTCAGATCCAGGGGCGACAGGCGGCGGATGACGCACAGCCCGTGCCAGACGGTCTTGTGGTACGCTGTCTCCGCCGCGTCCGCGAACAGCGCGGCGGGGTCGATGACCTGCAGGCTGGCGATGGAGCGGTAGTAGCAGTCCATGAAGTCCAGCAGCAGAAGCTCCTGTCCCACCGTCATGCCCTTGTCCGCCCCGCCGCTGATGCGCTCGAAGTCGGGGGAGAGCGTCTGCCCCGCCACGGTGCCGTTCCATGTGTCGGCGCGGCGGTGCCAGACCTCCGTTTCCGGAACGTCGGCGGTCAGGTGCTGCTCCTCCGGCGGGATATCGCCGGTGGCGGGCAGGCAGGCGGTCAGGGTGAGCAGCATTGTCAGCAGCAGGCATACAAGTGTAAATCGCTTCATGGGGTGTCCTCCATAGGGGCGGCGGGGCGGTTCCTCTGTCTCTATACGGGACATTATAACAAAAGCAGAGCCGCTTCGCAATCCGAAGCGGCTCTGTAAAAAGTAAATTTTTATTTCGCGTACTCCACGACCTTCGTTTCCCGCAGGACGTGAACCTTGATCTGACCGGGGTATTCCAGCTCGCTCTCGATGCGCTTTGCCAGCTCGCGGGCAAGAATGACCATCTCGTCCTCGCTGACCTGCTCCGGCTTGACCATGACGCGAACCTCGCGTCCCGCCTGAATGGCGTAGCTCTTCTCCACGCCGGGATAGGAGCCGGTGATCTCCTCCAGCTTCTCCAGACGCTTGATGTAGTTCTCCAGATTCTCGCGCCGTGCGCCGGGACGCGCCGCAGAGATGGCGTCCGCCGCCTGCACGAGACACGCCACCAGCGTCCGGCACTCCACATCGCCGTGGTGCGCCTGAATGGCGTGGATAATGTCCTCTTTTTCCCGGTACTTCCGGGCGTACTCCACGCCCAGCGCCACGTGGGTGCCCTCGAACTCGTGGTCAAGAGCCTTGCCGATGTCGTGGAGCAGACCGGCGCGCTTGGCAGCCTGCACGTCCGCGCCCAGCTCCGCCGCCATCATGCCGGCGATATGGCTGACCTCGATGGAGTGCTGCAGCACATTCTGGCCGTAGCTGGTGCGGTAGTGCAGCTTGCCCAGCAGCTTTTGCAGCTCCGGGTGCAGTCCGCGGACACCGGTCTCCAGCACGGCGCGCTCGCCCTCGGCACGGATGACGCCGTCCACCTCGCGGCGAGCCTTCTCCACCATCTCCTCGATGTGGGTGGGGTGGATGCGCCCGTCGGCGATGAGCTTTTCCAGAGCCAGACGCGCCACCTCGCGGCGGACAGGCTCGAAGCAGGAGACGGTGATCGCCTCCGGCGTGTCGTCGATGATGAGATCCGCGCCGGTCAGCGTCTCCAGCGTGCGGATATTGCGTCCCTCGCGCCCGATGATACGACCCTTCATCTCGTCGTTGGGCAGGGGAACCACGCTGACGGTGATCTCCGCCACGTGGTCGGCGGCGCAGCGTTGGATGGCGGTCGCCACGATCTCGCGGGCGCGCTGATCCGCCTCGTCCTTGGCGCGGGCCTCGATCTCCTTGATCTTCAGCGCCGTCTCGTGGGTGACCTCGGACTCCACCTGGGCGATGAGGTATTCCTTCGCCTGATCCGCGGTGAAGCCGGAAATGCGCTCCAGCATCTCGGTCTGGCTGCGCTTAATGAGCTTGATCTCCTCCTGCTCCTTGTCCAAGGCGGCGTGCTTCTGGGCAAGAGATTCTTCCTTCTTCTCGATCATCTCGGTCTTGTGGTCGAGATTCTCTTCCTTCTGCTGCAGGCGGCGTTCCTGCTTCTGCTGCTCGGCGCGGCGTTCCTTGACTTCCTTCTCGTACTCGCTGCGGTTTTTCAAAATCTCTTCTTTTGCTTCGAGGAGTGCTTCTCTCTTCTTGTTTTCAGAGCTCTTGATTGCCTCGTTGACGATACGCAGAGCTTCCTGCTCGGCGTCTTCGATCTTGCGCTGGTCGTTCTTCTCCTTGCGGCGGCGGATAAGTGTGCAGATCGCAATACCCAGAACGAATGCGACAGCGAACGAGAGGACTGCCACGATCCAGCCAGTTGTGGTCATGGTACATTCCTCCTATGTTGTTGTGTGGGGTTTCCAGCAGCACAAAATGTTGTGCCAGATAAAAACCGGGGAAAATGACCTCTACTCCCCGATAATGATCCTTTATTATATTAAACACATTATGGTCAACTGTCAAGGGCAAAGAAAAGTTTTCTTCTGTCGTTTTTTAGCAGGACGGCGTATCTGCCCATACAGGGCGAGGAGGCGGGCGGGCGCGGCGGGAAAACGGGGCGGCGCAGAGGTGCCGTCACGTGATGAAATCGGCGTAGGCGTAGCCCAAAAGCCCCTCATAGCCCACCGTGTACCACTCCTGATAGCGTCCGTAGACGGTGACCTTCGCGCCGTCGGGCAGCAGCGTCACCACGTCGGCGCGGGTGCCGGGAGCGGCGCGGAGGTTCAGACCGCCGCCGTCGGGGGTGCGGACGGTGCCCTGCCAGGGGGTCAGCGGCGTGAGGAAGGGCAGGGAGAAATACTCCGTCAGGGAGAGGACGAGGGTGGCGGCGATGGACTCGATGTTCCCCTCTATCCAGCGGGCATCCTCGGTGTTGTCGTGGTAGCCCAGCTCCAGCAGCACGGAGGGCATATAGGGCTGGCGCACCTCGCCCAGCGTGGTGGTGGCGCGGGCGTAGACCTTGTCGGGCAGAGGGTAGATGTTCCGCAGCTCCTTAACGAAGATGTCCGCTGCGCGGCGGCCGTTGGCACTGGTGGGGTAGTAAAAGGCGATAATGCCGCGGACGGTACCCTCCCGGAGACCGTCGCCGCTGGCGTTGGAGTGGAGCGCGAGGTAGAAATCGTAGCTGCCGGCATTCGCCATACGGATGGAGCCGGCGGCGGTCATGTCGGGGGTGTTGCGGGAGAAGCGGATGGTGTTTGCCAGCAGGTACGGCTCCATGGCGTCGGCGATGAGGTTCATAAAGTGCTCCTCAGAGCCGCTGCCGGTGATGTAGATGTTGTACTCCTGTGTGGACGGGCTTAAAAAAATACGCGGCATGGTGGTTCCCTCCTATATTTTTTCTTCTACATTATATGGAAATGTACCCGACAATGTGTTATACTGGGGTGGTCATATGTTTTTCAAAGGAGCAACCACCATGAAAGCTGTTATTATTATCCTTATTATATTGCTGGTGCTGTTTCTGCTGTACCTGCTGTGCCTGCGGTGCCGGCGGGGGTACGGCGACTGGGAGCACTTCCGCAAGTGGCGGTACGCCCACCGGGGCTTCCACGACAGGGAGAAGGGCATACCGGAGAACTCCCTCGCCGCCTTTAAGCGCGCCGCCGCCAACGGCTTCGGCGCGGAGCTGGACGTGCATCTGATGCGGGACGGGAAGCTCGCCGTCCTCCACGACGCTTCTCTGCTGCGGACGGCGGGCGCAGATGTGCTCATTGAGGATCTGACCGCCGAGGAGCTGGAAAACTACCGGCTGGAGGGCACGGAGCAGCGGATCCCTCTGCTGGAGGAGGTGCTGCCCCTGTTCGCAGGACGCGCTCCGGTGATCGTGGAGCTGAAGGCGGAGCGGGGCAACGCCAACGCGCTGAGCGCGGCGGCGTGCCGGGTGCTGAAAAAGTACAAGGGCGAATACTGCGTGGAGTCCTTCGACCCCCAGTGTCTGGCGTGGCTGTGGCAGAATGAGCCGGGTATCCTGCGGGGGCAGCTGAGTGAGAATTTCACCGCCCACGGGGAGGCGCAGCACCTGCCCGGAGGCATCCGGTGGATGCTGGCGAACCTGCTGCTGAACGTGCGGACAAGACCGGACTTCATCGCCTATCGCTTTGAGGATCGCGGCAACCTGTCGCTGCGGCTGTGCCGGAGCGTCTACAAGGTGCAGGAGGTCAGCTGGGTCGTGCGGGACAGAGCGGACATGGAGAAGGCGGAGGCGGCCGGGAATCTGGTCATCTTCGAGAATTTCGACCCGAGGGGGTAAGGTGCTATGCGAGTGATCACCGGAACTGCCAGAGGCAGAGTTTTGAAGGAGCTGGAGGGGCTGGAGACGCGCCCCACCACCGGGAAGGTAAAGGAGAGCCTGTTCTCCATCATACAGTTCGACATTGAGGGGCGGCGGGTGCTGGATCTCTTCGCCGGGACGGGTCAGCTGGGCATTGAGGCTCTCAGCCGCGGCGCGGCGGAGTGCGTGTTCATCGACCGGCGGGCGGACGCGGTGAAGCTGATACAGGAGAACCTGTCCATGTGCCGTCTGGCGGAGCGCGCCAGAGTGCGTCAGGGCGACGCGCTGCCCTATCTCCGCAGCGGGGAGAGGTTCGACATCGTGTTCCTCGACCCCCCCTACGGCAGCGGACTTTTACAGCAGGCACTGACGGATATTGCAGCGTTTGACATTTGCCGCGCACATGGTATAATTGTGGCGGAGAGTGCGGCGGACACCGTGCTGCCCGAAATGCCCGCGCCCTACTCCCTGTACCGGGAGTATAAGTACGGCAAAATCAAGCTGACGGTGTACCATCGCGGCGGAAACGAGGAAACAGAATGAATATCGCCATTTACCCCGGCAGCTTTGACCCCATCACGCTGGGTCATCTGGACATTATCCGCCGCGCCGCACGGTGCTTTGACAGGGTGTGCGTGTGCGTGATGATCAACTGTCAGAAGAACACGCCCATGTTCACGCCGGAGCGGCGGCTGGAGCTGATACGCCAGTCCGTGGCGGACATCCCCAACGTGGAGGTAGAGAACTGGAGTGGGCTGCTGGCGGACTTCGCACGGCAGAAGGGCGCGCACATTCTGGTGAAGGGCGTGCGTAACTGCGCCGATTGGGAATTGGAGGCGCAGATGGCGCGGATCAACAGCGGCATCTGCGAGGGCTTGGAGACGGTGCTGCTGCCCGCCAGCGAGGCGTATGAGCACTTCAGCTCCACCATGGTGCGGGAGATGATCCGCTACCATCAGCCTCTGGAGAAATATGTACCGGCACCGGTCGCCGAGGAATTGATGCGGCAGCAGGGGTGAGCCTCCCGCGCCGACAAAAAAGAAAGGAACGGACTGCACATGGAAGAGAAAGATGTACAGCGGCTTCTGGATATGCTCTATGGCATGATCGACGAGGCAAAGAGCGTGGCTTTCAGCTCTGACAAATGTATCATCGTCCGGGACGAGGCTTTGGATCTGCTGGACGAGATCCGCGCCAAGCTGCCCCTGGAGCTGAAAAAGGCGCAGGAGCTTATCGCCGCCCGCAGCGAGTATGTTGCCGGTGCCAAAAAGGAGGCGCAGGAGGTGCTGCGCCAAGCGGAGCTGGACGCCCGCACCATCGTATCCGAGAGTGAGACGCTGCAGCTGGCACGGCAGAAGAGCAGCGAGATCATCCGCCGCGCGGAGGATCGGAGCAAGGAGCTGTACCACGTCGCCAACACGTACACCGAGGACGCGCTGCGCCGCACGGAGGAGGCCATCCAAGCCGCTCTGAGCGAGGTGCAGGAATCCCGCGCAAGGTTCCGCACCGCCAGCAAGGAGCAGATGCAGGCCCAGCGGCAGCAGCTGAACGAGTCCGCCGCCGGGGAGAAGGCCGGGGAATCGCGGTAAGCTTGTCTTGTGGAAAACCGGAGGTCACGCAAATGCGTGACCTCCGTTTTTTTGCACACCTCCCCCCTGTTGGCGGGCGGGGCTGGGGGCTTTGTGGAAAATCTATAAAATCTTTGTAAAAATTTCTCCATATCCTACAATAACTCACTATATTGTGATGGCACGTCTCCGGCGGACACTATATTTTGTGTCCGCCGGAGATTTGTTGTCCACATCATCGAACAGGCGTTTTAGAAATCGGATCAATTCCCGCGAAATGCGGTGGAAAACCGCGCCTTTCCTCGTTTGGTAGACATAATTTCCCCTTGCAATTCGTTATGGGATTATGTATACTAACCTCGTAAGTGGTGGATTGTGGGGGCATTATCCACATTTGTGGGGAAGTATCCCACGGTTTTCCACCCCTTGCCTATTATTTTTTGAGAGGAGGCGGCTGTATGACCGGTCAGTATGCACATAATATCGACGCCAAGGGCCGCCTTTTCATCCCCGCCTCCCTGCGTCGGGAGCTGGGGCAGACGTTCCACATCACTGTGGGGCAGGATCACTGCCTGTCGATATACTCCGACGAGAGCTGGGCTGCCTTCATGGAGAAGCTGAAGGCGTTGTCCTACAACGAGGTGAAGAAGCTGCGCGCACTGTTCGCCTATGCGGCGGACTGCGAGCCGGACAGCCAGGGGCGCATCCTCATTCCCGCCAAGCTGCGGGAGTACGCGGGGCTGACCAAGGAGGTCGTGGTCATCGGCAGCTTTGACCGGGCGGAGATCTGGGACGCCGGACGCTGGGCGCAGGTGGAGAACGACGCCTTTGCCTCCGGTGAGCTGGAGAACGCCATGGCGGAGATGGGTCTGTGAGCGGTATGACGCAGGAGAAGGACTACGGCCATGTGCCGGTGCTGCTGCACGAATGTCTCGACGCGCTGGCGATCCGTCCGGAGGGCGTATATGTTGACGGTACGCTGGGACGGGCGGGGCACTCGCTGGAGATCGTAAAACGGCTGACCACCGGGCGTCTCATCGGCATCGACCGGGACGAGACGGCTATCGCCGCCGCACGGGAGCGGCTGGCGGACTACGGGGACAGGGTGACGCTTGTCCACAGCAACTTTGACCGCATCGGCGACATCCTCGCCGACTTGCACATAGACGGGGCGGACGGAATGCTGTTCGACCTTGGGGTGTCGTCGCCGCAATTAGACGACGCGGAGCGGGGCTTCAGCTATATGCACGACGCGCCGCTGGATATGCGGATGGACCGCACGGCGTATCTCACTGCGCGGCAGGTGGTGAACGAGTGGAGCTGCGAGGAGCTGCGGCGGATCCTGTTTGAGTACGGTGAGGAGCGGTACGCCCCCGCCATCGCCAAGCGCATCGTCCAGAGCCGGGCGCAGAAGCCCATCGAGACGACGCTGGAGCTGGTGGACATTATCCGCGCCGCCATGCCGCCCCAAGCTCTGCGGGAGAAGCAGCACCCCGCCAAGCGCAGCTTTCAGGCCATCCGCATCGCCGTCAACGGCGAGCTGGACGCGCTGGCACCCATGCTGAACGCCGCCGCGGCGCATCTGCGTCCGGGCGGGCGGCTGGCGGTGATCTCCTTCCACTCGCTGGAGGATCGGATCATCAAAAAGACCATGCAGGAGCTTGCCACCGGCTGCACCTGCCCGCCGGAGTTCCCGGTGTGCGTGTGCGGCAAGAAGCCGAAATTGAGGCTGGTGAGCCGCAAGCCCATCGTCTCCACAGACGAGGAATTGGAGCGCAATCCCCGCGCCCGCAGCGCGAAGCTGCGCGTGGCGGAGAAGCTGTGACGGCTCTCCCTGTTCAGGGGGAAGGCAGACGCAGCAGCGTATCGGCGGAGAGAACCGCTATTTCAAGCGTTCAAGCGGACGCAACAAAGTATCGCGGAAAAGAACCGCACAGCCTCGCGGCGCGCTATTTGCGGCGAGACGCGGCGCGGACGCGCAGGAATACGGTCTGTATTTCAAGCGGACGCAACAAAGTATCGGCGGAAAAGAACCGCCGCGGAGAGGAGGGAGTTTTATGGCGGAGTATCAACGTCACCGCAGTGCCACCTACGGCTCGCTGGCGTATGATCTGGACGCGCTGGCGCGGGAGCGGCAGCTGGACGATGCCGGGAAGCTCCCTCAGAAAAAGGCAAGACCGCAGGCAGAGGTGCAGCCGGTACAGCGTCGCAGGACGGCGGCGCAGGCGGCGGTGCGCCCCTCCCCTGCCGTGGTGCTGGGCATCGTGCTGGTGGCGGGAATGGTGGTCGCGCTGATGCTGTGTTATGTAAAGCTGACGGGTATTTCCGATAATGTGTCCTCCATCAAGCGGGAGATCGCCGCGCTGGAGGAGCAGCACGTCGCGCTGCTGACGGAGTACGAGAGGACGTTCGATCTCGCCACGGTGAAGGCGGCGGCGGAGGCGGCGGGTATGTCGAAGCCCAGCAGCGGGCAGATACAGTATATTGACCTGTCCGGGGCGGACAGCGTGGAGGTATACGCCGCGGGAGGCGGCGCAGCACTGCACCAGCTCACGGGAAAAGTGGCGGAGCTGTGGTCGTATGTGCTGGAATATTTCCGGTGAGAAGCCGTATAGTAGGTATTGAGCGCAGGGAGTAAGAAGGCGACTTCTTGCTCCTTGCTTGGTCTATGACGAGGAGGCATCCGCGTGGCAGCGAAGCAGAATCCCAACCGAAAAAATGAGAGCATACGGCGCGCCAACCGGGTCATCCAGACGCGCTCCTTCGTGCTGATGGTGCTTATGGGCATCGTCATGTTCGTGCTGCTGTTCTTCCGGCTGTTCGACTTGCAGATCACGCAGCACGACGAGCTGCAGAGCAAGGCGGTGAGCCAGCAGACGCGGCGGACGGTGGTGACGGCGTCACGCGGCACCATCTACGACGCCAGCGGCAATATCCTCGCTATCTCCACCAGCGCGGAGACCATTATACTGTCCCCTAAGGAGATCAACGAGGCGTTGAACGACACGGAGAACCCCGTGACGTGGACGAAGGACTCGCTGGCGGCGGGGCTGGCGGAGATATTGGGAAAGGACGCGGCGTCGATCCGGAAGCGGATGGACAACGTGAAATCGGAATATGAGCTGATCAAGCTGCGGGCGGACGAGGACGTTGCCGCCAAGGTACGGAGCTATGTGAAGGAGAACAGCATCAGCGGCGTGCATCTGGTGGCGGACACGAAGCGGTACTATCCCTACGGCTCGCTGGCAGCGCAGGTCATCGGGTTTGTGGGCGACGACAGCACGGGTCTGTACGGGCTGGAGGCGTATTACGAGAAGGAATTGGAGGGGCAGAGCGGGCTGGTCATCTCCGCCAAGGATGTGGCGGAGAACGATATGCTCTACACCTATGAGCAGTATTTCGCCGCGAAAAACGGCAGCGACCTGACGCTGACGCTGGACGCCACCATACAATACTACCTGGAAAAAGGGTTGGAGTCCATGATGGACAAATTCTCCGCGTACAACGGTGCAAGCGGCATTGTGATGAACGCCAAGACCGGCGGCATTATGGCGATGGCGTCCTACCCCAACTACGATCTGAACGATTTTCTCACCGTCAGCGACAAGACGTTGCAGGAGCGCATTGAGCGGGGCGAGAGCACCGTGGCGGATATGCAGCTGCTCCAGTGGCGCAACAAGGCGTTGAACGACACCTATGAGCCGGGCTCCACGTTTAAGATCCTGACGCTGTCGGCGGCGTTGGAGGAGGGCGTGGTGGATAAGACCACCACCGTCAACTGCGGCGGAAGCGTCACCATCTCCGGGCAGACCATCCACTGCTCCAACAAGTACGGGCACGGCTTGCAGACGCTGATACAGTCCGTGGGGAACTCCTGCAACCCGGCGTTTATCACCTACGGGCTGCGGATCGGCGGCGCGAAATTCTATGAATATATGCGCTCCTTCGGGCTGATGAACACCACGGGTATCGACGTGGGCGGCGAGGCCGTGGGCGTGTTCGCCGCGGAGAACAGCTTCACCCAGCTGGATCTGGCGTGCTACGCCTTCGGTCAGAACTTCACCGTAACGCCGCTGTCGCTGATCGCGGCACAGGCGGCGTGCATCAACGGCGGGTATCTGCACACGCCGTATCTGGTGGATCGGATCACCGACAGCGAGGGCAGCGTCGTCTATCGCCACGACAGCACGCCGGTGCGGCAGGTCATCAGTGAGCAGACCTCCGCCACCGTGCGGGAGTGTCTGGAATACGTGGTCGCCAGCGGCACCGGCAAAAACGGGCAGGTGGCGGGCTACCGCATCGGCGGCAAGACCGGCACCGCCGACAAGGGGCAGACCGGCGACGTGGTGGTTTCGTTCCTGTGCTTCGCGCCGGTGGACGACCCGCAGGTCATTATGCTGATCACCATGGATACCCCCAGCCGCGCCACCGGCACCTACGTCTCCGGCGGCAACATGGTGGCACCCACCGCCAGCAACGTGATGGCGGAGATATTGCCCTATCTGGGCGTGGAGCCCAGCTATTCCGCCGAGGAGCTGCTGGGCATGGACACCACGGTGCCCAACGTCATCGGTCTGACGGTGGAGCAGGCGAAGAGCAAGATGCAGGAGCGCGCCCTCAGCTGCCGGGTCGTGGGCGACGGCGGCACCATTACCGACCAGACGCCTGCCGGCGGCGCGATCATCCCCGGTAAGTCCGTGGTCATTCTGTACGCCAACGAGAGCAAGCCCACGGACAAGTGCGTGGTGCCCCAGCTGGTGGGCAAGACACCCTCGGACGCCAACACCTCCGCCACGGCGGCGGGGCTGTTCATCCGGTTCTCCGGCACCACGGGCAGCGAATCCAGCTCCATCCGCGTGCTGAGCCAGTCCATTGAGGCGGGCACAGAGGTGGGCGCGGGAACGGTCGTCACCGTGCAGCTGGGCGATACCTCCGTGCGCGACTGAGCACCACACGTTTTGCCCGATAGTGGGCACACCGTTCCCTTTTCTGCGCGGGCAAAACGTGGTATACTGACAGGTATCAACTGTAAATGCAAAGGAGATATGACCATGAAGCTGCGTGAACTGCTGGACAGTCTGGACATCCTGGAATCCAACGTTGACCTGAACACCGACGTACACGAGGTACAGTACGACTCACGGAACGTGGAGAGCGGCGATCTGTTCGTCGCCGTCACCGGTGTGGCGACAGACGGGCACAAATATATCCCCATGGCGCGGGAAAAGGGCGCGGTGTGCGTCCTGTGCGAAAAGGTGCCGGAGGACGGCGCGCCCTTCGTCCGGGTGGCGGACACCCGGCGGGCGTTGGCGGTGGTGGGAGCCAACCGCTTTGACCATCCCGCCAAGGAGCTGACCATGGTGGGCGTGACCGGCACCAGCGGCAAGACCACCTCCACCTATCTCATCAAGAGTATTCTGGAGCAGAAGGCCGGGGCGAAGGTGGGGCTGATCGGCACCATACAGAACATGATCGGCGGCGAGGTGCTCCCCACGGAGCGCACCACGCCGGAGTCCTTCGAGCTGCAGAAGCTGCTGCGGGAGATGTCCGACGCCGGGTGCACCCATGTGGTGATGGAGGTATCCTCCCACGCGCTGATGCTGGACCGGGTGTACGGTATTCAGTTCGCCGTGGGGATCTATACGAATCTGAGCCGGGATCATCTGGACTTCCACGAGACGATGGAGTCCTACTGCGATGCGAAGGCTCTGCTGTTCCGGCAGTGCGATCTGGGGATCTATAACGCCGACGACCCGTGGTCGGCGCGGCTGATGGCGGGAGCCTCCTGCCCCCGGCGGTTCTCCTATTCCGTCAACGGCGCGGCGGATCTGATGGCGAAGAATGTGTCGCTCCGCTCCGGAAGCGTGGATTTCGACGCGGAGGCGGACACGGAGTGGTGCCACGTCCATGTGGGCATCCCGGCACTGTTCACCGTGTACAACACGCTGGACGCCATCGCCTGCTGCTGGAATCTGGGCGTTTCGCTGGAGGCGTGCGCCGACGCGCTGGCGAAAAACCACGGCGTGAAGGGGCGCATGGAGATCATCCCCACGCCGGGGACGGATTTCACCGTGCTCAACGACTACGCCCACAAGCCCGACGCGCTGGAGAAGGTGCTCACCTCCGCCAAGGAGTTCGCCAAGGGGCGGGTGGTGGCACTGTTCGGCTGCGGCGGCGACCGGGATAAGACGAAGCGTCCCGTCATGGGCGAGATCGGCGCGCGGCTGGCGGATTTTGTGGTGGTCACCAGCGACAATCCCCGGACGGAGGAGCCTATCGCCATCATCAACGACATTCTGCCGGGGATGGCGGGCTACGACACGCCTTACGCGGTGATACCCGACCGGGTGGAGGCTATTTGCTACGCGATGGATCACGCCCAGCCGGGAGATGTGATCGTCCTTGCCGGTAAGGGGCACGAGGACTATCAGGAGATCAACCACAAGCACTATCCCATGGATGAGCGGGTCATTGTGGCGGAGCACCTGAGGGAAATGCGTAAATAAAGAAAAGACCTCCGCAGAGCGCGGAGGGAAGGAGCAAGCGATATGCAGCACTTTATGACCATACTGGACGTGGCACTGCCGCTGGTGTGCAGCTTTATCCTCACCGCTGTGGCGGGTGAGCTGCTGATCCCGGCACTGCGGCGGCTGAAGGCGGGGCAGTCCATCAAGGAGATCGGCCCCACGTGGCACATGACGAAGCAGGGCACCCCCACCATGGGCGGGCTGATGTTCATTATCGGCATCGGCATCACTATCCTGGCGTTGGGGTGGGGACACATGAGGCGGGGGGAGTTCAGCCACCTGTACGTGTTCCTGTTCGCGCTGGTGTTCGGCGTCATCGGGTTCATCGACGACTATCAGAAGGTGAAGCACCACCAGAACACCGGCCTGACCGCGCCCCAGAAGTTTATTTTGCAGCTGGCGGCGGCGGTGGCGTTCCTGTGTCTGATGCGCTACGAGGGGATGCTGAGTCCCAATCTGTATATCCCCTTCTGGAACACCTATGTGGTGCTGCCGTGGATGGTGTATCTCATCTTCGCCGCCTTCGTCATCGTGGGCACCGTCAACGCGGTGAACATCACCGACGGGCTGGACGGTCTAAGCACCAGTGTGACGCTGCCGGTGGCGGTATTCTTCACCGCCGTGGCGTGTATCTGGCCGGGCTATGGACAGATGGGGCTGTTTTCCGCCGCGCTGGTGGGCGGGCTGGGCGGTTTTCTGCTGTATAACCGCTATCCCGCCAAGGTATTCATGGGCGACACCGGCTCCCTGTTTCTGGGCGGCGCGGTGGCGGCTCTCGCTTTCGCCTACGATATGCCGCTGGTGCTGATACTGGTGGGCATTGTGTATATCTGCGAGACGCTCAGCGACATCCTGCAGGTGGGGTATTTCAAGCTGACCCACGGCAAGCGTATTTTCAAGATGGCTCCGCTGCACCACCATTTCGAGATGTGCGGCTGGAGGGAGACGAAGGTGGTGGCGGTGTTCACCGCCGTCAGCGCGGTGTTCTGCGTGATCGCCTTCTTCGCCGTGCGGTATCGCTTCGGCGCGTGAGCCATGAGGTCGCCGCCCGAAGGGCGGCGGGAGGAGAGGAAAGAGAGGAGGGAGAGCCGTGACACGGGAGGAACAGCGAGCCCGCAAGGCGCAGCAGGCGCGGATGCGGGCTGTGGAACAAAAGCACAAGGCCGCCGCCCGCGGAGAGATGGATCTCCCCTTTCTGATCCTGACACTTTTACTCACGGCGGTCGGTCTTATCATGCTGTTTTCCGCCAGCTTTCCCCGCGCCTACTACGAAACGGGCGACGGCACGTACTTTTTCAAGCGGCAGGCTCTTTTCGCCGCCGTGGGACTTGTCGCCATGTTCATCGTCAGCAAGATCAACTACCAGCGATGGCGCGGCGCGGGGCGGCTTCTGGTGGGGCTTGCGCTGTTTCTGCTGATCCTGGTCATTATCCCCCACAACCCCCTTGCCATCACCGCCAACAGAGCCACCCGCTGGCTGGGTATCCGGGGTGTGTTCCAGTTCCAGCCGTCGGAGATCGCCAAGCTGGCGGTCATTGTGTACTTCTCCGACACTATCTCGAAAAAGCGGGAGAAGATGCTGACGTGGCGGCAGGGCATATTGCCCTACGTGGCACTGCTCGCCGTCATCGGCGTGCTGATGATGCTGGAGCCGCATTTTTCCGGCACCATTCTGATCTTCGCCACCGGTGCGGTGCTGATGATCGTGGGCGGCATACAGGGCTGGCTGGTGGCGGCCGGCGTCACCGGCGTTGGCGCGTTGGGGTTCCTGTTCGTGAAGCTGGCGGAGAGCGGCATTATCCGGTACGGCGCGGCGCGGATCGAGATGTGGCACAACCCATGGGAGGACTACTACGGCGACGGCTACCAGCTGGCGCAGAGCCTGATCACCATTGGCTCCGGCGGGCTGCTGGGCGTGGGGCTGGGTCGGGGACGGCAGAAGTTCCTGTATCTGCCGGAGCAGTACAACGACTTCATTTTCTCCGTGATCTGCGAGGAGCTGGGGCTGATCGGCGCGTGTGTCATTATGCTGATCTTCTCCATGCTGATACTGCGGGGCTTCTGGATCGCGCTCCACGCCCGCGACCGCTTCGGCGCGCTGCTGACGGTGGGCGTGATGACCCATCTGGCGTTGCAGACGTTTTTGAACATCGCCGTGGTGTCCGGCTTCGTGCCCACCACGGGTATCTCCCTGCCCTTCTTCAGCTACGGCGGCACGGCGTTGTGCTTGCAGCTGGTGGAAATGGGCATTGTATTGAGCGTGTCGCGGCAGATACCGGCGGCAAGAGCGGGATGAGCGCGGTCTACGGCGCAACAGGAGAGGTGAGCAAATGAGAGTGATTTTTACCTGCGGCGGCACCGCAGGACACGTGAACCCCGCCATCGCACTGGCGGGCTATATGCGGGAGAAGGATGTGGACACCGCCGTGCTGTTCGTGGGCACGCCCACCGGCATGGAGCGGGAGCTGACGGCGAAGGCGGGGTACGACTACGCCGCCGTGGAGGTCAGCAGCTTCCAGCGGAGGCTGAACGGCGAGGGCATACGCCACAACCTGCACGCTTTGCGGGTGCTGTCGTCCTCCGGGCGGCAGGCACGCGCCATCCTGCGGGAGTTCAAGCCCGATCTGGTGGTGGGCACCGGCGGCTACGCCAGCTATCCCATGGTGAAGGCTGCCGCCAAGGCGGGGATCCCCACGGCGGTGCACGAGAGCAACATGGTGCCCGGTCTGACCACGAGGATGCTGGAGGACTTCGCCGACGTTATTATGGTGGGGTTCGAGGACTGCCGGAGGCACTACAAGCACCCGGAGCGCATCGCCGTCACCGGGACGCCGGTGCGGGGCGATTTCTTCCGGCTGCGCCGGGAGGAGGCGCGGAAAAAGCTGGGCTTTGACGACGAGGCACCTCTTGTGGTATCCTTTTGGGGGAGCCTTGGCGCCAGCCACATGAACGAGTGTATGGTGGACTTCTTCCGCCGGGAGGACAGCGAGGGGTATCCCTTCCGCCACATTCACGCCGTGGGCAAGGGCGGCTGGGACACCATGGAGCAGGAGCTCCGCCGGTGGGGGCTGCCCAAGTCGCCGCGGCTGGACGTGCGGCAGTATATTTACGACATGGACGTGGTGATGGCGGCGGCGGACGTGGTGCTGTGCCGCGCCGGTGCGTCCACCATCAGCGAGCTGACGGCGTTGGGGAAGCCCACGGTGATGGTGCCCTCCCCCTACGTCACCAACAACCACCAGGAGAAGAACGCGCGGCTGCTGGAGAGCCACGGCGGCGCGGTGGTCATCACGGAGGCGGACGCCACCGGCGACGGGCTGTACGACGCTGTGGCGGGCATACTGTCCCACAGCGAAAGGCGGCGCGCCATGGCGGACGCCATGGGGCAGCTGGGCATACCCGACGCCACGGCGCGTATCTACGACACCGTGACGGCACTGGTGCGGAAGTAACCCTTCCTCCCTGTCCCCTCATACAATGGCATAGCTGTTGATGAGAGGAACGGGAGGGGTCACATGAGTTATATCACCATACAGGGCGGCACACCGCTCCGGGGCGAGACCACGGTGCAGGGTGCGAAAAACAGCGTGCTGCCCATTCTTGCCGCCGCGCTGCTGTGCGGCGACGTGTGCCGCATTGCCGGCTGTCCCCATCTGAGCGATGTGGACTCGGCGTGCGACATCCTGCGGTACTTAGGCTGCGCCGTCACCTGGGACGGCGGCGACCTGCTGGTGGACAGCACGTCCCTGACGCGCTGCGACATTCCACAGACGCTCATGCGCCGTATGCGCTCATCGGTCATTTTTCTGGGGGCGATCCTGGCGCGGTGCGGCTGGGCGGAGATCAGCTATCCCGGCGGGTGCGAATTGGGGCCGCGCCCCATCGACCTGCATCTGTCCGCCCTGCGCTCGCTGGGCGCGGACATCTCCGACGCGGGCGGCACGCTGCGGTGCCGCGCCCGCCGCCTGACCGGCTGCCAGCTGCTGCTGGCTACCCCCAGCGTGGGAGCCACGGAGAACGCCATGCTCGCCGCCTGCGGCGCGGAGGGCGAGACGGTCATCTGCAACGCCGCACGGGAGCCGGAGATCGCGGACTTGCAGGCTTTTCTGTGCGCCATGGGCGCAGAGGTGCGGGGCGCGGGCGGCTCGGTCATCACCGTGTCGTCAAAAAAGCCGCTCCACGGCTGCGTACACCGGGTCATCCCCGACCGCATCGTTACCGCCACCTATCTGTGCGCGGCGGCGGCTGCCGGAGGGGACGTGACGCTGCGGAACACGCAGCACCGCCATCTTGCCGCCGTGACCACGGCGTTGCAGCAGGCGGGCTGCACGGTGACGTGCGGCGAGGACTACATACGATTGCAGCGCGGCGCGCCCCTGCACGCCATCGCGCCGGTGCGGACGGCACCGTATCCCGGCTTCCCCACCGACGGGCAAGCCATTCTCATGGCCGCGCTGCTCCAGAGCCGCGGCACCACCGTGTTCGTGGAGAACATCTTCCAGAGCCGCTACCGCCATGTGCCGGAGCTGATCCGCATGGGCGCGGACATCCGCACGGAGGGGCGGGTGGCGGTGGTGTGCGGCACGGATACGCTCCACGGGGCGGAGGTGGTCGCCACCGACCTGCGGGGCGGGGCGGCACTGACGGTGGCGGGGCTGGCCGCCGAGGGCGTTACCACCGTGCAGGGGGTGGGGCACATCCACCGGGGCTACGAGGACTTACCCGCCCATCTGCGGTCACTGGGCGCGCAGGTCACAGAGGAAATCTGAACACACGACAGCGAAGGAGTACAGACGATGGCAAGGCGCAGACGGTACAATCATAAGCGGCGCAGAGGGAACTTCACCTTCCTCTACAAGCTGCTTGCCTTTGTGCTGATCTGCACCGCCATCGCGCTGGCTCTGACGCTGTTTTTCCGCATACGCACCATTGAGGTCAGCGGCAACGACCGCTACTCCCGGGAGGACATCGTCACCGCGGCGGAGGTCAGGGAGGGGGACAACCTGTTCCTGATGAACAAGTTCAACGCCGCCGCACGCATACGGAAGGCTCTGCCCTACATCGAGTCGGTGCAGTTCCTCCGGGTGCTGCCGGACAGGCTGTCCATCGTGGTGACGGAGTGCACCGACCCCGCCGCCATCGTGCAGGACGGCAAAGCGTATCTCCTGTGCGACAAGGGGAACATCGTGGACGAGGTGTCTGCGTCCAACGCCAAGAGGTATATGCAGATCAAGGGGCTGACGCTCCTTGACCCGGCGGTGGGCGCACAGGCGAAGGCGGCGGAGGGGCAGGAGCTGATCCTGACGCAGCTGCTGGAGCTGATGAATCAGCTGGACAGCCGGGGGCTTTCCGGCGACGTGTCTCTGGTGGACATGAGCGACGCTTCCCAGCTGACGCTGCGGTATCTGGATCGCTTCGACGTGTATTTCCCGTGGGACGCGGACTACGGCTACAAGCTGGACTATCTGCTGGCGGTGGTGGAGAAGCTGGAGGTCAACGAAAAGGGCATCATCAACATGATGCAGGAGGGGAAGGCGCGGTTCATCCCGGAGTAAATTGACCGCGGCTGTGGAAAACTTTTTCAGTAAATTAGGTGCATACACTTGACGCTTGCGCGGATTCGTAATACAATACAAGATATAGCATTTACTTTGAGAATATCCCTCGTTTTTATACAAATTATGGCAGGAGGAGCAGACATGGCTTTTGGATTAGAAACCGGTCCGGAGAACGTTGTCAGCATTAAGGTCGTCGGCGTGGGCGGCGGCGGCAACAACGTGGTCAACCGCATGGTACGCAGCGGCGCACAGGGCGTCGATTTTGTCGCCGTGAATACAGATAAACAGGCACTGAATGCCTCCAGTGCTACCTATAAAATTCAAATTGGCGAGAAGCTCACCGGCGGCAAGGGTGCCGGTTCCAATCCCGACGTGGGGCGCAAGGCCGCCGAGGAGAGCCGGAACCAGATGGCGAAGGCTCTGGAGAACACCGACATGGTGTTCATCACCGCCGGTATGGGCGGCGGCACCGGCACCGGCGCGGCTCCCGTGGTGGCGGAGATCGCCCGTGAGGCGGGCGTCCTCACCGTGGGCGTGGTGACGAAGCCCTTCGGCTTCGAGGGTCGCCGCCGCATGACCCAGGCGGAGCAGGGCATCGAGGATCTGCGAAGCAAGGTGGACTCCCTTGTCATCATCCCCAACGAGCGGCTGAAGTACGCCACCGACCAGAAGATCACGTTTGCCAACGCCTTCGAGATCGCAGACGACGTGCTGCGGCAGGCGGTGCAGTCCATCTCCGATCTGATCCGCGACACCGGGTTCATCAACCTTGACTTCGCGGACGTGACCGCCATTATGCAGAACGCCGGTCTTGCCCACATGGGCGTGGGCCGCGCCGCCGGTAAGGGCAAGGCGGAGGAAGCCGCCCGCATGGCGATCTCCTCCCCCCTGCTGGAGACTTCCATCAACGGCGCACGGGGCGTGCTCATCAACGTCACCGGCTCCATGGACATCGGTCTGGAGGAGGTGGAGCAGGCCGCCACGCTGGTGCAGCAGGCCGTCCACCCCGATGCGCTGACCATCTTCGGCGCCGCCTTCGACGAGACGCTGGACGACGAGATCCGCGTCACCGTCATCGCCACCGGCTTTGACGAGGCGCAGCAGGCCGCCAACGCCGCTGCGGTGCAGAATACACAGACCGCCAACGGCGCGCCCCAGCCCTTGAACGAGGTGCAGGGCGAGCAGGGACAGGACGAGATGGACAAGTCCTTTGACGAGATCCTGCGTATCTTCAACAAGGACAAGTTCTGAGATACGACTAACGCAAAAAGCATCCCCCGGCACTGTCGGGGGATGCTTTTTCATTACCACTGGAAAATGTCGAAGGGAACCTCCACGTCCACGCCCTCGCTTACGCCGGAGAAGAGCAGGGATGTGCCCGCTGCGGCGTCCTCCAGCATCGACAGGTCATACGTGCAGAGGAACAGGTTTCCATTATCGGCGGCGACGCTGACATCGTCGGGATAGATCCAGTCCTCAAGGCTGTCCTCCCGCCGCGTCACCAGAGCAGGAAACGATTGGTATGTATCGCCCTCGGCGATGTACACCGTGAGCGTGTCGTTTTCCCAGTCCACCTCCAGGTGCTCCACGGTGAAGGCGGAATCCTCCAGATAGAACGTCTCCCCCACCGACGCGTACTCCCGCGCCGACGCTACCGCCTCACCGACGTACTCCGGAGTGCTCCAATCGTAGTCGGGTATCAGCTCCTCCTTGCCGCCGAAGAGGCTGCCGAAATTGAAAGCCGTATAGTGCGTCAGGTTGCCGACCATGATGACGACGATGACCGCCGCGATCACCGCGCCCATCACGCCGGAGGCACCGTTCTTCCGGGGTGGGTGCCGCCGGGGCTGGGGCTTGGGACGGCGGGTCTGCTCCTCGTAGCAGACCTTCTTCTCGTGACATTCCTTGCGCTCGTAGCACTCCTTCTCCTGTTCCGCGTAATGAACTGTGCCCTGCGCGTCCACCCACTCCTGCCGGGGCGGGCGGTTATAGGCACCGCATTGGGGGCAGAAGCCCTCTCTTGCGTCGTATGCTTTTCCGCACGCTTTACAGCGGATCATTGCCATAGCTCTCTCCTCCCCTGTTGGTTGTCTCTGGTGTCATTATACAGAAAGTCCCCGCCCGTGTCTATCACCTTTCGGTTGCGCCGGGAAAAAAGGGGGAAACTTTAAGTTGCGGCGGGAAAAACGCCCTCCGGTGCGTCTATTCCACCAGACCGTACTTGACCTTGATGCGATCCAGCTTTTCCAGCATGGGCTCCGCCAGCACCAGCAGGAACAGCACCGTCGCCGCCGCGTGGACGCAGTCCATGGGGAAGCCGGTGATATAGTAGGCGGCGATGACCCTCCACTCCAGCGTCCGGGCGTAGAGCAGCGCGGACACAGGGTTCATTATGCCGCCGTAGACCACCACCGCGGCAATCGCTCCGAACACGCTGAGCGCGCCGCGGCTGCGGCGCAGCCAGCCCTTGCGGAACAGCACGCCCGCCAGAAAGCCGATGACGCCCATGGCGAACATCTGGAAGGGCGTCCACGGTCCTTGGGAGAAGAGCATATTGCTCGCCAGCATGGTCATGGCTCCCACCAGAAAGCCCGTCTCGCCGCCCAGCGCCACGCCGGAGATGATGGTCAGTGCCATCACGGGCTTGAACTGGGGCAGCATGAAGAACGCCGCACGACCCGCCACGCCCAGAGCGCACAGCGTCGCCACCAGCACCAGCTCACGCGCTTGGGGCTTTCGTCCCTCGAACACGAGGAAGAAGGGCACCATGCACTCCAGCAGCACCGCTAAGGCGATGGGGTAATAGGCACTGTTGCCGAAGTAGAAAAAGCCCACGTACAGCGTCACGGGGATGCACAGCAGGACCAGCACTGTGGCGGTCAGTGTCCGCTTGGACAGCTTCCGCTTCTCCACCGGCGTTTGCAGCAGCACCGGCGGGCGGGAACGCCGCCCGATGGCGGCCACCACCACAAGGAGCAGCACCGCGAACAGTCCGTACTGCGTCAACGCCTGCCAGCCCGCCTCCGACACGGTGCCGCCGCCCACCAGCGCGGTGAGGTCGGTGTGCCGCGCCGCGTTCCAGAAGATCGCCAGCGCGAAGGCACCGGCTGCGGCGGCGATGAGCTTACGCCACCACGGCAGCTTTTTTGGCTTCCAAGCGGCGGACTCCTCCGCCACCGGCGGCAGCGGCGCGTAGGATGAGGTCACCTCCGGCCGGGGCGGCACGCGCCCGCCGATGACCGCCATCACGTCCTCCGGCGTTACCGCGCCGGGGCAGATATGCCGCGCCATGCGGTCGGCGGAGGTGGTGTAAAAGCTGTTGCCGGAGAAGAAGGCGCGGGGCGTGCCCTCCGCCACCACGGCACCGTCGAAAAACAGCGCGCAGCGGTGGGCGTACCGGGCGCAGAACGATACGTCGTGGCTGACCATCACCACCGCCACACCGGCGGCGGTCAGAGCATCCAGTATGGCGGCGAAGCTCTGCTTGAACTCCGCGTCCAGCCCCTTGGTCGGCTCGTCCAGCAGCAGGATGTCCGGCTGGTGCAGCAGCACCTTGCCGAGAGCCGCCCGCTGCTGCTCGCCGCCGGACAGGTCATAGGGGTGCCTGTCCAGCAGCTCCGTCAGCCGGCACAGGCTCACCGCCTGCTCCACCCGATGCTCCCCCTGATCGGGCGGTATCTTCACACCGTCGAAGGTCTCGTAGAGATCCTCCCGCACGGTCTTTTTTACGAATAAAGCCTGTGGGTTCTGGGGCAGCACGCCCACGCGACCCTGACGGGCGACGTGACCCCGCTGGGGCGTCAGCGCGCCGGACAGGAGACCCAGCGTGGTGGATTTTCCCGCGCCGTTGCCGCCCAGCAGTGCCAGCAGCTCCCCGCGGCGCACGCAGATGTCCAGCCCGCGCACTACGTCCGGCTCCTCCGCCTCGTAGCGGAACCACAGCCCCTCCCCGGAGAGCACCGTCTCGCCGGCGGGATAGAGCCGCTCCGGCAGCAGCGGCTGCACGGGGTGGGTGCCGCACCAGTCCGTCAGGAAGTCCTTGCCGTCCCGGACGGTGATGGGGCAGGGCGCGTCGCTGTCCACGCTTGCCCAGATCCGCACGGCGGCGGGCATCGCCAGAAACATCCCGTGTCCCCGTCCCCGCAGGGCGCGGCACACCGTCTCCGGCGTTCCGGCGCAGAGCAGCGTGCCGCCGTCCAGCACGGCGGCGTGGGTCGCCAGAGGCAGAGCCTCCTCCAGCCGGTGCTCCGTCAGCAGTACGGTGACGCCCAGCTCGCGGTTCAGCCGCCCCACCGTCTGCAAAAAGTCCGATGCGGCGATGGGGTCCAGCTGGCTGGTGGGCTCGTCCAGTATCAGCAGGCGGGGCTGGAGCACCATGACGGACGCCAGTGCCAGCAGCTGCTTCTGCCCGCCGGAAAGCTCGTCCACGCTCCTGTGGAACCAGTCCTGTATGCCGAAAAACGACGCCATCTCCGCCACGCGGCGGCGGACGGTCTCCGTGTCGCAGCCCAGACTCTCCAGTCCGAACGCCAGCTCGTGCCACACCTTGTCGGTGACGGTCTGCTCCTCCGGAGATTGGAGCACAAAGCCGATCTCCGACGTTTGCTCCCGCTCCGACAGGTGGGAGAGCAGGTGCCCGTCGAACCAGATCTCGCCCTCCGATGCGCCGTGGGGGCGCAGGGCGGGCTTCAGCTGGCGCAAAAGCGTGGTCTTGCCGCAGCCGGACGCGCCGCACAGCACCCAGAACTCGCCGCTGCGGATGGTCAGGCTCACATCCGACAGTGCCGGCTGCCTGCGCTGGGGGTAGGTAAAGCCGTAGTGCGCCAAGCGCAGCAGCTCACTCATGGGCAGAGCCTCCCTTCCGAATGGTATACGCCCGCGCCTCCCATGCGTGCAGCAGCACAGGCGTCAGGCAAAGCAGCGCGTACACGGCGAAAAAGCTCACCGTCAGCGGGGTGACGGGCGCGGTCAGCACCATGGGGTAATACCGGAACCTCAGACCGCCCGCCAGTCCCCCGCCCAGCAGGTACACGGCGCAGAACGCCAGCCACGCCAGCACCGCGCCGTCCCGCCGGTCGAAGCGGTACAGGGAGAAGGACGTCCGCCCCGGCAGGCCGTAGCCCCGGCAGCGCATACTGTCGGCGGTGATGATGCCGCTCTCCAGGCTCCACGTCACCACGATGGAGAACACACGCAGGGCACTTCTGACCCGCTGGTGCATGGAGCCGTTACGAACGTCGCGCCCCATGTGCGCCTGCGCCTGCGTCACGGTACGCAGCCGCCGGATGAAGCGGGGCACGAAGCGCAGCGTCATGCTCAGCAGCAGGGACAGTGCCGGGATGACGCGCCCGAACAGATACACCACCTTGTCCGAGGTGATGACCTCCGTCACACACACGAACCACAGCACCACCGCGGAGAGCATACAGCCCGCCGCCAGACCGTACAGAAGGCTCTCCAGCGTCAGCGGGTTCCCGGAGGGCAGGTAGGTCAGGATGGTCACGCCCTGATGGACGAAGGCGGGGTTCAGCACCGCCGCCAGCAGAGCCGCCGGCAGCACCCATACGACGTGCCGCCGCAGCCCTCTGCGCCCCTTCAGACGCGCCACGTACAGCAGCGCGCCCAGCAGAGACGCACTCAGGCAGAGCGGGTGCATAAAAAACATGGAGCAGGCGATGACCACGGCGAAATAGCCGAAGCTCACCGCCGGGTGGCAGCTTCGCAGCGTATCCTCCACGGTATCACCTCCTCCGGGAAATTAGTCTCAACCCTTTAATTATACCGTTTTGCATCGGGGTACGTCAAGAGTGCCGTGTGAGGTTCCGCATCCTTTCGTGATATGGGGAAAATGATTCTGCTCCGCAGGGCAATATCTACATTTTGACGGAACAACCTTTTCAAAAAATCGTTGCAACCTGCGCGGTGACTGCTATAATATAATCACATCCAGACGGAAACGACCGGAAATTCAGAAAAGAAGGTGATCAGCTATGGAACTTCAGATTCAAGATCTCGTCTCCTCCATTAAAAAGGACGGTATCGACTGCGCCAACCGGGAGTCCGCCGCCATTCTGGCGGACGCAAGAGCACAGGCGGACGCCATCATTGCCGACGCCAAGGCGCAGGCAGACAAACTGCGGCAGGACGCAGAGGCGGAGATCAAGGTGTTCAAGGACAGCGCACGGCTCAGTGCCGAGCAGGCAAAGCGCGACGCTGTGCTGGCATTCCGGCAGGAAATCCAGGAGGAATTCGAGAAGCTCCTGTCCGCTGACGTGGGCAAAGCTTTGGATGAACAGGCACTGACGACTCTCATCCGCGCCGCCATACAGGGCGAGGACATATCCGCCTACGCGGTGGAGGTCGCGCAGGTAACGGAGAAGCTGCGGCAGGAGCTGGCGCAGGAGTTGAAAAACGGGTTGGAGATCCGTCCCTCCAAAAAGGTCGGCGCGGGCTTCCGCCTGGCTGCCAAGGACGGCTCCGGCTACTTCGACTGCTCTGAGCAGGAGATCGCAGAGATGCTCATGCCGTTCTTCCGGGAAACGAGCCTGTAAGGGGGTGCCTCTGCGATGGCTTCCTACTACTACCTGCTCTCCAGCCTGCCCCTGCTGAAAACACAGGGCGAGGTGCCCATGGACTATGAGACGTTTCTCGCCATGTGCAAGTCGGCGGTGAGCGGCGGGGTCTATCAAACGCTGGAAACGCTGACGGTGGCGTCGGACAAGGGGCCGCTGCTGTCGGAGTGGGCGTCGTTCTACCGGGCACTGTCCCAAGAGCTGACGTACCAGCGCAGTGTGAAGCTGGGGCGCGCCTGCGCCGTACCCTCCGACCGGGAGGCGGGGATCACGCAGGCGGTGACGGCGGCGGTGAACGCCGAGGATCCTCTGACGGGAGAGCGTATCCTGCTGGATCTGGAATTTCACCGACTGGACGACATGATCGGACTGCACAATTTCGACGAACACGCGCTGTTTGGCTACGCCATGAAGCTCCGTCTTTTGGAGCGGCAGCAGATCTTCCGCCACGATAGGGGCGTGCAGTCCTTTGATGGGCTGATGGCGCACATCCGTCAGCAGATCTCCAGCCTATAATGAAACAGGAGAAGCGATATGGACAAAGTGACAGGATATGTGACCGGCGTGAACGGAAACCTGGTATCCGCCAGCTTTTCCGGCTCCGTTCGCAAAAACGAAGTGGGCTATGTCCTGCTGGGCGATGA
>URXW01000020.1 GCA_900551995.1 uncultured Eubacteriales bacterium
GACAAGGAGCGGTACGAGTTCTGCTGGATCGTGGACTTCCCCATGTACGAGATCGGCGACGAGTCCGGCGAGCTGGAGTTCTGCCACAACCCGTTCTCCATGCCCAGCGGCGGCATGGACGTCCTGCTGAAAGCGGAGCGGGGCGAGATCGACCCGCTGGACATCACCGCCGACCAGTACGACCTGGTGTGCAACGGCGTGGAGCTGTCCTCCGGCGCCGTCCGTAACCACGACCCGGAAATCATGATCAAGGCGTTCGAGCTGGTGCGTCTGGGCGAGGAGGACGTGAAGAAGAAGTTCCCCGCCATGTACAACGCCTTCTGCTACGGTGCGCCTCCCCACGCCGGTATCGCTCCGGGCGTGGACCGCATGGTCATGCTGTTGGCGGGCGAAAGCTCCATCCGCGAGATCATCCCCTTCCCCATGAACAAGAACGCCCAGGACGTGATGATGGGTGCCCCCTCCACGGTGGAGCAGAATCAGCTGGACGAGCTGCACATCGCCATCGTGGGCGACGTGGAGAAGGACGACTGATGGACACCGCCAAGCTCTACTACGAAAACGCCTTCCTGCAGGACTTCACCGCCACGGTGGAGTCCTGCGAGGCAGTGAAGGGCGGCTTCGCCGTCACCCTTGACCGCACCGCCTTCTACCCGGAGGGCGGCGGTCAGCCCGCCGACCACGGCACGCTGGGCGACGCCCGCGTGCTGGACGTTCACGAGAAAAACGGCGTCGTCACCCACCTGTGCGACCGCGCCCTTTCCGTGGGCGCGGCGGTGGACGGCCGCATCGACTGGACGCGCCGCTTCGACCATATGCAGCAGCACTCCGGCGAGCACATCGTCTCCGGTATGCTGTGCAGCGCGTTCCACTGCGACAACGTGGGCTTCCACATGGGCGCGGACGTTGTCACCATCGACTACAACGCCGACATCCCGTGGGCGCAGGTGCTGGAGATCGAGCGGCGCGCCAACGCGTACATCTGGGAGGATCACCCCGTGGAGATCCGCTATCCCTCCCCGGAGGAGCTGGCGGCCCTCCCCTACCGCAGCAAAAAGGAGCTGACCGGCGCGGTACGCATCACCGCCTTCCCCGGCGCGGATATGTGCGCCTGCTGCGGCACCCACGTGCTCCGCAGCGGTCAGGTGGGTCTGGTGAAGTTCATCGGCTGGCAGAAATTCCGTGACGGCGTGCGGCTGGAGCTGCTGTGCGGCCGGCGGGCGGCGGACTACCTCTCCGCCTGCTGGGAGCAGGCGCGCCAGACGGGGCACGCCCTCTCCGTAAAGCCGGAAGCGTCCTTTGCCGCCGTCTCCCGCCTGCAAGGCGAGCTGCTGTCCGCCAAGGAGCGCGCCGCCGCGCTGGAGGAGCAGTCCTTCGCCCACACGGCGGCGGAGTACGCCGGCAAGGGCGACACGCTGCTCATCACCGCCCCGCTGGAAGGCGACGGCGTCCGCCGTCTCTGCGACGCCGTGGCACAGACGTGCCTCGGCAGGTGCGCCGTGTTCGCCGGGACGGACGGCGCGTACCGCTACGCCGTCATCCACGCCGGGCAGGACATCCGCCCGCTGGTGAAGGACATGAACGACGCCCTCCACGGCAGAGGCGGCGGACGCGACGGCTTCGCACAGGGCAGTGCCGCCTGCACCGCCGCAGAGATACATGCCTTCTTCGCCCGGCGGTAACGGCGGTGCGTTGCCGCTCCTCTGGGCTTATTACCCAAAAATCTCCCCCGAAATGTGTGGAAACCGCACATTCCGGGGGTTTTCTTTTCCGCACCCCCATGATACAATAGGGTATACTGGAATATTATACACAGAAAAGAGTGATCCCCTTGCAAAGCGACAACAAGCTGGGCGTCATGCCCATTTCGAAGCTGATCTGGAATATGTCCCTGCCCATTATCGCCTCCATGCTGGTGCAGGCTCTCTATAACATCGTGGACAGCGTGTTCGTCAGCCGCGTCAGTGAGCAGGCTCTCACCGCCGTGTCGCTGGCGTTCCCGGCGCAAAATCTGATGATCGCCCTCGCCACCGGCACCGCCGTGGGCGTCAACGCCCTGATGGGTCGTGCGCTGGGCGCGGGGCTGCGCCGCCGCGCCGACCGTGTCGCCAACAACGGCATACTGCTGGCGGTGGTGGGCTTCCTTCTCTCCGCCGTGCTGGGTCTTACCTGCTCCGATGTGTTCTTCCGCTCCCAGACACAGGTGGAAAGCATCATTCAGATGGGCAACGACTATCTGAAGATCGTCACCGCCGGCTCCCTTGGTATGTTCTGCCAGATCATGTACGAGCGTCTCCTGCAGGGCACCGGACGCTCCCTGCTGAGTATGTACACCCAGGGGCTGGGAGCCATCATCAACATCGTCCTCGACCCCATCTTCATCTTCACGCTGAACATGGGCGTGGCGGGTGCCGCCGTCGCCACCATCGTCGGGCAGTTCTGCGGCTGCGCGCTGGCGATCTGGCTCAACCACACGAAAAACCCCGACATCACCCTGTCCCTCAAGGGCTTCCGCCCGGATCTCCGGCTCATCGGCGAGATCTACGCCATCGGCTTCCCCAGCGTCATCATGGTCGCCATCGGCTCTGTGATGACGTTCCTGATGAACAAGATCCTTATCGTCTACCACGCCGCCCACGAGACGGCTGCCACCGCCTTCGGCGTCTACTTCAAGCTGAACTCCTTCCTGTTCATGCCCATCTTCGGCATGAACAACGGCGTTATCCCCATCGTGGCGTATAACTACGGCGCACAGAACCGCCGGCGCATGGTGGAGACCATCAAGCGCAGCACCCTGTATGCCGCCTGCTTCATGGTGCTCGGCACCCTCCTCTTCTGCGCGATCCCCGGCACGCTGCTAAAGGTCTTCGACGCCACGGACACCATGCTCTCCGTGGGTATTCCCGCCCTGCGTATCATCTCCCTGAGCTTCGGCATGGCGGGTGCCTGCATCGCGCTGGGCAGCTCCTTCCAGGCGTTGGGCAAATCGGTCTACTCCATGGTCACGTCCATCGTCCGCCAGCTGGTGTTCCTCATCCCCATCGCCTACGTGCTGGCGCGATACGGCGCGTCCGTGGGCAACAGCGATCTGGTCTGGTGGTGCTATCCCATAGCGGAGATCGCCTCCCTCGCGCTGACGCTGGGCTTCTTCTCCCACCTGCACAAAACCGTTATCTCCCCTCTGCCGGAGGGACACGAATAAAGGCGCGGAACGAAATTCGACGATGTTCCGTCTAAAGTAACAGATACAGAAAAAGGAGGTATCCTGCTATGAAAAAGCTGCTTTCTATTCTTCTCGCCCTCGCCTGCGTGATGACGCTGGCCGCCTGCGGCAAGAAGGACGACGACCATACGACTGACCCCACGCCCACCCCCGACCCCCAGCCCGCTGTCACCACTGCCGAGTATACCCACGGCTATGTGGATATGATGCTGGAGCTGCCGGAGGGCTGGAGCTGGGAGAACGCCGGCGACAACGGCACCAACAAGACCGAGGGCATCCGGTTCTATAAGACCGACGACCCCACCGTCAGCTACACGCTGCTGTGCTGGACGGGCGGCTACGGCATCTGCGGCACCGGCGTCACCAGTGAGGAGCTGACCCTTGCCAACGGCATGAAGGTCTGGCAGCACACGGAGGAGAACACGGAAAAGGGCACCATGGTCATGGCGGACATCTTCTTTGAGGACGCGCCCGGCAGCTATGTGGCTTCCCCCTCCGAGACCATGACCACCGAGGTCTGGAACGCCAACCGTGACGCGCTGCTCGGTATTCTGGGCACGGTGCAGCTGGGGCGCAATAGCCTCAGCCAGCAGGCAGCCATCAACGCCGCCGCGGCGCAGTACACCGGCGAGTACGACCAGGTCTACGCCACCTATGACGTGACCTCCGGCGCGTGGACGGTCAGCTTCAGCAAGGGCGCGGCGGGCGAAAAAGCCGTCCGGCTGGTGGTGGACGCCGCCGGCAAGGTCATGGCGTTCGGGAAGTAACCGTCACACCGGCGAAGCCGCCGCTTTCGCGGCGGTTTCCTTTTGCCCGCTTGACAACCACCGGAAAACGTGCTATCCTTTTCTACATCACAGGCGATGAAGGGCGTGGCTGCCCGGAGCCGCGGGAGGAAATGCCCGCCGGACGCCCCGTTACCGGCACGAGAGTGTGGAAGTATCCAAATTCGGGTGGAACCACGGACGAGTATCGTTCGCCCCGATGTCCTTATCGGACATCGGGGCGTTTTTTGTTACCCAAACACTTTATATAGGAGGAAATTCACCATGAAAAACACGGAAAAGACCATGGACAAAATCGTGGCTCTCTGCAAAAACCGCGGCATTATCTTCGCCGGGTCCGAGATCTACGGCGGACTTGCCAACACTTGGGACTACGGCCCTCTGGGCGTGGAGCTGAAGAACAACATCAAAAAGGCTTGGTGGAAGAAGTTCGTGCAGGAGAACCCCTACAACGTGGGACAGGACGCCGCCATTCTGATGAACCCCCAGACGTGGGTGGCCAGCGGCCATCTGGCGGGCTTCTCCGATCCGTTGATGGACTGCAAGGAGTGCAAGGAGCGTTTCCGCGCCGACAAGCTCATTGAGGACTGGTGCCAGACCAACGGCGTGGAGCTGCCCAAGCCCATCGACGCCTTCTCCCAGCAGGAGATGAAGGACTTCATCGAGGAGAACAACATCCCCTGCCCCACCTGCGGCAAGCATAACTTTACCGATATTCGTCAGTTCAACTTGATGTTCAAGACGTTTCAAGGTGTCACCGAGGATGCCAAGAACACCGTGTACCTCCGTCCCGAGACGGCGCAGGGCATCTTCACCAACTTCGTCAACACCCAGCGCACCACCCGCCGCAAGCTGCCCTTCGGCGTGTGCCAGATCGGTAAGTCCTTCCGCAACGAGATCACCCCGGGCAACTTCATCTTCCGCGTCCGGGAGTTCGAGCAGATGGAGCTGGAGTTCTTCTGCAAGCCCGGCACCGATCTGGAGTGGTTCAACTACTGGCGCACCTTCTGCCACAACTGGCTGCTGGGCATCGGTCTGAAGGACGAGAACCTGCGGCTGCGTGACCACGACCCCGAGGAGCTGTGCTTCTACTCCAAGGCCACCACGGACTTCGAGTTCCTGTTCCCCTTCGGCTGGGGCGAGCTGTGGGGCGTGGCAGACCGCACCGACTACGACCTGAACCAGCACCAGACCGTCTCCGGCAAGGATCTGACCTACTTCGACCCGGAGACCAACGAGCGGTACATCCCCTACGTGGTGGAGCCGTCTCTGGGCGTGGAGCGCAGTGTGCTGGCGGTGCTGGTGGACGCCTACGACGAGGAGGTCGTGGACGCGGAGAAGAACGATGTCCGCGTGGTGCTGCACCTGCACCCGGCACTCTCTCCCTACAAGGCGGCGGTGCTGCCCCTGTCGAAGAAGCTCAGCGAGCCGGCACGGAAGATCTACGAGGAGCTGAGCAAGGAGTGGATGATCGACTTCGACGAGACCGGCTCCATCGGCAAGCGGTACCGCCGCGAGGACGAGGTGGGTACGCCCTACTGCATCACCGTGGACTTCGACACCGTGGGCGACGCGGAGCACGCAGGCGACAACTGCGTCACCGTCCGCGAGCGCGACACCATGGAGCAGGTGCGCGTGCCTATCAGCCAGCTGAAAGCGTATCTGGCGGAGAAGCTGGCGTACTGAGCGCAATAAGCAAAAAAGAAAGAGCCCTTCGGCTCTTTCTTTTTTGCTCATATATCCAGCAGCTTCAACTCGTCTTCGTCCACCTTCCGCAGCTCCCGCTTGTTCATGATCTCGTACATACAGGGCACCACGAACAGCGTCATCAGCGTGGCGTACAGCAGTCCGCCGATACAAACCACGGCGATGGGCTGCATCAACGCCGTACCGGCGTTTTTCGCGGCGGCGGTGACGATCAGACCCAGTATGGTGGTCAGGCTGGTCATCAGGATCGGTCTGAGCCGCGTCACGCAGGCGTCGATGATGGCGTCCCGCCGCTCCATGCCCGCCAGACGCTGCTGGTTGATGTAGTCCACCAGCACAATGCCGTTGTTGACGATGATACCCACCAGCATGACGAAGCCGATCAGGCTGATGACCGACACCTCGATCCCCACCGCCAGCAGCGCGAAGAAGCCTCCGGTGAACGCCAGCGGTATGGTGAACATGACGATGAACGGCGATTTCAGCGACTGGAACTGCGCCACCATGATGAGGTACACCAGCACCACGCCCAGCAGCAGCATCAGCATCAGCTGCCCCATGGCGTCCATGATCTGCTCGTTCTCGCCGTTGTACTCCACCGTGACGCCCTTGGGCAGCGTCACGCTGCCCAGTGCCTGCTGCACCGCGTTGGTCACGTGGGTGATGTTATAGCCCTCCGCCAGCGTGGCGGTGACGGTGACGCAGCGACGCTGCTGGTCGCGGGAGATGGTGTTCATGGACACCGTCTCCTCCACCGTCGCCACGTCGCCCAGCGCGAAGGTCTTGTCCTTGTCCTTGTCCTCCTCGTCCTCGCCGGTGATCTGGCTCAGCTGCCCGGAGGAGCCGCCCATGGCGGACGACGTGCTGTCCGGGGTGATCTTCATGTCCAGCAGCTTCTCTTTCGTGAGGACGCTGCCCTCCGCCGCGTCCACGGTCAGATCCATGCTGTTGCTGTCCAGCGTAATGTCGGAGACGCTGGCGGAGCTTTGCAGCGCGGCAGCCACCTTCATGTAGATCTGCGCCACGGTCATGCCGTGCTCCGCCGCCGCCTTCCGGTCAATGACCACCTGCAACGCCGGAGCGGACTCGTCCAGCCCGTCGTTGACCTCGCCCACGCCCGTCACCTGCTCCAGCCGCCGGGCGATGGCGCGGGCACTGTCCTGCAGCTCCTCCATGTCGCTGCCGAACACCTGCAGCGAAACGCCGCTGCCGGTCATATAGCTCATCATCTCGCTCATAACGCCGGCGGCAGTGACCTTACAGGGCAGGTCGGCGCACAGCGTCTCGATCTCCTTCCCCGCCACGGAGCCGAAGGTACCCTCCGGCATGGTGATGTAGCCGGTGACGTCGTATTCCCCCGTCTCGCCGCCCGCCATATTCAATCCGCCCATGTCGCCGCCGCCCATCATAAAGCCCGCGTCCTCCACGTCCTCCACGGACATGACGCGCTGGATGACCGTGTCCGCCAGCTTCACCGCCTCCTCGCGGGTGGTACCCTCCGGCATGGTGACCGTCAGGGACAGGTTGTTCATGTCCATCTCCGGCATGAACGTAAAGCCGCGGCTCACCGCCGCCCAGCCGCTGGTCACCAGCAGCACAAGGGACAGCAGCAGCACGCCCGCCTTGTGATCCAGCGCAAAGACGATGGACTTCCGATAGGCGGGATAGAGCCGATCCAGCAATCCCGGCTTCTGCACCTTCTCCCGGCGCAGCATACCGGATGCCATAGCGGGCACCAGTGTCAGTGCCACCAGCAGGCTCGCCAGCAGCGAATAGGTGATGGTCAGAGCCAGATCGGTGAACAGCTGGCGCGTCAGTCCCTCCACGAACACGATGGGCGCGAACACGCAGACGGTGGTCAGCGTGGACGCCGCCACCGCGCCCAGCACCTGCTGTGCGCCGGACACCGCCGCCTGCACCACGGTGGCACCCTTCGCCCGCAGCCGGTAGATATTCTCGATGACCACCACCGAGTTATCCACCAGCATACCCACCGACACCGCCAGACCGCTCAGGGAGATCATGTTGATGGTCACGCCGGTGAAGTACATGAGCACCACGGCGAAGATCACGCTGATGGGGATAGACACCAGCGTAATGACCGTGGGCCGCCAATCCCGCAGGAACAGATACAGCACCACCACGGAGAACAGCGCGCCCCACAGCAGGGACGAGGTGATGGTCTCCACGATGAGATAGATATAATCGCCCTGATCCATCAGCGGCGCGAAGTCCAGCCCCTCGTACTCCTCCGACAGCTCCTGAAACCGGTCGGTGATGTTGTTGCTCACCGCCGCCGTGGCGTAGTTGGACTGCTTGGTGAAGGAGAGCAGGATACCGTTGCCGCCGTTGACCTTGGTATAGAGCTGGTCGGCGTTGTCCGTGACCACCACGGTGGCGATGTCGCCCAGCGTCACCGGCTCGATGCCCTCCATGCCCAGATCCAGCAGCACCATGTCCTCCAGCTCCTGCCGGGTGGCGACGCTGCTGCCCACGGACACCATGTATTTCACGCCGCTCTCGTCCTCGATGTACCCGGCGGGCATATCAAAATTCTGCGCCGTCAGCAGCTGGCTGACGGTGGACAGGGACAGCATACCGCCCACGTCCGTGTCCTCGACGATGGTTTTATAGGCTTTCTTGATCTGCTCCAGACCGCTCTCGATCTGGGTCTTTGCCTGCCCCAGCTGGATGTCCGCCTCCGTCAGCTGCGTCAAGCCGTCGATCAGGGACAGCGCGGCGTCGTAGACCTCGCCCTCCACCTGGGCGCGGAGCCTGCCGCTCTCCATGTCCGCCAGCAGATTGCCCAGCGTCCGCCGCAGCTCCACCAGCGTCTTGTTCAGCTGCTTCAGCGTCTCCTGTAACTGCTTCAGCTCCTCGGGGGTCATCCCGCCGCCGCTGCCGCCTCCGCCGCCGAAGTCCACGTCCGGCAGCACGGAGTACACGTCCTTCAGCTTGTCGTACATATCGTCCACAGCGTCACCGGCTTTGCCTGCCACGCCGGAGGCGATGGAGCGTTTCGCCTTGGCAAGCTCCTCCTCGCCCTTTTCCACCTCCGCCTTGGCGTCCTTGAGCTTCTGCTCCGCCTTTGCCAGCTGCTTCCGCAGGGCGTCCACCAGCTTTTCCGACAGCGCGTCCAGCTTCGCCTCGTCCAGAATGACGTGCGCCTCCCGCGTCACCGCGCCGCTGACGCTGATGCTTGCTACGCCGGACACGCCCTCCAGCTTCGGGGTAAGCTCCTCCGTGACGAAGTCGCTGAGCGCGTACACGTCCGAGCCCTGGCGGGACACGGCGGCCACCATCACCGGCAGCATGGAGGGGTTGATCTTCAGCACATAGGGCGCGGACACCGTGTCCGCCCAGCCCCCCTGCAGCACGGAGATCTTCTGCTGAATGTCCACACTGATGGTGTCCATGTTGGCTCCATCCTCAAATTCCAGCATGACCATGGACACGCTGTCCTGACTGGTGGAGGTGACCTCCTTGATCTTGTCCAGCGTCGCCATAGACTGCTCCACCGGCTTAGTGATGGTCTGCTCCACCGCCTCCGGGCTGGCTCCGGGGTCGGAGGTGACGATAATGACGTAGGGGAAATCCATGTTGGGCAGCAGGTCGGGCGTCATCCGCAGATACGCCACCACGCCCAGCACGATCACCGCCAGCACCGCCACGAAAACCGTCAACGGTTTTTTCACGCTGAAGCCCGCCATATCCTCACTCCTTCCCCGCCCGCAAAGGGCACAAATCTCCGATTTTGAATTTTAGTGTATCATTCCCGCCGTGAAGTTGCAAGAGAGGCGGCGGATAATTCACGAAAGCGTTACAAATACAGGGGTTTGGCGGAAAATGGCACATCTGCCGCCGCGCTCCCTTCCCCTCCCCGGCAAAGGAAAAACGCGGACGCTTCCGCGTCCGCGTTTTTTCCTTTTCTTTTGGGATGATGGTTCTGGTCTTTGTCATAGGGAACATCTCTTTTCCAGCTTTTCCACCATCCGGGTGAACTCCTCCGGCAGAGGACAGTGCAGCTCCACCGTCTCCCCCGTGCGGGGATGGACGAACCGCAGCCCCGTGGCGTGGAGACACTGCCCCGTCAGCCCCGGCACCGGCTTTTTCGCGCCGTACACCGTGTCCCCCAGGATGGGGTGCCCGATGTGCGCCATGTGGACGCGGATCTGGTGGGTGCGCCCCGTCTCCAGACGGCAGCGCAGATGGGTCACGCCGGGATACCGCGCCACCACCTCCCAGTGGGTCACGGCGCGGCGGCCGCCCGCCACCACCGCCATCTTCTTCCTGTCGCTGCTGCTCCGTCCGATGGGCGCGTCCACGGTACCGCTGTCCTGTCGCATATTGCCGCTCACAAGGCACTCATACGTCCGGGACAGGGAGTGGTCGCTGAGCTGTGCGCTGAGGGCGGCGTGCGCCGCGTCGTTCTTGGCGGCGATGATCAACCCGCTGGTGTCCCGGTCAATACGGTGGACGATGCCAGGACGCTTCTCCCCGCCGATGCCGGAGAGACTGTCGCCGCAGTGGTGCAGCAGTGCGTTCACCAGCGTGCCGTCCGGGTGTCCCGGCGCGGGATGCACCACCAGCCCCTTGGGCTTGTTCACCACAATAACGTCCCCGTCCTCGTACACCACGTCCAGAGGGATGTCCTGCGCCGTCACCGCCGTGTCCCGCACCTCCGGGATGTCCACGCTCACGCGCTCCCCGCCTGCGAGGCGGCAGCTCTTCGCCGCCTGCTTTCCGTCCACGCGCACGTGCCCCGAGGCGATGAGCTGCGCCGCCTGGGAGCGGGACAGCGCACCGTCCTGCGCCAAAAACGCGTCCAACCGCAGCCCCGCCTGTTCAGTTGTGGCTGTCAGCTCCCGCGTCATGGTTCGGCTCCTTCTCCCGCTTGTCGTATTTTTCGTAGAACCACAGGTAGTACACTGCGCCCAGCACCACGCCGATGACCACGAAAATATCCGCCAGATTGAAAATGGGGTAGCTGATAAACTCCAGATCGAACATATCCACCACGTACCCCCGGCAGACCCGGTCGATCATGTTGCCTACGCCGCCGCCCAGCACCAGCATGGCGGCGGTCAGTCCCAAGGGGTGCCGGACGATTCTCTTCACCACCAGATACACCACGGCGGCCATCAGCACCACCGTCACCACCGCCAGCAGCCCCGTTTTGCCGGAAAAGCTGCTCCATGCCGCGCCGGTGTTGTGCAGCCGGGTCAGGCGCACGATACCCGGCAGCAGCGGGGCGGACTGCCCCACGGTCAGGTGGGAGGTGACCCACCACTTCAAAAGCTGGTCGCCGCCGATGCAGGCCGCCAGCAGGATCATATACCACATATTGCTTCCTCCCGGAGAAATAGTACCCCTATCATATCCCATTTGCCGCAGGATTGCAACGTTTATTGCGTTCCCTTCCTTGTATTCCTCCCGCAACTATGCTACAATATCCCCGAAATTCAAACTTCGCCCTTTGGGGCAGGGAGGTCACTTTGGACAGAACGCAGGTACAGATCCCCGCCGCGCAGCTGGAACGCCAGCGGGACTTTGAAGCAAAAATAAAGGAAATGCACAGCCACCGCCCCCTCCGCGCCATGGTGGACACCTTCGGCTGCCAGCAGAACGTGGCGGACAGCCAGCACATCATGGGTATGCTGGAGGCCATGGGCTGCACGTTCACCGACGACGCGGCGCAGGCGGATGTGGTGGTGCTGAATACCTGCGCCATCCGCGACCACGCGGAGAAGCGGGTCTACGGCAATCTGGGCGCGCTGACCCACACCAAGAAGGCAAACCCGGCGCAGGTCATCTGCCTGTGCGGCTGCATGGCGCAGCGTCCGGAGGTGGCGGAAAAGGTACGCCAGTCCTACCGCCACGTGGATCTTGTGTTCGGACCCCAGGCACTGTGGAAGTTCCCGGAGCTTCTCTATCAGGTCTACACCCAGCGGCAGCGCGTGTTCTCCGTGGCGGACGAGCACGGCTCCATCGCCGAGGGGCTTCCCGTGGTGCGGGAGGGGCGCACAAGGGCGTGGGTGTCCATCATGTACGGCTGCAACAACTTCTGCTCCTACTGCATCGTGCCCTACGTCCGCGGCAGGGAGCGCAGCCGCGACCCGGAGAAGATCATCGATGAGGTGCGCGGTCTGGTGGCGGAGGGCTTCAAGGAGATCACCCTGCTGGGGCAGAACGTCAACTCCTACGGCAAGGATCTGGGCACCGGCTATGACTTTGCCGACCTGCTCACCGCGCTGGACGAGATCGAGGGCGACTATCTCCTGCGCTTCATGTCCTCCCAGCCCAAGGACGCCACCTGCAAGCTCTTCGACGCCATGGCGAACTGCCGCCACGTGGCGAAGCAGCTGCACCTGCCGGTGCAGTCCGGCTGTGACCGGGTGCTCCGCGCCATGAACCGCCCCTACGACGTGGCGAAATACATGGAGCTGATCACCTACGCCCGGAGCGTCATGCCTGAGCTGGTGCTGACCAGCGACGTGATCATCGGCTTCCCCGGCGAGACGGAAGCCGAGGCCATGGAGACGGTGGCTCTGGTGGAGAGGGTGCGCTTCGACGCGCTGTTCACCTTCATCTTCTCCCCCCGCCCCGGCACGCCCGCCGCCAAGATGGACGACCCGGTGCCACGGGAAGAAAAGCAGAAGTGGTTCGACCGCCTCTGCGCCGTGCAGAACACCATCTCCGAGGAGCTGCACCGCCAGTACGTGGGGCAGACGCTCCGCTGCCTTGTGGACGGCGAGAGCGACGACGCCCGCTGGCCGCTGACCGCCCGCACCGCCGGCGGACGGCTGGTGCACTGCACCGGCGACAAGTCCGCCGTGGGCGAATACCGCTCCATCAAAATCACCGACAGCAACACCTGGGCGTTGTTCGGCGAGCTGGCGCAGTAACGAAAAAAGACGCAGAAAAACCCCCACCGAACGGTGGGGGTTTTTCCGTGTGTGTGTTTGTGTTAGGAGAGAGAGAGAAAATCACATCAGGAAGCTTTGTTCCTTTGGATGATGTTATATTACCCGGTAAATTTGGCTGAATCTTGAATCGTCAATGAACATTCTGTGAATTATACCCGCTTTTCACCGAAATTTTCTGCTCTCCGCCACCGCCAGCTGGTCGCAGCGGTTGTTTTTCTCGTTCTCCGCGTGCCCCTTGACCCAGTGATAGCGCAGCTGGTGAACGTCCGCCAAGGCGAGAAGCGTCTCCCACAGGTCACTGTTCAAGGCGGGCTTTTTGTCGCTCTTGACCCAGCCCCGCTTCTGCCAGCTCCGCGCCCAGCCCTTCTCCAGCGCGTCAACGACGTACTTGCTGTCGGAGTACAGCTCCACGATGCACGGCTCCTTCAGCAGCCGCAACGCCTCGATCACGGCGGTCAGCTCCATGCGGTTGTTGGTGGTCTCCGGCGCACCACCGGACAGCTCCTTCTCTGCGTCCTTGTAGCGGAGGATCGCCCCCCAGCCGCCGGGTCCGGGATTGCCGCTGCAAGCACCGTCGGTGTAAATTTCAACTGTTTTCATACGTCTCTCATTTCTCGCTGTCTCTCCGTTTTTCCAGCCCATCTGTCCGGAGATTTCATGCCCCCTCTCCGGGGGAGGATCACGTCTCCACCTCTACCACGTGTACCACGCCGTCGCCCACGGTGAAGCGCACGTTTTTCCCGGCGTAGCGCATCCCGTACACCCGCTCGCTGTCCTCCTGATACCGCGGGCGCGGGTCGGCACCCAGCGCACTGAGCAGCCCGTGCCGCTCCCCGCTGTCGAACTGCGCCAGCAGCTCCGGCGGGAAGTCCACCGCCAGCATTTCCCCGGCGTCCCCGCCGGTGAAGCCCCCCGCCGCGTCGGGATAGCTGTCCGCATACGCCAAGTAGGGCTTGATGTCGAAGATCGGCGTCCCGCTGACCATGTCCGCGCCCCGGACGTACAGCACGGGGCTGTCCGCCTCGTCCAGCGACACGTGCTCCAGCTCCACGGCGGAAAGTCCCAGTCCGTTGGGGCGGAAGGGCGAACGGCTGGCGAACACACCCACGCGCTCGTTTCCGCCCAGCCGCGGCGGGCGCACCGTGGGCGACCAGCCGTGTCCCGCCGCCCTGTCAAACTGCCAGAGCAGCCAGATGTGGGAAAAGCCCTCCAGCCCCCGCACGGCGTCGCAGTCCCGGAACGCAGGCGCGAACACGATGCGCCCCGGACAGTCGGCGATGCCGCTCTGCCGCGGCACGCCGAACTTCTCGTCAAAGGGCGTCTCAATATAGGCGACGGGTGTGATCTCGGCCATGTTATCGCTCCCTCATGCCGGTGTCGGTCAAATGCGCCGTGATGTCCTTGGGCAGCCGGAACAGCCGCGCCAGCTCCCCGGCGATGATCACCACCATTCCTGCCACGATGATCCAGATATTCCGCACGGTGCCGGCGGTGAAGAACATCGCCAGCAGCACCAGCAGCAGACCCATATTGATGCGCCCGTTGCCCTCCTCGATCCGGCAAAGCTCCTCGTCCTTCTCGTAAATGACCTTGTTGTACACGAAATTGCCCCTTGCTGCCGCGTTGTGATACAGCGTCTTGGTGAAATACTGCCACCGCGTCAGGGGCACCGTAGCTTCTCTGGGCGCGCTGCTCATACGTTCTCCTCCGGCGTCTCGTCCTTCTCCTCCGGGTCGGCGAGGGCAAGGGAGATGACCTTATCCCCCTCCTCCTTGAAGCGCATGACGATAACGCCCTGTGTGGCGCGCCCCGCCACGCGGATGTTCTCCACCGGTGTGCGGATGAGAATACCCGCCTCCGTCACCAGCAGCAGATCCTCCGTGCCGTCCACCAGCTTCATGCCGATCACGCAGCCTGTCTTTTCCGTGACCATGTAGTTGCGGATACCAAGCCCGCCCCGGTTGGTAATGCGGTACTCCTCGATGGGCGTCCGCTTACCGTAGCCGTTCTCGGTGATGGACAGCACCGTTTTCCCCTCGTCGGCGCGGGCGGCACCGATAACGAAGTCGCCCTCCCGCAGCCGTATGCCGCGGACGCCCACGGCGGTGCGCCCCATGGCGCGCACGTCCGTCTCGTCGAAGCACACCGCCTGCCCGTCGTGGGTGGCGATGAGCACCCGGTCGTGACCCCTGGTCTCCGTCACGGAGATCAGCTGGTCGCCCTCGTCCAGCGTCAGAGCGCGGATACCGTTGTTCCGCAGGTTCTTCAGCGCGCTGACCTCCAGCCGCTTCACCGTGCCGTTCCGGGTGGTCATGAACAGATACAGCTGCTCGTCCGCCGTCTCCCGGAAGTGGAGCATGGCCTGCACCCGCTCGCCCGTCTCCACCTGCAAAATGTTGACGATGTTCATGCCCTTGGCGGTCTTGCCGCTCTCCGGGATCTGATACCCCTTCTTGCGGTAGACCTTGCCCGTGTCGGTGAAGAACAGGATATAGTCATGGGTGGACGCGGTGAACACATCCACCACCGTGTCCTCCTCCCGGGTGGTGATACCCTTCTTGCCCATGCCGCCCTTGCTCTGGGCGGCGTATTCGCTCACCGGCGTGCGCTTGATGTAGCCGTTCTCCGTCAGGGTAAAGACGCACTGCTCCTCCTCGATGAGATCCTCGATGTCCAGCTCGTCCTCCACGTCCTGGATCTCCGTCTTGCGCTCGTCGCCGTACTTTTCGGCGATGGCGGTCAGCTCTTCCTTGAGGATCGCTTTCACCAGATTCTCGTCGCCCAGTATCCGCAGATAGTTGGCGATACGCTCCTCCAGCTCCTTGTACTCCGCCTGTAATTTCTCCCGGTCAAGCCCCTGCAACGCCTTGAGGCGCATATCCAGGATCGCCTGCGCCTGCACCTCGTCCAGCCCGAAGCGGGACATCAGATTCTCCTTGGCGTTGTCGTAGCTGCTGCGGATGATCTTAATGACCTCGTCAATGTTGTCCTGCGCGATGAGCAGACCCTCCAGCAAGTGCGCCCGCTCCTGCGCCTTCTTCAGATCGAACTGCGTCCGGCGGACGATGATCTCCTCCTGGAACTTCAGATACTCGTCGATAATATGCCGCAGGGACAGTATCTTCGGCTGCCGCTGGTTCTCCACCAACGCCAGCATATTGATGGCAAACGTGGTTTGCAGCTGTGTCTGGGCGAACAGCCGGTTCAGCACCACCTGCGGATTGGCGTCCCGCTTCAGCTCGATGACCACCCGCATACCGTTGCGGTCGGACTCGTCCCGGATGTCGGAGATCCCCTCCAGCCGCTTGTCCTCCACCTGGTCGGCGATGGCCTTGATGAGCATTCGCTTGTTCACCTGATAGGGCAGCTCCGTGATGATAATGCGCGTCCTGCCGCTGCTGAACTCCTCAAATTCGTGCCGTGCCCGCACCATCAGCCGTCCCCGGCCGGTGGCGTAGGCGGCGCGGATGCCGCTTCTGCCCATGATGATGCCCCTCGTGGGGAAATCGGGACCCTTCACGTGCTCCATCAGATCGGCAAGGGTGGCGTCCGGGTCGTCCAGCACGCAGATACACGCACCGATGACTTCCCGCAGGTTGTGGGGCGGGATGTTGGTGGCCATACCCACGGCGATACCGCTGGAGCCGTTCACCAGCAGGTTGGGGAACCGGCAGGGCAGCACCCTCGGCTCCTTCCGCGTCTCGTCGAAGTTGGGGTCCCAGTCCACCGTGTCCTTCTCGATGTCCCGCAGCATCTCGTTGGAGATCTTGCTCAGCCGCGCCTCGGTGTAACGGTAGGCAGCGGGGGGATCGCCGTCCACGGAGCCGAAGTTGCCGTGTCCGTCCACCAGCATATAGCGCATGGAGAAATCCTGCGCCAGACGCACCAGCGCGTCATACACGGAGGCGTCGCCGTGGGGGTGATACCGACCCAGCACGTCGCCCACGCAGGTGGCGGACTTCTTAAAGGGCTTGTCGGAGGTCAGGTTGTCCTCGTACATGGCGTAGAGAATACGCCGGTGCACGGGCTTCAGACCGTCCCGCACATCGGGCAGCGCACGTCCCACGATAACGGACATGGCGTATTCGATATAGGATTTCTCCATCTCCGGCACCAGCGGGGACTCCACGATGTGCTGGCCGGGGAAACGGATCTCCTCAGGGTCGTATTGGGGCTTTTTGCTCATTTATTCCGGCCCTCCTTAATAATCCAAATTCACAGCGTACTGTGCTTTTTTCTCAATAAATTCCTTCCGCGGCTCCACCTTCTCGCCCATGAGGACGGTAAACGTGGCGTCCGCCTTCACCGCGTCGTCCAGCGTAATGCGCCGCAGCGTCCGGGTGTTGGGGTCCATAGTCGTCTCCCACAGCTCGTGGGCGTCCATCTCACCCAGACCCTTGAACCGGCTGATGCCGATTTTCACGTTGGGGTCGCCGTTCCGCATCTCGTTGGACACCCGGTCACGCTCCTCGTCGGAGTACGCCACCCGCTGCTGCTTGCCACGGGTCAGCTTGTAAAGGGGCGGCACGGCGGAATAGACATACCCCTGCTCGATAAGAGGCCGCATATAGCGGAAGAAAAACGTCAGCAGCAGCGTCCGGATATGTGCGCCGTCCACATCGGCATCCGCCATAATAATGACCTTGTGGTACCGCAGCTTGTTCTCATCGAACTCCTCGCCGATACCTGCGCCCAGCGCGATAATGACGGGCTGCAGCTTGTCGTTGCCGTAGACCTTGTCCACCCGCGCCTTCTCCACGTTGAGCATCTTGCCCCACAGGGGCAGGATGGCCTGGAACCGGCTGTCGCGTCCCGCCGTGGCGGAGCCTCCTGCGGAGTCGCCCTCCACGATGTACAGCTCCGTCAGCTCGGGGTTATTCTCGTTGCAGTCCCGCAGCTTATCCGGCATGGCCGCGCCGCCCAGCACCGTTTTCCGGCGGATGGACTCCCGCGCCTTCCGCGCCGCCTCACGGGCGCGGTTGGCGGTCATGGCCTTGTCCAGAATGGTGCGCGCCACCACCGGGTGCTCCTCCAGATACACCGCCAGCTGGTCGTTGACGATGCTGTCCACCAGCGTGCGGATATGGGCGTTGCCCAGCTTGGCCTTCGTCTGTCCCTCGAACTGTGCCTCCGTCAGCTTCACGGAGATCACGGCGGTGATACCCTCCCGCACGTCCTCGCCGGAGACCTTGTCCCCCTCCTTGATCATGCCGTACTTCAAGCCGTAGGTATTCAGCACACGGGTCAGTGCGGCCTTGAAGCCCGTCTCGTGCATGCCTCCCTCCGGCGTGTGGATGTCGTTGGCGAAGGAGACGATCGTCTCGTTATAGCCGTCGTTATACTGAATGGCGATCTCCGCCGTACTGTCGTTCTTGCTGCCGGAGAGATAGATGACTTCCTCGTGGAGCGGCGTCTTGTTCCGGTTGATGTAGGTCACAAACTCCCGGATACCCCCCTCGTAGCACATGGCCTCGGACTGCTCCCTGCCGGTGCGTGCGTCGGTAATGGTGATATGCAGCCCCGCGTTGAGGAACGCCTGCTCCCGCATACGGGTGTGAAGCGTCTCATATTCGTATTCCAGCGTGTCGAACATCTCCGGGTCGGGCTTGAAGGTCACGGTGGTGCCCGTGTGATCCGTCTCCCCCACGACCTTCATATCGTCGAGGATGTGCCCGCGGGAGAACTTCATCTCATAGATCTTCCCGTCCTTGTGCACCTGCACCACCAGCCACTCGCTGAGGGCGTTGACCACGCTGGCACCCACGCCGTGAAGACCGCCGGAGACCTTATAGCCCCCGCCGCCGAACTTGCCGCCGGCGTGGAGCACGGTGAACACCACCTCCAGCGCGGGACGTCCCGTCTGCGCCTGAATGTCCACGGGGATACCGCGCCCGTTGTCGGTAACGGTGATGGTGTTGCCTTCGTTGATGGTCACGGTGATCTCCGTGCAGAAGCCCGCCAACGCCTCGTCGATGGCGTTGTCCACGATCTCATAGACCAGATGGTGCAGTCCGCTGGCACTGGTGGAGCCGATATACATACCAGGCCGCTTCCGCACGGCCTCCAGTCCCTCCAGCACCTGTATTTCCGATGCGTTGTATTCCGTGTCCGCAACGTGTTTTTCCATGTCTGCCATGTATTACTCTCCTTTTCCCTCCGCCCGCTTGCCCAGCGTCCGGGAGTTGATCTGCGACAGATACACGATCTGCCGGTGATAGGGATGGTCGCACACCACAAAAGATCTCGGTATGTCCTCGCAGGCGGACTGAACCACACCCTCCTGCTCCGCTCCCTGTAAAAACTCTCTTGTCCTCTTCGACGTGGAGGTGTTGTCCAAATCGAAAATGCCGATCACGCGCCTGTCCTCCACCATGACGTTCAAGCCGATGTGCAGGTATGCCATCACAGCACCTCCCCGCCCCGTATGTGGAACACTCTGCCCTTGAGCAGCGCGTCCAGCCGGTCGTTTTCGCAGCAGGTGATGAACACCTGTCCTCCGCTGATGCGGTTGAGCACATACTCCTGCCGCCGGGGGTCCAGCTCGCTGAGCACATCGTCCAGCAGCATCACCGGGTACTCCCCCATGGCGTTTTTGTGAATCTCCCGCTCCGCCAGCTTCAGGCTGAGAGCCGCCGTCCGCACCTGCCCCTGTGAGCAGAACTGCCGCGCACTGCGCCCATTGACCAGCACCTCGATGTCGTCCTTGTGCGCCCCGCTGAGACACAGCCGTGACGCCCGTTCCGCCGTCTGGTGCTCCTCCATGTGCTTCCGCAGTGCCAGATAGATGCTCTCCTGTCCCCCCAGCGGGTCCTCCACGGTGCCCACCGTCCGGTACGTCAGAGCCAGCTCCTCCCTCTCGCCGCTGCACTCGTAGTGCGCCTGCCTTGCGTATTCCGCCAGCGCGCTGCAAAACCGCGCCCGGTAGCCCACCAGCACCGCGCCGCTGCGGCACAGCCCCTCGTTGAACTCCGGCAGCAGCTCCAAAAGCTCCGGCTTCTCCTCGCTGTCCCGCAGGATACGCGTCTTGTGCTCGTACAGCCTGCCGTACTGCGTCAACGCCTCGGCGTACCGGGGGCGCAGCTGGCAGAGGGACGCGTCCATGAACCGCCGCCGCTCCGCCGCTCCCGCCCGTATGAGGAACAGATCCTCCGGCGCGAAGAACACCGTGTGCAGCACGTCGCTCAACGCTGCCGCGCTCTTGGCGGACACACCGTTGACGGTCATTTTCCGCCGCTTCCCCCGATAGAGCCGTATGTCCGTCACGAACTCCCGCTGTCGGGAAAAGATGCTCCCCACCAGCGACGCCTCCTGCGCCTCGAAGCCGATCAGCTCCCGCTCCCCGTGGGCGCGAGGGCTTTTCCCGCAGCCGAGATACACGATGGCCTCCAGCAGATTCGTCTTTCCCTGGGCGTTCTCCCCGTAGATAACGTTGCAGCTCTCGTCAAAGGTCAGCCTCTGTTCGCCATAGTTCCGCCAGCCCGCCAGTGTCAGCGCGTCAACTCTCATACACCACGGTCAGCTCCTGTCCGTTGAAGGCCACCACGTCGCCGGGACGTATTTTCTTTCCCCGCATGGTGCACACCTCCCCGTTGACGGAGACCTCCCCCTCCTGCACGGCGAGCTTCGCCTCACCGCCGGTCTGCACCGCCGCCGCGAACTTCAGCAGATCCTGTAATTTGATATATTCCGTTGTAATGGTAATGGTTTCCATAGCTCACTCTTTTCTCACTGTGCCTTCAGCCGTACCGGCAGCACCATGTACAAAAAGCTGTCGGAATCGTCCACCGGCGTGATGATGCACGGGGAAATGCCTGTATTCAGCTGCATTTTCACCGTCTCCGCCGGGGCGTACCGCAGCGCGTCCATAAGATACCGGTTGTTGAACCCGATCTCCAACTCCTGTCCGTCGCCCCGGATGGGGCAGATGTCCCGGGCCTCGCCGTTGCCGGTGCGCGCCGACATGAACACCCTGTCCCCGGAGAACACGCAGCGCACAGGGCTTTTCAGCTTCTCGCTGATGACCACGCTGACCCGGTCAAGGCTCTCGATCATCACCTTGTTGTCCACCTCCACGGAGATGGGGTTATTCTTGGGAATGGCGTTCTTATAATCCAGGAACTCGCCCTCCAGCCGCCGGCAGATCAGCTGGGTGCTGCCCGCCTCAAAGAGAAGATGGCGTTTGCCCTGTATCACCGTCACCATGTCGTCGGTGTCGGCGCAGATCTTCTCCACCTCGTTCAGTGCGCTGCCGGGAGCCACAAAGCGGAACGCGCCGCCGTCTATGTGCTCCAGCGGCTCCCGCCGCAGAGCCAGACGGAACCCGTCCACCGCCACCATGGTCAGCCCTCTGTCGTTGATCTCGAACAGCGCGCCGGTGTGGATGGGGCGCGTCTCGTTCACGGACACGGCAAAGCTGGTCTGCTCGATCATATTCTTCAGCGTCCGCTGCTCCAGCGTCACGGAGTATTCGTCGTCCACCTCCGGCATCTCCGGATAGTCGTCACCACTCAGCCCCGGCATCTCAAAGCTGGCGTCGCCGCAGTTCAGCTTCACGTTCAGCTTCTCGTCGGCATCGAACAGCACCATGTCGTCCGGCAGCCGCCGTATCATCTCGCCGAACAGCCGCGCATTCAGCACGATCCGTCCCGCCTCCTGCACCTCGGCGTCCACCGTGGTGCGGATCCCCGTCTGCATATTGTACCCGGACAGGCGCAGCCCGTCCTCGCTCTCCAACAGGATACCCTCCAGGGCGGGGATGGAGCTTTTTGCCGCCACGGCGCGGGACACCGCCGACACCGCCTGCTGCAGCAACGCCTTCTCACAGGAAAATCTCACCATATCCGTCGTTCCTCTCTTTCCGAAAAATTTCCGGTTCTTTTTTTCAAAATCAAATCATAAACTGATCTTTTATTTCAGTAGTCTTAATAGTAGGCGAAAAAAAACGTGGAAATTTCCCCTCTCCCCGCTTCCTTCCTGCCTTTTTTCTCCACTCCCCCATCTGGAAAACCTCCCCCTTTTCCCACACAGTCCCGCCGTCTCTGCCTATTCCACCTTTTATCCACGTGGATTCCACAGGAAAAGCGGAAAACCACGCTTCTTTTCCGCCGTTCTCCCTTTTACTTCTTGCTGTTGATGTTGGAGGTGATCTCCTTCACCTTTTCGGCGAAGGCGGGGTCGGAGCGCATCTGGCTCTCCACCTTCTCCAGCGAGTGCATGATGGTGGAGTGATCCCGGTCGCCGAACTCCTTGCCGATGTCGTTCAGACTGAGGGACGTCATGCGCCGGATGAGATAAATGGCGATCTGCCGCGCCGCCACCACGTCCCGGCTGCGGCTCTGTCCCCGCAGCGTGTCCTCGTCCACGTGGAAGTAGCTGCAAATGTACCCCACGATGACCTTGGGCGTGGGCGCGAAATCGTTGCTCTTTTTCAGCATATCCCGAATGGCGCGGCTGACGGTCTCCTCGTTCACCTGATCGTCCAGCAGGTCGCGGTAGGCGAGTATCTTATTCAGCGTGCCCTCGATTTGCCGCACGTTGGAGGTGATGTTCTCCGCGATGTAGTCCGTCACCTCGTTGGGCAGCTTCACCCCCAGCATGGCGGCTTTGTTCTGCACGATGGCGAACCGCGTCTCGAAGTCCGGGGGAGCCACGTCCACCATCAGACCCCACTCGAACCGCGTCCGCAGCCGGTCCTCCAGCTGGGTGATCTCCTTGGGCGGACGGTCGGAGGTCAGCACGATCTGCCTTCCCGACTCGTACAGGGTGTTGAACGTGTGGAAGAACTCCTCCTGCGTCTGTATCTTGCCGGCGATGAACTGAATATCGTCCATCAGCAGAATATCCGTCTGCCGGTACTTCTCCCGGAACTCCGCATTTCTGTTTTCCCGGATGGAGGCGATCAGCTCGTTGGTGAAGTCGTCTCCCTTGACGTATACGATCCGCGCCTCGGGACGCTTTTTCCGCAGCGCGTTGGCGATGGCATACAGCAGGTGGGTCTTTCCCAGTCCGGAATCGCCGTAGATAAACAGCGGGTTGTAGTTCTCTCCCGGCTTCTCCGTCACCGCCTTCGCCGCGGCGAACGCCAGCTTGTTCTGGGGTCCCACCACATACGTCTCAAAGGTGAACGCCTCGGACTCCGACAGGTCGCCCGGCCTGTCCGGAGCGACGCCGTGGTACGCCGCCAGCTGCTGGTCGTCCAGGATCTTCACCTCCAGATCGGTGGAGAACAGCTCCCGCAACGCCGCCTTGATGTGGGGCAGGAACCGCGCCTCGATGGTGCTCTTCTTAAAGGTATTGCTGCAATGGAGCACAAAGGCGGAATCCTCCATCGTCACCACCGTCACCTCATCGAACCACGTTTTAATGGTGATGTCTGACAGCTCTCCGCTGAGCCGCTTCAGCACGCTGTCCCAAAGATCTCTCATAGAATTCAAAAGAAAGCTCCCCTTTCGGCGGGATGTGTCTTTTTCCCGCGATAAAATGGCGGGGGGTGTACCGCCGCAAAATATCCCAAAACAGTATACCAGAAAACGCCGGAAAAGTCTACTCCTATTCTAATATAACCTCCTGTTTTCTTCCCTCTCTTTTCCGTGGCTTTCCGTCCTTTTCAGGAAATTTTTATTGACAGGCACCCCTCCTGTCTGTATAATGTTCTCTGCGCGTTGTTGCATAAAGTTGTGCAACAACGGTGGAAAAGTTTACTGCGGCGGCGATTTTTTCTGAATTACCGCTGTCGAGTAAGCGCGGGAGACGTCCGTCCCCGCCGGATAATCTTAAAAATGGAGGTGTCATGCAATGTTCCGTACCTATCAGCCCAAGAAGCGTCAGCGTTCCAAGGAGCACGGCTTCCGCAAGAGAATGGCCACCCGCAACGGCCGCAAGGTTCTGGCGCGCCGTCGTGCCAAGGGTCGTGCCCGTCTGACCCATTGAGGTCACGGAAGGTGCATCGCACATAAGGATATGCCCTGAGGGACGGAGGACTTGCTCCCCGTCCCTATCGGTGTATCTGCGCTGCAAGGAGAAAACGAGGGAAAAATGGACGCAAGAGTAACGGTGAAGCAAAACGGCGACTTCCGCCGCATATACCGCAGGGGACGGTCAGCCGTCACCGGCGGCATGGTGGTCTACTGCCTGAAAAACAAAAAGGGCATGAGCCGCCTGGGCGTCACCGTCTCCACGAAGGTGGGGCACGCCGTGGTGCGTAACCGTGTCCGCCGCCGTTTCCGCGAGCTGTACCGCCTCCACCGGGGCGAGCTGCTCCCCGGCTACGACATTATTATGGTGGCGCGTGTCCGCGCCGCCGCCATGCCCTACCAGAAGCTGGAGAGCCAGTACCTGCGCTGCCTTGCGGAGCTGGGACTGCTGGGGGAGGACGAATGAAACGACTTCTCCTGCGACTGATCCGCTTTTACCGCCGCGCCATCTCCCCCCTCTTTCCCCCCAGCTGCCGCTACATCCCCACCTGCTCTCAGTACGCCCTGCAGGCGATCGAGAAATACGGTGCGGCAAAGGGCGGCTGGCTGGCATTGAAGCGATTTTTGCGCTGCCATCCCTTCCACCGTCACAAGGGCGGCTGGTATGACCCGGTGCCCTGAACCCCAGCGAGCCTCAAAAACTAACGGAGGAAAAAAAGTATATGTTTGCACAGCTCGGCTACTATATCTGTGTGCCGTTCGCGTGGCTCACCCGCCTGTTCTACACGTGGACAGGCTCCTACGGTATCGCGCTGATCCTCTTCACCCTCATGGTGAAGCTGGTTCTCCTTCCCTTCCAGCTGAAAAGCAAGAAGAGTATGCTCCGCATGGGGCGTATGAACAGCAAGGTGCAGGAGATCCAGAAGCGGTACGCCAACAACAAGGAGAAGCAGCAGCAGGAGATCGCCGACCTCTACGCCCGCGAGGGTGTCAACCCCATGTCCGGCTGCCTGTGGTCGTTCCTGCCCTTCCCCATCCTTATCGCCCTGTACTACATCATCCGCACCCCCCTGCGCTACTTCATGTCCCTGTCCAACGAGGTCATCGCCAAGATCACTGAGCTTGCGGTGTCTCTGGGCTACGTGTCCGGCGCGTCGGGACAGGCTGCGGCCTACGACCAGATCTATCTGGCGAAGTTCATCCACGAGCACTGGGCGGAGTTTGACGGCAAGTTCACCGGTCTTATCGACCTGAACTACCACTTCCTTGGCATGGATCTTTCCAACGTCCCCAAGGATCTCTTCGGTCAGTTCCCCTCCGGCGGCTGGGCGGTCATCGGTCTGATGATCATGCCCCTGATCTCCGCCGCTCTGCAATTCCTGATGACCCAGATCTCCATGAAGAGCAACGGCAACGCCAACATGAACGGCTCTTCCAAGGCGATGCTGTACATGATGCCTCTGATGACGGTCTGGATGGGCTACATCCTCCCCGCCGCCCTGTGCGTCTACTGGATCGCCAACGCCGCCTTCTCCTGCCTGCAGGAGCTGCTGCTGAACAAGAAGTTCAACGCCATCCTGGATCGCGAGGAGACGGACAAGGAGCGTCAGAAGCGCGAGGCGCGCTACGCCAAAATGCAGGCGGCGCGTGAGAACTACAACCGCCAGCTGGAGGAGAGCAAGGGAGCCAAGAAGCCCCAGAGCCAGCCCCAGCCCAAGAAGAAAAAGTCCGGCAGCCACAGCGAAGGCACCACGGAGGCCGGCAAGGTGGGCAACCGCCCCTACGCCAGAGGCCGCGCCTACCGCGAGGATCATTACGACGAATAAGGAGTTTTGTCTATGAGTTATATCGACGTAACGGGCAAGACTGAGGAGGAAGCACTGCGAAAGGGTCTTGAGCAGCTGGGTATGGAGCGCGACGACGTGTCCGTCTCCATCCTTGAGCGCGCCAAGAGCGGTTTCCTTGGCATCGGTGCCACTCCCGCCCGTATCCGTATCACCTACGGCCCGGAGGAGGCGGACATGGCCGCCCCTGCGGAGGCGGAGGTCAAGATCATTCCCGAAACGCCCGCCGCGGCGAAGAAGCCCGCCCCTGCCGCCGCCCCCAAGGCGGAGAAGCCCCGTCAGGAGCGTCCCCAGCCGGAGCGCGCTCCCCGTGCCGACCGTCCCCGCCCGGAGAAGCGGGAGCGTCCCGCCCCTGTGGAGACGGACATCGACCTGCCTTTGTGCGAGGACGACAACGCCAAGCGCATCGTCGCCTTCGTCTCCGGACTGCTGGAGCACATGGACAGCAGTGCCGAGGTGCGGGTCTACGAGATGGAAAAGAGCCGCTATAAGGTGGTGCTGGTGGGCGAGCACATGGGTCAGCTCATCGGTCACCGGGGAGAGACGCTGGACGCCATCCAGCAGCTGACCAGCTACGCCGTCAACACCGGCGCGGACAAGCGCATCCGCGTCCAGATGGACGCCGAGAACTACCGCGCCCGCCGTGAGCAGAGTCTGGAGAGCCTTGCCCGCAAGGTGGCGGCGAAGGTGCAGAAGTACCGCCGCAGCGTAACGCTGGAGCCTATGAACGCCTATGAGCGTCATGTGATCCACGCCGCGCTGCAAGAGGTTCCCGGTGTCACCACCTATTCCGTGGGCACGGAGCCTAACCGCCGGGTGGTCGTCTCCTACGACCGCGCCCAAGCCCGCTGAAACAAAGAAAGAAAGCCCCACGGGGCTTTCTTTTTTTGTTCTTCCTCCCCGTGCCCCTTTCCCCTTGACGACTTCCTCTACCCCCTGTATAATATTCCCATTACGAGCCTACCCAAAAGAGAGAGAGGGAAACCCGTCTATGAAAAACCGTATTATCGCCGCGGTGCTGTCGCTGCTGATCGGCGCACCGCTGTACCTGCTGGCAGCCCACGCCGCCCCGGCGCAGCCCGTCTCCGCCGAAACTCCTGCGGAGCTTACCGCCTTCCTGCACTCCGTCCCCGCCGCGGCGGAGCTGATCACCGCCGCCGCCCTGCCGGATGCCGATGATTTCGCCGACCTGAAGGCCCAGATCCGCCTGACCGTGGAGCGGCAGCGCGGCCCCGTGGGCATCGACCTTGGCTGGTGGCAGAGCCACTACAACGACATCATCGGCTACGTGTACAGCCCCGGCACCCCCATCAGCTATCCCATCGCCTACGACGGCAACAACGAATACTACCTCCACCACGACCTGTACGGCAATTACAGCGTCTATGGCACCATCTTCCTGGATGCCCGCGTGCCCAGTGACTTCTCCGGGCAGAACAACGTGCTCTACGGGCACCATATGTCCGACGGCACCATGTTCGCCTCCATCTCCAACTACAAGCAGCAGTGGTACTACGACGCCCACCCCTACTACTTCCTGTATACCAACAAGGGCACCTACCGGGTGGACGTGTTTGCCGGCATCGTGGTTCCCGGCACCCACGAGGTATTCAGCACCTCCCTCACCAGCGACCAGCTCCAGAGCTTCATCAACAGCTCCACCTTCCGCTCCGGACGCGGCGTCCCCACCGGGCAGATTATGACACTCTGCACCTGCTCCTACGAGGCGAACAACTACCGCTACGTGGTGCTGGGCGAAATGGTGCTGCTGGAGCAGACCTCCGCCGAGGAAACGCAGTGACTCCGACCTCCCCCTCACCGGGGGAGGCTTTTTTACGCAAAAAGACGCCGCCCCATAGGGAGCGGCGCAAGCGGGTGGGATATTGGAAAGCCTCCGACCACTATACTACACCACTCCGTCCCCCTTGTAAACAGGAGGTTTTGCCGTCTTTTGTCGAAAAAAGACGACCCGTGTCGTTTTTGTCACTTCCTCCAAAAATTTGTTTACTTTTCACAAATCGCTTCAAACCCTCTTTTCAACACAGGTTATATTTGCTATAATCAGTCAAGGATAAAGGGAACTCCCTCCCCGACCCTTGCACCGATACCCGTTACGGAAAGGAGCAAACACTATGAAGTTCACATTCGCCTGCAAAAAGATCTCCCTCAACGACTCCATCAAGGAATACGCCGAAAAGAAGATCAGTAAGCTGGATAAGTATTTCCCGGAGGAGGCAGACGCCTTTGTGACCTTTGCTGTGGAGAAGAAAAACCGCTGCGTGGTGGAGTTGACCATCCGCGCCTCCAACGGCACGCTGTTCCGCGCCCAGACCGAGGATCCCGACGGCGATATGCGCTGCGCCATTGACGAGGCGGTCAGCTTCATCGACCGCCGCATCCGCAAGAACAAGACCCGTCTGGCGAAGAACCTGCGTCCCGACGCGCTGGTGTCCACCGTTCCCGCCGAGTTCGACGTGGTGGAGGACGAGGATTTCGACGTTATCCGCACGAAACGCTTCTCCGTCAAGCCCATGACCACCGACGAGGCGATTTTGCAGATGAACCTGCTGGGGCACTCCTTCTACGTGTTCCGCAACATCGACAATAACACCGTCTGCGTGGTGTACCAGCGCAACAACGGCGGCTACGGCCTCATCGAGACGGAGGAATGATCCCCCGCCCTGCACGGGCGCGCAGCGAACGAAAACAAAATAAAAAGGACGCCTGCCCGGCGTCCTTTTTCTATGCATCCTTTGCTCTGATCTCCCCCTCGATCAGCCGCCCCACCACGTCTGCGAACCACCCGATCGTCGGCAGCTTCTCCACCGCCTTGCCGTAGATCCGCCGCGCATCGTCCGCCTCCCGGTCGCTGCCGGTGAACAGACACACCGGCGTCACGCCGTGCAGCCGCAGCTGTCCCGCCTCGGCGGCGGAATCGTCCACGCCCCGCTTCCCGGTGTAGGCATAGCCGCCCCACCCGTTGGGTATCCGCTGGTCGTCGTTGGGGCTGGCGTCGGACAGCACCAGCAGCAGCCTCCGCTCGCTGCGCTGCCGCCCCATGAGCCACCCCATAGCGCGCAGAGCCAGCCCGTCCCGGTTCCACCCGGCGGCGACGTAGTCCAGCACCCCCTCGTTCTGCTCCGGATGACCGTAATCCCGCAGTATCCGCAGCACCGTGCATCCGCTGACGGAGCAGAACGCCGTCACCCGCACGGGAATATGGCACCGCGTCAGGCTCTCCACAAGGAGATACGCCTGGGTGGACAGCTTCTCCTGCTGCCGGTTCTGGGACGCAGACCCGTCCAGCAGAATGTCCACCGACAGCTCCCCCGGATCGTGGGGCACCGCACGGGAGAACACCCTCCCGTCGTCCAGAGCCGCTGCCCGCCACGCCTTCTCCGGCATCAGCCGTCCGGCGCGCCCGCTGTCGCCCTCGTCCCCCTCCTGCAACAGCAGCGTATTCCGCAGCTTCTGGGTCAGCCTCTGGATCGCCAGACGGTTTTCCACAAGATACGCCTTGTAGTATTCCCTGTTCTTCGCCCGCTGCTTCCGGAAGCTCTCCGCGTCCCACGCCGCCTCCGGGCAGGGGGGACGCTTGGGCGGCTCGCCCTTCGTAAAATGCAGCCGGCAGTTCTTATGCACGCCGGTGCACAGCGTCCGCTCCGCCTCGTCCAGCTCCCCCGGCGTCAGCATGGACAGCCCGAAGCAGTCCTCCACGTACCTCCGCAGCACAGGCTCCGGCGTCCGCCCCTGCAAAAAGCCCCACAGCGTCTGGTGCTGTAAGCCGCCCCCACCGCCGCCGGTGTTGCGGCTCAACGCCCGCAGGGCGTTGGGGCGCACGAAATGCACGCCGCCGCTCCGATCCCGCTTCCGCCCGACCCAGGCGGCCCACTGCCGGTCGTCGGCACTGCGTCTGGCGCGTCGGAAGTAGGTATACAGCAGCTCCTCCGTCCGACGGATGACCTGCTCCTCTGTGCGACAGACCGGAGACGCCAACGCCTCCAGCAGCGGTGCCATGCGCGATTCCTCCACGGGCTTTCCCAGCACCGACTGCGCCCATGCCCGGCGCAGCGCGCCGTCCGTCATGCCCTCCGCCGCCGGCACAGTCTCCAGAAGGCGGGCGGCATACTCCCGCCGCAGCTGCGGCAGCACGGGACGCTCCTCCGCGCCCCGGGCGAACACCGCCCCCTCCAGCACGAGAAAGAACACATCGGTGTACAGTCCCTCCTCCGCCGCCCGGTGAAGCTCGTTCAGCAGGGGCTTGAACCGTTCGAAATCGAAGTACCGCGCCGCCAGCCCCAGCACCGTGTTCCCGTACAGCTCCGCGCCGCCGCTTGGTGCCATGACCACCAGCTCCGGACGCTTGCCGTACTGCCCCCAGCCGTTCCACACCTGATTTTCGGCGCGGCGGCTCTCTCTGTCCTGCCTGTCCATCTTACCCGAACAGCTTGTCCCGTGTGGCGTCCTTGGGCACCCGCGTCCACACGGCGTCCGCCACCAGCTGCCGCTCGAAGGGCTCAAACGCCTTGTTGATAATGCCCATCTCCAACGCCCGCCCGGAGGGGATCCCCTTCTCGATCAGGTGCAGCGATGCCAGCAGTCCCCGCAGATCCAACGCCTTTGTGGAGATCTCTCCACTGTCGCACTTAACGCGCAGGTCGCGAAACAGCTCCGTCAGCTGCTTTGCCCACTCCGCCTTCAGCGTGGGGAAGCTCCTCCGCAGCAGCTTCTGCAGGTTTTCATCGGAGATGACCGGCATATCCACCACCACGAACCGGCTGACCAACGCCTCGTTCAGCTCCCGCGTCCCGGCGTAGCCATAGTTCATGGTGCCGATGAACCGCGCCGCCTCGTCCAGCCCGATCCGCTCATACCCCGGCACGTCGATGACCCGCCGGTGATCCAGCGTGGCATGGAGCACCGCCAACGCCTCATTTTTCGCCATATTCACCTCGTCCAGCACGCCGAAGCCCCCCAGCCGCGCGCAGGCGCAGATGGGTCCCTCCCGGAACACCACCTGACCGTCCTTCAGCGTGTCCGTGCCGATGAGAGCCGCCGCGTCCACGTTCACATACATGGACACGTCCCACACCGGCCTGCCGAACAGCGCGGCGAGATTCTCCGCCAGCACGTTTTTGCCGGTGGCCTTCGGGCCCGCCAGCAGCACGTGCTGCCCGCACAGCAGCGCGGCGGCCGCGCTCTCCCAGATCTCCTTGCCGTAGTACAGGTACCGGGGTGCCGGCACACGGTGCGCCGCCTCCGGCAGCAGAGGATGCGCCGCCCGGAACTGCGCCACCTCGTCCAGCAGCCCCGCGTCCACGCCCTCGTCCAGCAATTCTTTATGAATATCCACGGTATCGCCTCACTTTTTTGTTCTCTTACAATCCTGCCAAATTATACCCCCATACCGCATAAAGTGTCCGTTAAGAATTTCCCGCATTTCTCCCTCCCCGCCCCGTCCCCCAAGCATCGCCCCGCCCCGTTAGAGCTGTCATTCCGAGCCAGTGCTCACACCGGCGTGGGAATCCGCCCCCGCCCCCGAAGGCAGCCATCGCTGTCCGCAAACGGACTGTGCCCCACAGCTTTCCCTGTCATATTCCCCCGCCCGCCCCCATATAGATAAACCACAACAGCATGGGAGTGGTGCCATATTCGAGACGATTTGGAACAGCGAGCCCGCGAGCTTGCCCAATACCTGATAGAGAACCGGACGACCGTTCGTGCCGCCGCCAAGAAATTCGGCGTCAGCAAATCCACCGTACATAAGGATCTCTCCGAACGCCTTGCCCAGTGTGACCGCGTCCTGTACGCGCAGGTAAAGGCGATCCTTGACGAGAACAAATCCCAGCGTCACATCCGGGGCGGACTCGCCACCCGCCGCAAGTACAAAGGCGTGTGACGGGCAAGCACAGCCACCGGCGCAAACGAAAAAAGCACCGCCCACCGGCGGTGCTTTTGGCGTCTGTCCGGAACTCCGCACAGCAAAACGGACACCCTCTCGGATGTCCGTTGAGTTTGGTTCATCAGCCAATGTTGTTCAGCTTCAGCGTCAGCGCGCTCTTCTTGTGGGCCGCATTGTTCTTGTGCAGCAGACCCTTAGCAGCCGCCTTGTCGATCGCCTTGACCGCCACCTTGTAAGTGCCCTCGGCCTCGGTGCGATTGCCTTCAACGGCAGCAGCCTCGAACTTCTTGATAGC
>URXW01000021.1 GCA_900551995.1 uncultured Eubacteriales bacterium
GACAACACGATTTCCAGTCGTGCTCGTTATGACCTCTTCGATACCACTGCATATTTGATTTGCTGACAAACAGCATGGACTATTATACCAAAAATGCGTATTTTGTCAAGACGGAATTTTTGCAGAACGGGCAGAAAATTTCTGTGACGCATATAGTTTACATAACCATGTAATTTATAGCGGGGGAAATTCGCACATCTGCGCGCGGAGAAAACGGCGTAGAATAGCCATATAACAGCAATATAACAGAGAGAACACGAAGAAATAGGGCGGGCGGTCTATGGTTTACATAACCATAGACCGCCCGGACGCGATACCGTGATCATTGCAGCTTGGAGCAGGCTTCCTCCACCGCTTCGTCCAAAGCGGAGGTGAGACGGCGGAGGGTTTTGCCCGCCTGGGTGCGCTTGAACTTGGGGGAGGGGCGCAGGACGTTGTCCAGCAGGACACCGGCTGCCACGCCTACGGCCATACCCCGTAAAAATGTGCAAGTTTTCATGGCTTTTGCACTCCTTTTGTGATTTTGCTATCCTTTTTCGGTCTGTTTACAGTGTGCCCGGAGAGCGAGAAAAAATGCGGGAAACGGCGGCGGTGTTTCTTGCCAAATGGGGAAAAAGCGCGTATAATGTATGCTGGTCGTATATGGACTTAGAAGGGAGTCATATAGAAATCATACCTATACAAATGGTTGATGTTCCAGTTGTACACACAGTTTGTCCCGGCCTGTTTTGCGTCGAAAACACGCCGCCCCCGGCGCAGGCGCGAGTTGTGAGTGAAAAATAATTAAAAAGTTTAGATAAAGACGAAGGAGCGAGCTATGTTTGACATGGAATTGCAGCGGCGTATCCGGGAACGGAAAACGCCGCTGGCACTGGTGCTGGACCCGGAGGCGGAGCGGCTCAGTGAGAAGCTGCGGAAAAATTTCATCGATATGTTCGGCGACACCCCTATGGCGCAGGCGGAGGCTCTTCGCTACCACGGCACCGGGCTGCTGGACGCGGCGGCGGGAAAGCTGTCGGCGGTGGTATTGCAGGGGGAGACGTATCTCAGCTGCGGCATGATGGGCGCGGACGTGCTGGCGAACCTGATCAGCGCGGCGCACGCCAAGGGGCTGTATGTGATCCTGGACATGAACACCGGCGCGGCGGCGCGGTGGGCGGACTCCGGGGCGGACGGCATCACCGTTTGCCCCTACGGCGGCAGCGACTGTCTGAACGCCGGAGAGATGCTGCCCATTGCGGCGGTACGCACGGCGGACAGCTCCGGCGGGCAAGTACAGAACCTGCTGGCGGGGGATCGGGCACTGTGGCTGGCGGTGGCGGAGCAGATGGCGCGGCGGGGCGCGGCGTTGTCCGTCGCCACCGGGTACAGTCTGGACGTGAAGGACGTGCGGCGGGTGTGCCCCAACGCCTTTTTGCTGCTGCCGGACTGCGATGGGGAGAACGCGCTGCCCGCCTTCGATGAGCTGGGGCACGGGGCGTTGCTGACGGACAGCACCTTGCAGTACGCCGCCGACCCCGCCGCCGCCATCGAGGAGAGGATCAAGGAACTGAAGCAGTGGGTGACGGTGGTATGACGAGACTGTATCTTATCCGCCATGCGGAGGCGGAGGGGAATCTTTACCGCATCGCCCACGGGCACTACAACGGACTTATCACCAACTACCGGGGCTATCAGCAGATCGACGCGCTGCGGGAGCGGTTCCGGGAGGTGGACATCGACGCGGTGTACAGCAGCGACCTGTACCGGACGCAGACCACCGCCCGCGCCATCTGGCTGCCCAAGTCGCTGCCCCTCCGGCTGGAGCCGGCGTTCCGGGAGATCTGTATGGGGCAGTGGGAGGATCACACGTGGCACGAGCTGAACGTGAAGTACCCGGAGGATATGTATAAATTCAACCGCCGCGCCGATCTCTGGCGCATACCGGGAGCGGAGACGGCGCAGCAGGTGGTGGATCGCTTTATCCCCGCGCTGGAGCGGGTGGCGAAGGCGCACGAGGGCGGCACCGTGGCGGTGTTCTCGCACGGCATGGCTCTCCGGACGGTGCTGGGCGTTTTGCAGGGGCAGACGCTGGCGGAGGTGGGGCAGACGCCCCACGGCGACAACACCGCCGTGTCCCTGCTGGAATGGGAGAACGGCGCGTTCCGCGTGGTGTACCGGGACGACAACAGCCATCTGGCGGAGCGGGGGCTTTCCACCTTCGCCAAGCAGAGCTGGTGGAAGGATAAAAATATGGTGGAGTCCGGCGAGGGCTACGCGATGCTGACCGACGGAGAGCGGGAGACGCTCGGCGTTCCGGCGGGGGGCGACGGCGTGGCTGTACGGTACGGCGATGCGCTTATCGGCGCGTTTACTCTGCGGGACGAGGGGGACGCGCTGCGGCTCGTGTGGTACGGTCTTGCCCCGGAGTGGCGGGGCAGAGGGCTGGGCATCCCGCCCATGGGACAAGCCATCGACGCCTGCCTGAAGCGGGGACGCGACGCGCTGCGGCTGGACTGCCCCGACAGGACGCTGCGCCCCTTCTTTGCGCGGCTGGGCTTCGTGCCCACGGCGGGGGACACCATGGAGAAGGATGTGCGGCGTGTGATGCCGCCCCTGCCGCCTGCCTATCTGGGGTAATGTCCCCGGCAGGATCTGCCCGCCTGTGCTGTCATTAGGCTGGCGCGGCAATCTGTTCCCCCCGCGGCGGGGACGGAGGACGGCGAGGATTTATCAACACAGACGGGAGACGGATATGGAAAAGGGAATTGAATTTCTCCCCATCAGCCGGGAGGAGATGATCGACCGGGGCTGGTACTACTACGACTTTCTGGTGGTGACGGCGGACGGGTACATCGACCATCCCAGCTTCGGCACCACGCTGATCGCGCGGCTGCTGGAGAGCAAGGGCTATCGGGTCGCGATACTGCCCCAGCCGGACTGGCACTCGGCGGAGGCGTTCCGCGCCATGGGCAAGCCCCGGTACGGGGTGCTGATCGGCGGCGGGAATCTGGACTCCATGGTGGCGCACTACACCGTCGCCAAGCGGCGGCGCACACGCGATTTGTACAGCGAGGGCGGGCAGATGGGCAAGCGGCCCGACCGCCCCACCATCGTCTACGCCAACCGGGTGCGGGAGGCGTTCCCGGATGTGCCCATCGTTATCGGCGGGCTGGAGGCGTCGCTGCGGCGGTTCGCCCACTACGACTACTGGGACGACAGGGTGCGGCGGAGCATCCTCTTTGACGCGCCGGCGGATCTGCTGGTGTACGGCATGGGGGAGAGTGCCACGGTGGAGATCGCACGGCGGCTGGCGCGGAAGGTGCCCACGGCGGAGATGACGGACATCCCCGGCACGGCGTATATCACCGACGAGGTGGGGGAGCTGCGGTTCCACCGGGCGGACTGTCCCGGTTATGAGGCGATGTGCGCGGACAAGGAAGCCTACGCCCGTGCCACGAAGATCGAGTACGACGAGCACGACCCCATCCGGGGCTGCGCCGTGGTGCAGCCCTGCGAGGGGCGGTATCTGGTGGTGAACCCGCCGGCGAGACCGCTGCGGCGGGAGGAGCTGGACGCGCTGTACGCGCTGCCCTACACGCGGCAGGTGCACCCTATATATAAGGAGGGGATACCCGCCATCGAGGAGGTGCAGTTCTCCATCACCCACAACCGGGGGTGCTTCGGCGGGTGCAATTTCTGCGCGCTGGCGTTCCACCAGGGGCGAATGGTCACCAGCCGCTCTATCGAGTCGGTGCTGGAGGAGGCGGAGCTGCTGACCCACGAGGCGGGGTTCAAGGGGTATATCCACGACGTGGGAGGCCCCAGCGCGAATTTCCGGCACACCAGCTGCCAGAAGCAGAAGCGGTGCGGTATGTGCAAGAACCGCAGCTGTCTCGCGCCGGAGCCGTGCCCCAATCTGGACGCGGATCACTCGGAGTATACGGAGCTGCTGCGGCGGATGCGGGAGATACCGGGGATCAAAAAGGTGTTCGTCCGCAGCGGCATACGGTACGACTATATGCTGGAGGACAAGGACAGGTCGTTTTTCAAGGAGCTGGTGAAGTACCATGTCTCCGGGCAGCTGAAGGTGGCTCCGGAGCACTGCGTCAGCTCCGTGCTGGACTATATGGGCAAGCCCCACTTCGATGTGTTCCTCAAGTTCTGGCGGCAGTACCAGAAGCTGAACGAGGAGGGGGGCACGGAGCAGTATCTGGTGCCGTACCTCATGTCCAGCCATCCGGGCTGCACCATCAAGGACGCGGTGGAGCTGGCGGAGTTCCTCCACAGGAACGGCAGGACGCCGGAGCAGGTGCAGGACTTCTATCCCACGCCGGGGACGCTGTCCACGTGTATGTACTATACGGGGATCGACCCCCGGGATATGTCCGAGGTGTACGTGGCGAAGGATCCCAAGGAGAAGGCGATGCAGCGCGCACTGCTCCAGTGGTCAAGGCCGGAGAAGCGGGCGTTGGTGGTGGAGGCTCTGGAGGAAGCGGGGCGGACGGATCTGATCGGGTACGACAAGCGGTGCCTGATACGCCCGCGAAAGGGCGAGCCCTACGGACAGGCACCTGCCAAGCCGGAGAAACCGGAAAAGCCGGAGCGGCAGCCCCGCAGACGGAAGGAGGCCGCCGGGAACCGGGGGCGGCGGGGGACGCCCACGGCGAAGGCTCCTGTGCAGAAGGGGAAGATGTCGCCGCGGAAAAAGGCGGCGTTCGCCAAGAAGCGGAGCGGAAAATAAGAAAAACAGGGCGGGACGCTTCTGCGTCCCGCCCTGTTTTTATCAAATTGGGGGAAGTGATAAAGGTTTTGTCGCTTTCTCCGGAATGTTGTGGTGCTTCCGCCGAAAAAATGCTTGTGTTGCAGGGCTTTTTTTATTATAATAAAAAGGAAGTGTCAAGATGCCGCACCCGTGTGTTAAGATTTTGCTAAGAAATCGTAAAGACGGGGAGGCCCCGCGTCGCTTCTGCCGTTACACAAAGCGACACGGCAAAAATTTTACCGGATGTAAAAGGTGAAAGAAGAATGGAAAAAAAGAAGAAGATCAGGTTCATCGTGGTGTGGCTGCTGATCACCGCGGCGTTTCTGGCCGGTTCTCTGCTTGTCCCCGGACACGGCAAGTCGGAGTCGGTGCAGGAGGCTATGCGGGACGCGGTGCTCCACGGGACGAACCGCATCAGCCTGTTCGGGCTGAAGGACGTGAACCCGGCGTACATCTCGTCGCTGGTGGTGGTGGGCGCGCTGCTGCTGGCAGCCGTGCTGCTGCGCGTCCTCGTCATTCCACGGTTCAAGATGGTGCCGGGGAAATTGCAGATGGTGCTGGAGACGGTGGTGGGACTGTTCGACGGCATGGCAAAGGGAAACAGCCCCCACCGCAACGGATTCCTTGGCGCGTACATCTTCGGCGCAGGCGTGTACATCTTCGTGGGAACGCTGTTTGAGCTGTTCGGCTTCCAGGCCATTACCACGGGGGGACACACCATCGCGCTGCCGGCTCCCCTGTCCGACGTGAACGCCGCCATCTCTCTGGGCTGCCTGTCCTACGGCGTCATTCTGGTGGGCGGCATTGTCGCCAACGGCGCAAAGGGCGCGGGCAAGGCGTTGAAGGACTTCTCTCTGCCCCTGTCCATGAGCTTCCGACTGTTCGGCGCACTGCTCAGCGGACTGCTGGTGACGGAGCTGGTGTACTACTACGTTTCCATGAGCTTTGTACTGCCGGTAATCATCGCCGTGCTGTTCACCATGCTCCATGCGCTGATCCAAGCCTACGTGCTGACCACGCTGACCTCCATGTTCTACGGGGAGTCCACGGAGAAGCACGCACCCAAGCCTAAGAAAAGTAAGAAAATCAAAAACATACAGACTGTAAATAACTGACGGAGGAAAGAGAAACCATGAAAAAACTGCTTAACAAGAAGGCTTTTGCCCTGGTGCTGTGCCTGGTGCTGGCACTGACCGCTATGATGACCGTGACCGCTTTTGCCGACACCGAGCCTGCGGACGGCGCGGCTGTGTCCGAGACGGCGGAGACCGCCGCTGACAGTGTGACCGGCACCAAGGCTATGGCTTCCGCCATCGCCATCGGTATCGCCGCCGCTGCCGGTGCCATCGGCATGGGTATGGCGATCGCCAAATCCGCCGAGGGGATCTCCCGCCAGCCGGAGGCGGAGGGCAAGATCCGCACCACCATGATGCTGGGTCTGGTGTTCCTGGAAACCGTGGTTATTTACGCACTGCTGACCGTCATCCTCATCATCTTTGTGCTGTAAGAAACGGAGAGAGAAGCTATGAATATCCCTCTGAATATTGATTGGCAGCAGATATTGCTGCACTTCTTCAACTTCTCTATTCTGGTGGGCGGACTGTACCTGCTGCTGTTCAAGCCGGTGAAGAGCTTCATGGCGAAGCGCGAGAAGCACTACGCCGACATGGAGTCCGCCGCCGTGGCGCGGGAGAAGGACACCGAGGAGCTGAAGGCGGAGATGGCGAAGCGCGAGGCCGCCTTCGACACCGAGCTGGAGGAGAAGCGCGCCGCCGCCGCCAAGGAGGCGGAGGCGTTTGCCCAGCAGCAGCGTGACGCCGCCAAGGCGCAGGCGGACAGGATCCTGTCCGACGCCAAGTCCGCCGCCGAGAACGAGCGGCAGAAGATCGTAGCTGAGGCAAACCGCGAGGCTGTCGCCATCGCCGAGGAAGCCATGGAGAAGCTGCTGGCGAAGGAGACTTCCCGCGCCTACGACTCCTTTGTGAACGCTGCGGAGGAGGAGAAGAATGAACAATGATGCACGCCTGACGGCGAAACTGTTCAGTGCTTGCCCGCCGGACAGCGCACAGAAGAGCCGGTTGGAGGATGTGCTGTCGAAGAAGTACGGCGAGGGCGTGGAGCTTGTCTGGCAGGAGGACCCTGCGGCTGCGGGCGGCTTCCGCATTGAGATCGGCTCCGAGATCATCGACTGGACGGCGGAGGGTCGCCTGGAGCAGCTGAAGGAGAAGCTGGTAGGGCTGAAGAGCGACGGCTCCGTGATCCCTCTGATCCGCGACACGGTGAAGAGCTGGGTGCCGGAGATCTGCGCCCGCGAGGTGGGCAGCGTGCTCACCGTGGCGGACGGTATCGCCTACGTGGATGGGCTGGCGAACGCCACCTATGGCGAGATACTGCTGTTTGAGGGCGGTATCCGCGGCATGGTGCAGGAGCTGCGCGGCGAGCGCATCGGCTGCATCCTGTTCGGACGGGTGGAGGAGGTCAGCGAGGGCACGGCGGTGTACCGCACCGGAAAGACCGCCGGTATCGGCGTGTCCGACGCCATGATCGGACGCGTGGTGGACGCGCTGGGTGCGCCCATCGACGGCGCAGGCGACATCCGGGCGGACGAGTACCGCCGGATCGAAAGCCCCGCCCCCGGTATCATTGACCGCCAGCCGGTGAACACCCCCATGCAGACGGGTATCCTGTCCATCGACTCCATGTTCCCCATCGGACGGGGACAGCGCGAGCTGATCATCGGCGACCGCCAGACCGGTAAGACCGCCATCGCCATCGACACCATTCTGAACCAGAAGGGCAAGGACATGATCTGCATTTACGTGGCGATCGGGCAGAAGGCCAGCTCCGTGGCGCAGATCGCGGAGCTGCTGCGGCGGCACGACGCCATGGCGTACACCATCGTTGTGTGCGCCGGTGCCGGCGAGTCTGCCTCCATGCAGTATATCGCGCCCTACGCCGGTGCCGCCATCGGCGAGTACTTTATGAACCGGGGGAAGGACGTGCTGATCGTCTACGACGACCTGTCCAAGCACGCCATCGCCTACCGTGCGCTGAGCCTGCTGCTGGGACGCTCTCCCGGACGCGAGGCGTACCCCGGCGACGTGTTCTATCTCCACTCCCGCCTGCTGGAGCGCGCAGCGCGCCTCAGCGATGCACGGGGCGGCGGCAGCATGACCGCCCTGCCCATCGTGGAGACGCAGGCGGGCGACGTGTCCGCCTATATCCCCACCAACATCATCTCCATCACCGACGGTCAGATCTTCCTGGAGAGCAGTTTGTTCTTCTCCGGACACCGTCCGGCGGTGAACGTGGGTCTGTCCGTCTCCCGTGTGGGCGGCGCGGCGCAGACCAAGGCCATGAAGAAGGCGGTGGGCACCCTGCGTCTCGATCTGGCGCAGTACCGCGAGATGGAGGTGTTCACCCAGTTCTCCAGTGATCTGGACGAGGAGACGAAGAACCAGCTTGCCTACGGCCAGAGCCTGATGTACATTCTGCGGCAGGGGCGCAGCGCGCCTCTCAGCCAGGCGCAGCAGATCGTCACGCTGGTGACCGCCATGGCGCATCTCTATCAGCAGGTGCCTGTGGCGCAGGTGTGCCAGCTGCGGGACTTCATTTTGGGTGAGTTCGCCGTCAGCCGCCAGAGCCTGATGATACAGCTGGAGCAGGGCGCGGCGTTGACCGACGAGCTGCGGACGCAGATCAACGATTTCGCGAAAACCGCGCTGGAGAAGTTCAAGCGCGCAGGCGGGCGGTGAGGCTATGGCGAGCACCAGTGAGATCCGCCGGCGCATAGGAAGCGTGCGGCAGACCCAGAAGATCACCCACGCCATGTATCTGATCTCCCAGGCGAAGCTGCGGAAGGCAAAGCAGGAGCTGGACAACACACGACCCTATTTTCAGGCGTTGCAGAACGAGGTGGGGCGCGTGTTCAACACCGACAGCACCGTGGAGAGCCGGTATCTGATGCCGCTGAACGACAACGAAAAGCCCCTGCCCGGCGTGGCGGCGTGCCTGCTGATCACGGCGGACAAGGGACTTGCCGGCGCGTACAACCAGAACGCCATACGGCAGGCGCAGCAGCTGCTGCGGCAGCACGAGGGCGCGTCGCTGTACGTGGTGGGCGAGTACGGCAGACGGTGGTTCGCCCAGCGGGGCGTGCCCATCGAGAAGAGCTTTTTGTACACGGCGCAGAACCCGACGCTGCGGCGGGCACGGCAGATCGCCGAGCTGCTGCTGGAGCGGTTCGACAACGGGGAGATCAACGAGGTCTGGGTGGTGTATACGGACATGAAAAACGGGCTGGAGGCGGTGGTGCGGCAGGCGCAGCTACTGCCCCTGCACCGGGAGCGTTTCGCCGCCGCCACCGCCGAGACAGCCGGGGACAAGGTGTACGAATTCGTGCCGTCCCCCGGCGCGGTGCTGAACAACGCCGTGCGAAGCTGCTTGACCGGGTATATTTACAGCGCGCTGGTGGACAGCTTTTGCAGCGAGCAGAGTGCCCGCATGACCGCCATGAACGCGGCGGATCAGAACGCGGAGGAGCTGCTGAAGGATCTGTCCGTACAGTTCAACCGTGCGCGTCAGGCCGCCATCACTCAGGAGATCACCGAGGTTTCCGCCGGTGAGCGCGCCCAGCGCAGCAAGAAAGAAAGGGAGGGCTTACCTCAATGAAACAAGGTATTATCACGGGCATTTCCGGCCCCGTGATCGACGTCCGGTTCCCGGAGGGGAGCCTGCCCGCCATCAACGAGGCGTTGACCGTGGAGGTCAACGGGCAGTGCTACACCATGGAGGTGGAGCAGCATCTGGAGAATAAGACCGTCCGCTGCGTGATGATGGCAGGCAGCGACGGGCTGAGCCGCGGGCTGACCGTCACCGCCACCGGTCACGGTATCGCGGTGCCGGTGGGCGAAAAGACGCTGGGGCGTATGTTCAACGTGCTGGGCGACCCCATCGACGGCGAGGCACCGGTGGACGAGAGCGCGCCCCGGTGGGAGATCCACCGCAGTGCGCCCACCTTCGCCGAGCAGATGCCGGCGGCGGACATTCTGGAGACGGGCATCAAGGTCATCGACCTTATCGAGCCTTACCCCAAGGGCGGCAAGATCGGTCTGTTCGGCGGCGCAGGCGTGGGCAAGACCGTGCTGATCCAGGAGCTGATCCACAACGTCGCCATGGAGCACGGCGGCTATTCCATCTTCACCGGCGTGGGCGAGCGCAGCCGCGAGGGCAACGACCTGTGGGGTGAAATGCAGGAGAGCGGCGTGTCCGACAAGACGGCGTTGGTCTTTGGGCAGATGAACGAGTCCCCCGGCGTCCGTATGCGCGTGGCACTGTCGGGACTGACCATGGCGGAGTATTTCCGCGACGAGGAGCACAAGGACGTGCTGCTGTTCATCGACAACATTTTCCGCTTCGTGCAGGCGGGCAGCGAGGTTTCCACGCTGCTGGGGCGTATGCCCTCCGCCGTGGGCTACCAGCCTACGCTGGCGGGGGAGATGGGCGCGCTGCAAGAGCGCATCACCTCCACGAAGAACGGCTCCGTCACCTCCGTGCAGGCGGTGTACGTCCCTGCCGACGACCTGACCGACCCGGCACCCGCCACCACGTTCTCCCATCTGGACGCCACCACGGTGCTGAGCCGTAAGATCGCGGAGCAGGGCATCTATCCCGCCGTGGATCCGCTGGAGTCCACCTCCCGGATTCTGGAGCCGGACATCGTGGGCGAGGAACACTACAACATCGCCCGCGCCGTCCAGTCCACGCTGCAAAAGTACCGTGAGTTGCAGGACATCATCGCCATCCTCGGCATGGAGGAGCTGAGCGACGAGGATAAAAAGACCGTGGCACGCGCCCGCCGCATCCAGCGGTTTTTGTCCCAGCCCTTCTACGTGGCGGAGAAGTTCAGCGGCACGCCCGGTGTGTTCGTGCCTCTGCACGAGACGCTGCGGGGCTTCAGGGAGATATTGTCCGGCACCATGGACGACTATCCCGAGGCGGCGTTCTTTAACGCCGGCACCATTGACGACGTGAAGCGCAAGGCCGAGGAGATGAAGAAAGGCGGTATGTGATGGCAGCCACATTTCAGTTGGATGTGCTGGCAGCCAGCGTACCCTTCTTCCGGGGCAAGTGCGTGTCGGCGGTGCTCCCCACCGATGACGGCGAATACGGCGTTCTGGCAGGGCACTGCAATACGGTGGGTGCCGTGTGCGCCGGTGAGCTGCGGTTCGAGACGGAAGCGGGCGAGACGCGCCGCGCCGCCGTGGCTCCGGGGCTGTTCAAGATCGACGGCGACCGGGTGCTGCTGCTGGTGGACGCCGCCGAGCGTCCGGAGGACATCGACGTGAACCGCGCCCTCCGCGCCCGGGAGGAGGCGGAGGAGGCTCTGCGGCAGAAGCGCAGTATGGCGGAGTATCAGCTGGCGCAGGGCAATCTGGCCCGCGCCCTCAACCGTCTGCGCGTCAGCGGGAGAGGATAAAAAGGAAACAAAAAAAGAACCGGCAAGAGCCGGTTCTTTACAGGCTGTCGAGAAAGCCGCTGGCTTTTCTCGGCAGCCTGTAATAATGCCGGTATTTTCGTGCCGCGAAGCGGCACGAAAATACTCGCTTCGCTCCACGCACGCCTTGCAGAGCAAGGCTTAGCGCGGCATTTGATCCGATTCGAGGCGGGCTTCGCCCCCTCGAGCTCCCCCTGTGAGAAAGAAAGACTGCACGCGCAGCGGGGGTTTATCCACACGCAAAAAAGAACCGGCTCTTGCCGGTTCTTTTTTTGCATAATGGAGGATGGTGTGCTTCACGGGTGGGAGGCGGAAAGCAGGTGGGCGGCGGCGAGGAAAAGGCAGCCCAGAAGGAAGAAGGCGGTCAGAATGAGAACCACCCAGCCGGTGAACCGCTTCGCACCCAGCCTGGGGAGATCCAGAAAGGGGTAGGGGTAGAGGTCGCCCGTGTCGCCGATGGGCTTACCGGTGGCGGCACGGAGCATGGCGTAGACGAAATAGGTCAGCGGCAGCACCAGCCATGCCGCGGCGTGCCGGACGGTCAAGCCGGTCTTGTCCTGATAGAGAAGCCACTGGAGCACCGTTAGCCACGGCGTGAGGTAGTGGACGCAGGCGTTGCCGAAGGAGCCGTGCAGCAGGGAACGGGCGTCGCCCTGTCCCCGCTTGGTCATGGGCACCAGCACCCAATGGAAGATGAGATGGGTGACGTAGATGCACAGCGTCACGCTGAGAGCCACGCCGGGGGAGGACAGCCAGCGGAACAGACCGCCGGCGGGGTCGAAGCCCGACACGAACAGGGACAGCTCGTAGAGCACCACCAGCAGGTTGCTCAGATTCGTGTAGTAGCAGAAGGTGCCGCGGTGGATGCGGCCGTGCTTGAGCAGTCCCGACTGGAACAGCAGCCCCACGGCGGAGAGAACAAAGAGCGGCAGCGCGGAGAAAGAAAGCATCACCCGACCCTCAGCTCCTTCAGCAGCGCGATCTCCCGTGCGTAGCCGGGAAGCTCGTTAGGCGTTTCCAGCACGAAGGGCAGACCGTCCAGTGCCGGGTGGCTGACCACACGCGCCAGCGCGTCCGCGCCCAGATAGCCCTCGCCGATGCGGGCGTGGCGATCCTTGTGGGCACCCAGCGGGTTCAGACTGTCGTTGACGTGGACAGCCTTCAGGCGGCGTAGCCCGATGACCTTGTCGAACTCCGTCAGCACGCCGTCCAAGTCGCCGGCGATGTCGTAGCCGGCGTCGGAGACGTGGCAGGTGTCGAGGCAGACGCCCATTTTGTCGGACAGCTCCACGCGATCCAGGATCTCCCGCAGTTCCTCGAAGCGGCTGCCCACCTCGCTGCCCTTGCCCGCCATAGTCTCCAGCAGGACGGTGGTGCGGAGGTCGGGGGTCAGGATGGCGTTCAGCGTCTCGGCGATCTGGGTGATGCCGGTCTCCACGCCCTGTCCGGTGTGGCTGCCGGGGTGGAAGTTATAGACGTTGCCGGGGACGTGCTCCATGCGGAGGAGGTCGTCCGCCAGCGTCATGCGGGCGAACTCACGGGTGTGCTCGTCCTTGGAGCAGGGGTTGATGGTGTAGGGGGCGTGCGCCACCAGCGTGCCGAAGCCGTTGTCGGCGGCGAAGGTCAGAAACGCCGCCACGTCGGCGGGGTCGATGGGCTTTGCCCTGCTGCCGCGGGGGTTGCGGGTGAAGAACTGGAAGGTGTTGGCCCCGATGGAGAGGGCGGTTTTGCCCATGGCGAGGAAACCGTCGGAGGCGGACAGGTGACAGCCGATATAGAACATGGTATTTCTCCTTTACAGTGCCAGCGTCCGGATGTCCGCGTGGCCGTTTTCAATGGTGAGGATGCCGCAGGTGGGGCGGAAACGGTCGCCTGCCGCGCCGGGGTTCAGCGTCAGGAGGGAGCCGTCGTTGTCCACCAGCGGGACGTGGGTGTGACCGAACAGGAGCACCTGCGCGCCGTACTCTCTGGCGGCGTACATCGCCGGGAGGGGCGAGCTTTTGACGCTGCGGGTGTGTCCGTGGAGCAGGAAAAGGCGCACGCCGTCCAGCTCCATGAGACGCTCCGGCTGGTCGCAGCTGCCGAAGTCGCAGTTGCCGGGGACGCCCTCCATGGGAAGGGCGGGGAAAAGGGCTTGCAGGGCGGTCAGATCCCGCTGGCAGTCGCCCAGATGCAGGACGCGGTGGGGCTGCACCTGCTCCACGGCGCGGCGCATATTGTCAATATTTCCGTGGGAATCGGAGAGAACGAGAACGCGCATAGGGGTACCTCTCTGGATGGTGTTATATCCTCGTATTATAACACGATTATATTGCAAACTCAACGGTTTTGCGGTATCATGGTGACAACAAACGTTCGGAGGTGTCTGTATGGTGGGCGGAGTGACGGAGCTGGATCTCCACGGCATGAACACGTATCAGGCGCAGATCGCCATTGACGCGGCTCTGCGCCGCTGCGGCGGCGGGGTGTACCGCCTGCGGCTCATCCACGGCTACCGGGGCGGCACCGCCATCCGGGATATGCTGTGGACGGTGTACAACAAGCGCAGTCAGGTCAAGCGCATGGTCAGCATCAGCGAGGGCGTGACGGAGTTGGTGCTGCGGGAGTATTGAGAGGGGGGCATCGCCATGAAACTGGCACAGATACAGATGCAGGTGACGGACAACAAGACGCTGAACCTGTGGCACGCGGCGGAGCTGATACAGCAGACGGAGGCGGACATGGTGATCCTGCCGGAGATGTTCTGCTGTCCCTACGACAACGGCTGCTTCCGCGCCTACGGCGAGGAGGAGGGTGGCGCGGCATGGGACATCCTGTCCCGCACGGCGCGGGACAAGGGGATCTGGCTGGTGGGAGGCTCGCTGCCGGAGCTGGAGGGCGACAAGGTGTACAACACCAGCTACGTGTTCGACCCGGAGGGACGGCAGGTGGCGAAGCACCGGAAAATGCACCTGTTCGACATCGACGTGGCGGGCGGGCAGAGCTTCCGGGAGTCCGCCACGCTGTCGCCGGGAGAGCAGGTGACGGTGTTCGACACGCCATGGGGCAGAATGGGGCTTTGCATCTGCTTCGACCTGCGGTTTGAGGAGCTGTGCCGGCTGATGGTGCTGGAGGGGGCGCGGGTGCTGCTGGCTCCGGCGGCGTTCAATATGACCACGGGTCCCGCCCACTGGGAGCTGCTGCTGCGGCAGCGGGCGGTGGACAACCAGTGCTTCACCGTGGGCACGTCCCCGGCGCGGGACGAGTGGGCGTCCTACGTGGCGTGGGGACATTCCATGGTCTGCGACCCGTGGGGCACGGTGCTCCACCGGTGCGACGCCGGGGAGGAGGTAGCGGTGACGGAGCTGGAGCTTTCCCGGGTGGACGAGGTGCGCCGCCAGCTGCCCATCCTGTCGGCGCGGCGGACGGACGTGTACGAGCTGCGGAAAAAATAAGCAGACCGCCCTCTGCGATTTTCACAAATTACGGTTGCATTTTTTGTGCAAATAGTGTACCATAAGCGGCAAAGAAAGTGCGGATAAGGAGGACACTGCAATGAAGAAATACAGCGAGATGACGCTGGCGGAGCGGCAGGCGGAGTACGTCGCCGTGCAGGGGGAATACGAGAAGCTGAAGGGTATGGGGCTCCGGCTGAACATGGCGCGGGGCAAGCCCGGCAAGGAGCAGCTGGACATGGTGACGCCCATGCTGTCCCTGCTGACGAAGCCGGAGGACTTTATCTCCGACGGTATCGAGACGCGGAACTATGGCGAGGTGGCAGGCATCCCCGCCGCCAAGCGGCTGTTCGCGGACATTCTCGGCTGCAAGGCGGAGCAGGTGTTCGTGGGCGGCAACGCCAGCCTGCAGCTGATGTACGACGCGGTGTCCAAGGCGTTCACCCACGGTCTGCTCCACAGCGAGAAGCCCTGGTGCAAGCTGGACAGGGTGAAGTGGATCTGCCCCGTCCCCGGCTATGACCGCCACTTCAAGGTGACGGAGAGCTTCGGCGTGGAGATGATCAACGTGCCCATGACCGCCGGGGGTCCCGACATGGACGCGGTGGAGGAGCTGATCCGCGACCCGGAGGTGAAGGGTATGTGGAACGTGCCCAAATACTCCAACCCGGAGGGCGTAGTGTACTCCGCCGAGACTATCCGCCGTCTGGCTGCCATGAAGCCCGCCGCGCCGGACTTTATGCTCATGTGGGACAACGCCTACTGCATCCACGAGTTCGACTGCGACTATGTGGATTTCCCCGACATACTCGCACTGTGCGCCAAGTACGGCAACGGCGACATGGTGTACGAGTTCGCCTCCACCAGCAAGGTGACGTTCCCCGGTGCGGGCGTGGGCGTGATGGCGTCCAGCGAGGCGAACATCGCGTATTTCACCAAGCTGGTGAACATCCAGACCATCGGCTTCGACAAGATCAACCAGCTGCGGCATGTGCTGTTCCTGCAAAGCAAGGCGCACACGCTGGAGCTGATGCAGCAGCACGCTGCCATCCTCGCCCCCAAGTTCCATGCGGTGCTGGACGCGCTGGATCGGGAGCTTGCCCCGCTGGGCATCGCGGCGTATCAGCGTCCCGTGGGCGGCTATTTCATCAGCGTGGACGTGCTGCACGGCTGCGCCAAGCGGGCGTTGGCTCTCTGCAAGGAGGCGGGCGTCACCATGACCGGTGCCGGTGCCACGTTCCCCTACGGCATCGACCCCAACGACAGCAACATCCGCATCGCGCCGTCCCTGCCGCCGGTGGCGGAGCTGGAGCAGGCCATCGCGGTGTTCTGCACCTGCGTGAAGCTGGCCGCGCTGGAAAAGCTGGGCGTGTGAGAAATAAAAAAAGAAAGCCCCCGCAGGGGCTTTCTTTTTTTATTTGTGCAGCAGGGGGGAGAGGGGCTTGTAGATCAGGAAGCACAGTGCCACGTCCAGCAGACCCTTGCAAAGAGTGAAGGGGGCGTTGAACACCAGCAGGCAGTTGAACAGGGCGTTGCCGGTGGGCACCTGCGCCACGGTGCCGAGGATCTCCTGATACATCCCCACGATGGCGTCCAGCGGCAGACCGTACAGCACCACGTAGGCGGGGTAGACGATGAAGTAGTTCAGGGGCAGACTGATGAGAGCCATGGCGGCGGCACCGGCCAGAGAGCCCCACAGGGCACCGCTGCGCTGCTTGTGCTTCTTGTAGATGATACCGGCGACGAAGGCGAAGGTGGCACCCAGCAGGAAGTTGGACAGCTCTCCCACGCCGGCACTGGAGCCGAAGGGCAGGTGCAGCAGGTTTTTCACCAGCTGGATGGCGACGCCGTAGACGGGACCGAGGGAGAATGTGCCCAGCAGAGCGGGCAGGTCGGAGATGTCCAGCTTGACGAACGCCGGCATAATGGGGATGGAGAACTCCACGAACTGGAGCACCGCCGCCACTGCCGAGAGCAGGGCGGCCACGGTAATGTGGTGGGTCTTTTGTGCTTGTGTCATAAAAAAACACTCCTTTTCGATGATAAACACCCGGAAAATTGCCTTCCAAGGTGCACGCATCAAAAAAGAGCATCGCGAAATGCCATACACGCCTTCTCTCATCCAGACTATACTGTCGGTACCGGAATCGCACCGGTTCCTGCGGCTTGCGCCGCTCGCGGACTATACCGCCGGTGGGGAATCACACCCCGCCCCGAAGACAAATATGCGGTTGTTTTCGAGAGGTATAGTAGCACAGTATGGCGGGGAAGTCAAGAGCCTCCTTTACATTTGCGGAGGATTCGTATACAATGGGGCATGAGAAAGGCGGTGAGGTGTATGCCGGCGCGACAGATGACCGTGTGCTTTTCCGGCTACCGTCCGGAGAAGCTGCCGTGGGGCTACGACGAGGAGGACGGGCGGTGCGCCGCTCTGAAGGCGCGGCTCTACCGGGCGGCGGAGACCGCCTGCGCCGAGGGCTACCGCCACTTTATCTGCGGCATGGCGCGGGGCGTGGACACCTACTGCGCGGAGATCGTGCTGTCGCTGCGGCGGCAGTACCCGGACATCACGCTGGAGGCCGCCATCCCCTGTCCCACGCAGGCGGACGGCTGGACGCCGCGGCAGCAGGAGCGGTGGCGGGACGTGGTGGCGCGGTGCGACTTCGAGACGGTGGTGCAGGATCACTACACCGCCGGGTGTATGCAGAGGCGGAATCGGTACATGGTGGATCACGCCTCGCGGCTGATCGCCGTCTTTGACGGACGGGAGGGCGGCACCCGGCGCACGGTGGAGTACGCCATGCAGCGGGGGCTGGAGATCGTGTATATCGACGTGGAGTAGAGAAAAAAAGACCGCCGGAGGCGGTCTTTTTTGGCAGGCGCGGAAAATCAAAGGAACAGCGTCCACGGGTAGGCGTCCGGCGGCGGACACGTCACGTCCAGGGGCTTCCCGGTGACGGGATGGGTCAGGGCGAGGCGGGTGGACCACAGGGCGGGGGAGCAGTCCGCCTTGCTGCCGTAGCGAACGTCCCCCAGCAGGGGCAGCCCCCGGTGGGAGAACTGGACGCGGATCTGGTGGGTGCGCCCGGTGTGCAGCCGGACGCGCACCAGCGTCAGACCGTCCCGCTTGCCCTGCACCGTGTAGTGGAGGGACGCCTCGCGGACGCCCTTACGCATACGCTTGACCACGTAGCTCTTGTTGTGGCTGCTGTCCCGGAACAGCAGGTCGGTGAGGGTGGCGTCGTCCTGCTCTGGCGTGCCCCGGAGGACGGCGAGGTACTCTTTGGTGATCCGGTGCTCCGCCACGGCGGCGGTGAGCTTGCCGGTGACCTCCCGGCGGCGGGAGAACAGCATAACGCCGCCCACCAGCCTGTCCAGCCGGTGGACGGTGGCGATATAGTCGTTTTGCCCCGCTGCCCGGTAGTGCTGCCGCAGAAGGGCGGGCATACAGGCACCGGCGTCGCTGTCCTCGGACAGCACGCCCACGGGCTTGACGCACAGCACAAGGTGGGCGTCCTCGTAGAGAATACGGATAGGCTCCATGGTCGTATCAGTGGCGGCGGCCATGGTAGGCGCGGTGGCGGTAGCGGCTGCCGCCGCCCTTGCCGTAGCGGCGGTTGCGCCCGTAGAGGCGGAACCACAGCACGAGGGCTGCGACCATGACCAGCAGCGCAAGGATGGCGATACGGGCGGAGGGGCGGGAGAAGAACTCGCCGATGCCGTGGCGCGCCAGCAGGAAACGGCTGGCGGACACGTCCGCCACCGCCAGCAGCGGCACGGTGACGTACTCGGTGTCGCCGTAGCTGACGGTGATCTCGCCCAGACGGTCGCCGGCGGTGATGGGTGCCAGCGCAGTCTCGTTGTCCAGCGTCACCGTGCGCGTCAGCTCCGCCACGTCCAGATCCTTGGGCAGCATGGCGTTGGCGTCCTCCGCCGGGTGGACAGCCACGGTGGATACCTGCTTGCTCAGGGCGACGGGCACCTCCTGGATAAGCTCGTTGGCGTCCAGCACCTGACGGGGGGCGAAGTTGTCGAAGCCCCAGTCAAAGAGCCGCGCCGTCTCGGTGAAGCTCTCCACAATGTAGCCGGAGCCGTTGTCCTTCGCCACCTTCTCCGCGCCCAGCACCACGCTCACAAGGGTGCGGCTGCCGCGGACGGCGGAGGAGACGAGGCACTGACCGGCGGCGTCGGTGGAGCCGGTCTTGATGCCCTGCGCGCCGGAGTAGAGATACCCCGCCAGACGCCAGTTGGAGATGAGGGCGTTGGTGCTGTGGAGCACGCGCTCGTCCTCGGTCTTGTTGGTGGGGGGGATCTCGTAGGACTTGGTGTTCACCATGGTCATAAAGTCGTCGAATTTCATCGCCTCGCGGGTGATGAGGTACAGGTCATAGGCGGAGGAATAGTGCCCCGACTGGGTCAGGCCGGTGGTGTTGGCGAAACGGGTGTTCTTGCACCCTAACTCCTGCGCCCGCTGGTTCATGCGCTCCACGAAGCCCTCCACGCTGCCGCAGAGCGTCTCGCCGAGGATGTTGCACGTCTCGTTGGCGGAGATGACCAGCATACAGTACAGCAGCTGCTCCACCGTCAGCGTTTCGCCCTCCACGATGTCGGCGGTGCTGCCGTCCTCCGGCAGACCGCGCAGCGCGCTCGCCGTGGCGGTGACGCTCTGGTCAAGGCGCAGCTCCCCGTGCTCGATCGCCTCGAAGATCAGCAGGGCGGACATGATCTTGGTGGTGCTGGCGATGGACAGCTCATCGTGGCTGTTCTTTTCGTAGAGGACGGTGTCCGTCTCCGCCTCCACCAGCAGGGCGGCCTTGGCGCGGATGTCCGGATCCTCCAGAGCGGCGGCGGGAACGGTCAAAATGCCGCACAGCAGCGCGGCGGATAAAAAAACAGAGATAAAACGGCGGATTTTCATGTGACTTTTTCTCCATGTATGCTATAATATAGGGGGACGGCACCGCGCCGAGGGCGGAGCCGGTATGTCCGAGCTCTATTATAAGCAAAAGATGCGGGGTAGTCAACTGTGGGAAAGAGGATAAAATTGACAGGGACGGAGCGGTTCCTGCTGGGGCTGACGGCACTGTTTGCGGCGGCGATGCTCCTGACATGGCTGCTGACGCCCCACGCGTCGCGGGGCGACTATACAATAGAGGCGGTGCCGCCGGCGGAGAAGGCGGAGACACTCCGGGCGGTGAACATCAACACCGCCGGGGCGGACGAGCTGGAGAGCCTGCCCGGTATCGGCCCGGTGCTGGCACAGCGGATCGTGGACTACCGCACGGAGCACGGCCCCTTCCGCAGCGCGGAGGAGCTGATGCAGGTGGAGGGCATCGGACGCGCCACGATGGAGAGTATACAAGATCACATCATAACGGAGGATAGAGTGGAATGAAGATACTGGTAGTAGACGATGAAAAGCTGCTGGTCAAGGGGATGAAATTCAATTTAGAGAACGAGGGCTACGAGGTGCTCACCGCCTACGACGGTGCCGCCGCCGTGGACATCGCCAGAAAAGAGCCGCTGGATCTCATCGTCATGGACGTGATGATGCCGGGGCTGTCCGGCAGCGACGCCTGCATGAAGATCCGGGAGTTTTCCGAGGTGCCCATCATCATGCTCACCGCCCGCAGCGAGGACAGCGACAAGCTCATGGGCTTTGCCTGCGGCGCGGACGACTATGTGACGAAGCCCTTTAACATTCTGGAGCTGAAAGCGCGCATCCGCGCCCTGCTGCGCCGCGCCATGAGCGGCAGCCAGACCGCTCAGAGCAGCCGCCGCGCACCGCTGCTGACGGTGGGCGACCTCAGTCTCGACACGGAGCAGCGCGTGGCGATCCGGGACGGCAGGACCATTGACCTGACCGCCAAGGAGTACGACCTCATTGAGCTTTTGATGAAGAACCCCCGGCGGGTATACAGCCGGGAGAGCCTGATGGATCTGGTGTGGGGCTATTCCTACGCCGGGGACTACCGCACGGTGGATGTCCACATCCGCCGGCTGCGGGAGAAGCTGGAGCCGGATCCCGCCAACCCGGTATACATTATGACGAAGTGGGGAGTTGGTTACTATTTTACGGGAGAAGAGCAGCCCACCGTGTGACGCGGCGGCGCAGACTACGGAAACCACGCAGACGCGGAGCCTCTGGAAGCGTCTGTGTGCTGCCGCGCATACGCTGCGCGGCAAGGCGACCCTCCAGCTGCGGTTCAGCCTCAGCTATATTCTCGTCATCGCGGCGGTGCTGATATTGCTGAACTCCTACCCGCTGCTGGTGTCCCAGAACCTCATGGTGTCCTCGAACCAGAGCAACCTCAAGAGCACCGTCAAGGTCATCGAATCCGCCCTCATGGGGCTGGAGCGGCTGACGAAGGAGAACGTGCAGGCGGCGTTGGAGGGCTTGGACGAGTCCGGTGCCACCCGTATCATGGTGACCAACAGCGCGGGACTGGTGCTCTACGACACGCGGCAGGACAGCACCGCCGTGGGCGAGTACGCGCTGTACTCCGTGGTGGCGGTGGCTCTCCGCGGGCAGGACGCCAGCTACTGCAAGTACGACGGCACGGCGTTTTTCAGCCGCGTGGCGACGCCGGTGGTGTACCACAACCAGATCGTGGGCGCGGTGTACGCCTACGACTACGACACGGAGCAGGCGGAGCTGCTGGAGTCCTTCCGCCACAACCTGCTGATCATCTCCTTGTTGATCGCGCTGCTGGTGGCGGGGCTGAGCATCCTGCTCAGCCGTATGCTGACGCGGCAGATCAGCGGGCTTTTGCAGGCGATACGCCACGTGCGGGAGGGCGCGTACAGCCACCGCGCCGACGCCAGCGGCACCGACGAGATCGCCCAGATCGCCGCAGAGTTCAACAGCCTGACCGACCGCCTGCAAACCACGGAGAACGCGCGGCGGCGGTTCGTCTCCGACGCCAGCCACGAGCTGAAAACGCCGCTGGCGGGCATCCGGCTGCTGACGGACTCCATTTTGCAGACCGACCACATGGACGAGGCGACCACCAAGGAGTTCGTCTCCGACATCGGCAGGGAGGCGGAGCGGCTCAGCCGCATTACGGAGAACCTGCTGCGCCTGACGCGGCTGGACAGCGGCGTGGTGCAGCAGCCCTACCCGGTGGCGGTGCAGCCGGTGCTGGAGCGGGTGGAGCGTATGCTGGCGATGGTGGCGCAGGAGAAGGGCGTCACCCTCTCCGGCCACGCCGACGAGGACGCCGTGGCAATGGCGACGGACGACGACGTGCACCAGATCCTCTACAACCTCATGGAGAACGCCATCAAATACTCCGCCGCGGAGAACGGCTTCGTCCGCGCCGAGGCGCGGGTGGAGGGGGAGAGCGTGGTCATCACCGTCAGCGACAACGGCATCGGCATCCCCGACGAGGATCTGGAGCACGTGTTTGACCGGTTCTACCGGGTGGACAAGATGCGCTCCCGTGAGGTGGGCGGCACCGGTCTGGGGCTGTCCATCGTGAAGGACACCATCGAAAACCGCGGCGGCACCATCGCCGCCGCCCACAATCCCGACGGCGTGGGCACCATGTTCATTGTGCGCCTGCCGCTGGCGGAAAGGGGGGAGGGGACATGAAAAAACTGATCTCTCTGCTGCTGTCGCTGCTGCTGCTGGCGACGGCGGCGGGCTGCGGCGTCCAATCAGAGCCGGAGGACGTCCCCGCCATGCCCACGCTGACCACCCCGCCGGGCGGCACGGGCAGCGGCGATGAGAACAGCTCCGAGCCGTCGCCGTACCTGCGGCTCTACTGCCCCGCCGATCTGAGCGATAAGAACAAATCCGCCGGCGGCGGCGACGCCATTGTGGGTCTGCCTATCCCATGGGAGGAGATCAACGCCGGGGACCGGGGGCGGCAGCAGCAGGCGCAGTACATTATGGAGCTGCTGCTGGGCAAGTGTACCGCCAAGGACTTCCTCAGCCCCGTACCGGTGGGGACGCAGCTTCTGAGCTGCACTGTCACCGGCGGCACGGTGTCGGTGGATCTCAGCGGGGAGTATAACCAGCTGATGGGCATTGACCGCACCATCGCCGACTACTGCATCACCCTGTCGCTGATGCAGCTGACAGGTATTCTGGCGGTGCGGCTGACGGTGGCGGGCGAGCTGCCCGCCGACAGGGTCAGCGACGTCTATACCTCCGAGGAGGTGCTGCTCACCAGCCCGGACGACATTGTGCGAACCGCCAAGGTGACGCTTTACTTCCCCAGCACCACCGGCCAGCTGGTGGGTGAGGAGCGGCGTCTGACGGTCTACGAGGGCGAGAGCATCGCCCAAGCGGTGGTCAAGGCGTTGACCGAGCCGCCGCTGGATCGGTACACCGATCTGCGGGAGCCGCTGCTGCCGGAGGGCTTCTCTGTCCTCAACGCCAACACGGAGAACGGCACCTGCTATCTGAACCTACCCGCCGGTATCACGTCGCTGCTGCCGGTGGACGCGGCGGCGCAGAGCCTGATGATCCAGGGGCTGGTGGATTCCCTGTGCTCACTGGAGGACGTGACGCAGGTGCAGCTGATGCTGGACGGCGAGTACGTGCTCATGCTGGGCACGGTGCCCATCAGCCGCCCCATCCTGCCCACCAACAGCACCCAGACAACGCCATGAGGAAAGGAAGCACCGGTACGGTGCTTCTTTTTTCATTCTGCCTATTGCAAAAACGCGAAAATGTGGTATTATACCCATGCGCCGCACTCCGCGGGACGGAGGCGGCAGCAGGAGGTAATTTAATATGAGTAACGAAATGAAGCGCGGAAAGTACACCGTGCAGGATCTGGTGCGTGTCTCCGTGCTGGTGGCGATCATGCTGCTGCTGGAGGTAACGGGGCTGGGCATGATCAAGACCGCCGGTCTGGAGATCACCATTCTTATGGTGCCGGTCATCGTCGGTGCCATCGTCATGGGCCCCGCCGCCGGTGCGGTGCTGGGCGGCGTGTTCGGCTGCATCAGCTTCTGGGAGTGCTTCGGTAAGAGCTGGTTCGGCACGACGCTGCTGGGCATCAACCCCGTGTTCGCATTCATCGTCTGTGTCCCCACCCGTGTTCTGGCGGGCTGGCTGTGCGGTCTGGCGTTCAAGGGTCTGAACAAGCTGGACAAGACCAACCTGTGGTCCTTCGGCGCGGCGGGTCTTATCGGCGCGCTGTGCAACACGGTGCTGTTTATGACTACCCTGTGCCTGTGCTTCTACAACACGGAGTTCATTCAGGGCTTCGTGCAGCAGATGGGCAGCGCGAACCCCTTCATGTTCGTGGTGGCATTTGTGGGTATCAACGGGCTTATCGAGGCGGGTGTGTGCCTTGTCACCGGCGCGGCGATCGCCAAGGCTGTGGTGTACAGCCGCGGCAAGCTGGCGGCCCGCAAGACCAACGCATAAGACGGGAGGCGAGCGTATGCTGCTTGCATTGGACGTGGGCAATACCCACGTGGTCGTGGGCTTACTGGAAGGGCGCGAGGTGCGCCATACCTTCCGCATCGCCACCCGGCGGGACAACGCCGTGGGCGATTACGCCGTGTCCCTGAGCCAGCTTCTGGAGCTGGCGGAGGTATCGCGGCGTGACGTGGAGCAGGTCATCATCTCCTCGGTGGTGCCCCCCGTGACCCGCGCCTTACAGGGCGCGGCGCGGCTGCTGACCGGGAAAGAGCCGCTGGTGGTGGGCGGGAACGTCCGCTGCCGCGTGCCGGTGAAGATCAAGCACCCGGAGACGCTGGGCGCGGATCTGCTCACCGCCGCCGTGGGTGCGCTGGACGCCTACAAGCCGCCCATGCTGCTGCTGGATATGGGCACTGCCACCACCATTACGGTGCTGGACGGGGAGGGCGCGATCCGAGGCGGAGCCATTCTGCCCGGCGCGAACCTGTCCCTCTCCGCGCTGGCGGGGGGCACGGCGCTGCTGCCGGACATCCCTCTGGCGGTGCCGGAGAGAGCCATCGGCACCGACACGCTGAGCTGTATGCAGAGCGGCTGCGTCTTGGGCGCGGCACTGCTGCTGGACGGCATGATCGACCGTATGACCCAGGAGCTGGGGCAGGACACCATCGTGGTGGCGACCGGTGGTATCGCGCCGGTGATCGCCCCCGCCTGCAAGCACAAAATGCACATGAACGGAGATCTGATCCTCCGCGGCCTCGCCGTACTGTACGAGCAGAACCGGTAAAAACGAAAAAACCCGCTCCCCCACGGGAGCGGGTTTTTCTATTCTTTTTTGCGTCACAGTGCCGCGAATATCCGGCAGCCCTCCCGGCGCAGCCACCCGCGGATCCCCGCGCACAGCACCGCCGTCACCGCCGACCACGCCAGCAGATACCACGCCGCGCCCCAGCGGACGCCCACAAGGAAGTACAGCCCCGCTATGGCGCAGGCGTACACCCAGCCGCTCAGCATGGCGAGGAGCACCGTCAGCCGCTGCTTGATGACCGTGATCTCGTTGGTCCAGACGAGGTTGGGGCGTTTCAGATCCAGCACCAGCCCAAGCTCCGCCATCAGCCACACGAACAGCAGCGGCAGCACGAGCAGCAGCAGACCGCCCGCTGCCGTGGGGCGGACAGCCAGCGCCACCAGCACCCACGTGACCGCCATGGGGATGCCCGTCACCAGCACCTGCACCAGCACCTTGGCGCGGAGCACCTGCCACGGCGTCACCGGCAGGGACTGGGCAAGCCACAGGTTCTTCCCCTCCAGCGACACGGAGGACGCGGACATATCGTTCATGGAGCCGATAAGGCACAGGGCGGCGCACAGCAGCGCGGTGACCGCGCCGGACGCTTCGTCTCCGAACACCTTCTCCAGCAGGGGCAGCACCGTGCCGTACTTCACCAGCAGCAACACGCCGAGGGCGGGCAGCACCACCGCGCTAAGACCGCAGTTGAGCATATAGTTGGGGCTGGACGTGAAGCGTCCCAGCTCCCGCCGCAGCAGGGCGGAGGCGGCGGAGGACGATTTGAGCACCTTCTCCTTATACACCGCCTTGACGGTGCCGCCGGAGGCGGTGGCGATGGAGAGAAACGTCCGATCCAGCACCCGGTACATCAGCAGGCAGAGGAGCAGCGTCACCGCCAGCACCACCGCCATGGCAAGCCAGTCGCCTACCGCCATCCGTCCCATGAGGTACAGGGGGTACGCGCCGCTGTGGAGAGCCGTGCCCACCTCGTCCAGATGGAGCAGCAGCTCCTGTATCAGCCTGTTGGCGCGGAGGCTCACCGTGTAGTACACCGCGAAGAACACCAGCGCGGAGAGCACCGTAATGAGGCTCTTGCGCTTGAGTCTGCTGTGGATCTTCGCCACCACCCAGCCCAGCAGGCAGGACAGCAGCAGCGTCAGCAGCGACACCGCCAGCACCAGCGCGATACCGCCCGCCGCCGTGGCGGCGGACAGCGTGCCCTCGACCCAGTACACGACCACGCAGGGCAGCAGGATCACGGCGGAGAACATCAGCCCCATCAGATACACGCCCAGCAGCCGCGACGCCAGAATGGCGCGGACGGGGATGGGCAGCGACAGCAGCAGGTCGTTGTCTTTCGCCTGATACAGCCCGGAAAACGTGTTGAACACGCTGCCGAACACGCCCATGAACAGCCCCGCAAGGGCAAACAGCGTGAAGTACAGCCAGTCCAGCCCCGCACGGCACAGGGGCTGGCAAAGCCCCAGCGCGAGGGAGGTGAACATCCCGCCGATGACGCCCACCATCAGCACCACGTACATGACGATGAGGGCGGCGGTGGCACCCTTGGAGCGGGGCTTGTTCTTTTTCGCATCGTAGAAGTAGCCGCGGAAGATCTCCAGCAGCTGTTTTTTCACCAGCAGCTTGACCATCACTCCGCCTCCAGCTCCAGAAACACGTCCTCCAGGGAGTCGTCGCCCTTGACCTCCTCCATGGTGCCGGAGCGGATGAGCCGCCCGCTCTTGATGATGGCGACCTTGTCGCACAGCTTCTCCGCCACCTCCAGCACGTGGGTGGAGAAGAAGATGGCTCCGCCGTCGTCACAGACCTGCCGCATCATGGTCTTGAGCAGGTGGGACGCCTTGGGGTCAAGCCCCACGAAGGGCTCGTCCATGATAATGAGCTTCGGGTCGTGGAGCCATGCGGCGATGATGGAGAGCTTCTGCTTCATGCCGTGGGAATAGGCGGCGATGGGCTGCGCCAGATCGCCCGTCAGCTCGAAAAGCTCCGCGTATTCCCGGATACGCGCCTGCCGCGTGGCGGCGTTCACGCCGAACACGTCGGCGATGAAGCTCAGATATTTGATGCCGGTCATGTAGTCGTACAGATCCGGGTTGTCGGGGATGTACGCCAGCTGCCGCTTGCAGCCCAGCGGGTCGGTTCGGATGGAGCGGCCGCCCACGGTGATCTCGCCGCTGTCGAACTGCAAGATCCCCACCGCCGCCTTCAGCGTGGTGGTCTTTCCCGCGCCGTTGTGACCGATGAAGCCGTAGATCTCCCCCGGCGCGATGTGCAGCGTCAGATCGTCCACGGCTTTTTTCTCGCCGTAGGTCTTGGTCAGGTGTTGAATGTCCAGCATGGTCGTCTCCTCCCTGCGCGGGCGTTCCGCCCTGCGCGAAGCTGCCCTTAGGCAGTTTTCCCGTTCTGCATAGATTTATCGTACCCTCATTGTATACGGAAGCTTTTACCCTGTCAACGTGCAGAATCGTAAGATTTCATTAAGATGAACGTAATAATGCCGCTATTTTCGAGCCGCGAAGCGGCGCGAAAATAACGGCATTATTGCTTTACTCCTCGGTGAAGTGTACGTGGTTGAAGATGTGATCCTGACAGAAGCAGTGGTAGCCGGCGCATTTGCTGCAATAGCGGAACTGCATATCGGGGTAGTCCGTGTCGGTCTTGCCGCACACGGCGCATTTGTGGTGATAGCCCTGCTGCTCCTGCTGCTGCGCCTGACGCTGTGATTGCTGCTGCGCCTGCCGGAACTGCACCGTCCGGTAGGAGGTGCGCTGCCGGGTGCGCGCCTTGAGATAGTGCACCTCCGGCCAGATGAACACGGCGAAGTTCAGCAGAGCCACCACCGGCAGCACCGCGCCCGCCCAGTTATGGGCACCGATGGCGCGGAAGATCTGGAAGGCGAAGAGCGCGCCGTCCAGATACGCCAGCCACTTCATCCGGACGGGGATGATGAAGAACAGCAGCACCTGCGCGTTGGGGAACAGGAAGGCGAAGGCGAAGAACATGGACAGGTTCACGTAGGTGGTGCCCGCCACCGTCAGATAGTAGTTGCCGGAGATAAGGCTGGCGGCGACGGTGCCCAGCACCGTCAGCAGCATACCGCTGAAGTAGTAGAGATTGAACTTGGCGGTGCCCCACTGCTGCTCCAGCGTGGAGCCGATCCAGTAGTAGAAATACAGCCCGATCAGCAGCGCGAAGGGGCTGGCGTATCCGGGCACGAACACGAACGTCACCAGACGCCACACCTCGCCGTGGAGCAGGGCGTTCAGGTTAAAGGTCAGAAAACTCAGCGCGTTCACGTCGTTGGACTGGGTCAGCAGCATCAGCACATACACCGCCACGTTGCCGCACACGATGACGCGCATCAGATTGGGAATACCGAACCGGGGATGCATGGCGCAGAACCGCTGCACCCCGTCATAGAGCTTTTTCAAGGGGAATATCCTCCTGTTTTTACAAATTGCATCCAGTATAGCGTATATAGGGGAAAAAGTCATGTCAAAACTTTGAACAATCCGAAAGTTTCACCACAGTTGAATTATTTCCAGAATCACCAAAAACACTATTGACAACGGCGGAAAGTATGCTACAATATACTGTACAAGTGAATACCTTATCAAGAGTGGCGGAGGGACCGGCCCGATGAAGCCACGGCAACCTGTTATTTCAAGGTGCCAAATCCGGCGAACGAATCGAAAGATGAGGAAAGGCAAGAAAGCTTCAGCACTCTGTCGATTCGGCAGGGTGCTTTTTATTGCGTTTTCCCAAAAGAAAGGAGAAATCATCATGGCAAGACATCTGTTTACCTCTGAATCCGTTACCGAGGGGCATCCCGACAAGGTCTGCGACCAGATCAGCGACGCGGTGCTGGACGCTATTTTCGAGAAGGATCCCAACGGACGCGTGGCGTGCGAGACCTGCGCCTCCACCGGCCTCATCCACATTATGGGTGAGATCACCACCAGCTGCTACGTGGACATCCCCAAGATCGCCCGTCAGGTGGTGCTGGACATCGGCTACAACTCCTCCGACTGCGGCTTCGACGGCAACACCTGCGCCGTCATCACCAACATCGACGAGCAGTCCAGCGACATCGCGCTGGGCGTGGACAAGAGCTACGAGGCGAAGGCGAAGGGCGACAGCGAGCTGGACAACGGTGCCGGCGACCAGGGCATGATGTTCGGCTACGCCTGCAGCGAGACGCCGGAGCTGATGCCCCTGGCGATCTCCATCGCCCACAGAATGGCGAAGCGTCTCACCGACGTGCGTAAGCAGGGCTTGGTGGACTACCTCCGCCCCGACGGCAAGACCCAGATCACCGTGGAGTACGACGACAACGGCAAGCCCCTCCGGGTGGACACCGTGGTGCTCTCCACCCAGCACAGCCCCGACGTCACGCTGGAGCAGATCCGCAAGGACATGATCGAGCTGGTCATCAAGCCCACCGTCCCCGGTCACCTGCTGGACAGCGAGACGAAGATCTACGTGAACCCCACCGGACGCTTCGTCAGCGGCGGCCCCGCCGCCGATACCGGTCTCACCGGCCGCAAGATCATCGTGGATACCTACGGCGGCAGCGCGCCCCACGGCGGCGGTGCCTTCTCCGGTAAGGATCCCACCAAGGTGGATCGCTCCGCCGCCTACGCCGCCCGCTGGGTGGCGAAGAACGTGGTGGCAGCCGGTCTGGCGGAGAAGTGTCAGGTGCAGCTGGCCTACGCCATCGGCGTGGCGCGCCCCGTCAGCGTGCTGGTGGAGACCTTCGGCACCGGCGTCGTCGCCGACGACCAGCTGGAGGCGGCTGTGGAGAAGGTCTTTGACCTGCGCCCCACCGCCATCATCCGCGACCTGGACCTGCGGAAGCCCATCTACCGCCAGCTGGCGGCTTACGGCCATCTGGGCCGGGAGGATCTGGGCGTGACGTGGGAAAAGACCGACCGCGTGGACGCACTCAAGGCGGCCTTGGGCAAGTAAGACCCCGCAAATGTGAAAAAAGAGGACGGCGTTCGCCGTCCTCTTTTCCATGCTCATTGGCATTGAAGCCCCAGCTGATAGAACGCCACCGCCGCAGCCGCCGCCACGTTCAGGCTGTCCACCCCGTGGGTCATGGGGATCATCACCGTATGGTCGCACCGGGCGATGGTGTGGTCGGCAAGCCCGTCCCCCTCGGTGCCCAGCACCACCGCCAGCTTCTCCGCCTCCAAAAGATGCCGGTCGTCCAGCCGCAGGGAGTCCTCCCGCAACGCCATCGCCACGGTGGTGAAGCCCAGCCGGTGGAGCTCCGCCGTCCAGTCGCCCTCCGGCAGATACGTCCACGGCACGAGGAACACGTTCCCCATGCTCACCCGCGACGCCCTGCGGTACAGGGGGTCGCTGCCCTGCTCCGTCAGCAGCACCGCGTCCATGCCCAGTGCCGCCGCGCACCGGAAGATCGCCCCCACGTTGGTGGGGTTCATCACGTTTTCCAGCACGGCGATACGCCGCGCCCCGGCGCATACCTCCGCCAGAGAGGGCAGGGGAGGCCGGCGCATGGCGCACAGCATCCCCCGCGTCAGGTGGAAGCCCGTCAGTTGGGTCAGCACGTCCAGCGGTGCCGTGTATACCGGAATATCCGCCGGGCACCGCGCCAGCACCTCCGCGCCCCGTCCGGTGACGTGCTGCGCCTCCATCAAAAACGACACCGGCACACACCCGGCGTCCAACGCCCGTCCGATGACCAGTGGGCTTTCCGCGATAAACAGCGCATTGTCCGGGTCAGCCCGGTTCACCAGCTGGTTCTCCGTGGCGCGGGCGTAAACGTCCAACGCCGGGTCGGAAAAGTCGTGTATCTCAATGACCTGTGCCATAACCGCCTCCACTTCCATCGTTTTTCCCTCTGCTGTGTCGTATTATAGCAGTATCCCCCCTAAAACACAAGAGACGGACAGAGTCCGTCTCTTGTGTTTTGTGTATTGCCGTTTGAGGGGGAAAGAACTTACTTAGCCAGCAGTCTGGCAGCGCGCTTCTTGCCGTACACGCAGCAGCCCACCACGTAGGCGATGGCGCACACCACACCGATGATGTAGGCGGGCGTCCAGGGGATGTTGAAGCCGATGTGGGCGTTGGCGATGTAGGTCACGCAGATGAAGGTGTAGAAGCAGCCGGGGATCATGGGGACCCAAGCCCACTTACCCTTGCCGTTCTCGAACATCCACGCGGTGATGCACAGGAAGGCGAACAGGGACAGCGTCTGGTTGGCCCATGCGAAGTAACGCCACAGGATCATGAAGCCATCGTTGTTGACCTTGGCGAACACCAGGATGGCGATGACCAGCGCGAAGATGGGCACAGCCAGCTTGATGCGCTTGCCGTTGGTGGACTGGTCGATGTGCAGCGTCTCAGACAGGCTCAGACGCAGGGCGCGCAGTGCCGTATCACCGGAGGTGATGGGCAGCACGATAACGCCGATCAGGGCGATGACGCCGCCCACATGACCCAGCAGGTACTTGCACACCACGCCCACGGTGCCGGTAGCCAGTCCGGCATTGGGCTCCTGCAAAGCCAGGTTGTACACGCCCATGGCACCGGCAGCCCAGACCATGGCGATGAAGCCCTCCAGCACCATCATGTTGTAGAAGGTGTTGCGACCCTGACGCTCGCTCTTCATGGTGCGGGAGATGATAGCGGTCTGGGTGGAGTGGAAGCCGG
>URXW01000022.1 GCA_900551995.1 uncultured Eubacteriales bacterium
GAATGGGTGTTGTAGATCGCCGTCAGACGCCAGCCCTTGGCGTCCAGATGCTGCCGCACCTTCCGCCCTGCGTCCTTGTCGCTGCCGCTGTCGATCAGGCACACCCGGTCGCCGCCCAGCTGCACCAGCCCCACCTTGGCGGGACTTTCGATATAATAGCTTCCGCCCTTAGCCTGTATCAGCTCGTACATAAACGCCGCCCTCCTTCATTTTTTCCCATTGTACCACGGTGCCCGCCCCGGCGCAACAAAAAAGGAAACGACCGCAGCCGTTTCCTTTTCTCTGTATGCTCAGAATTTCAGCGCCACGCCGATCAGGGCGGAAATGCCGATAAACACGATGGGGTGCCACTTCTTCACCACCGGCACCCAGTTGGTGCACACCAGCAGCACCGCCGCCAGCGCGATAGCCGGCAGGTTCAGCCGTCCCAGTCCCGCCGCCTCCGCGTGCAGCAGCGCGATGGGCACCACGGAGATGCCCGCCGCCGCCACCAGCGCGGTGGAGGCGGGGCGCAGTCCGTAAAACGCCGCGTTGACCCACCTGCTGTCCCGGAACGCCTTCAAGAACGCCGCCACGATCAGGATGACAATGACCGACGGCGTCACCAGCCCCACGGTGGCGACCACCGCACCGCCCACGCCCCCGGTGGTAAAGCCCACATAGGTGGCCATGTTCACGCCGATGGGACCAGGCGTAGACTCGGACACCGCCAGCATATCCGCCAGCTGTGCGTGGGTGAACCAGCCCGTGCGCTCCGCCATGTCCTGCAAAAAGGGCAGCGTCGCCAGTCCGCCGCCCACGGCGAACAGTCCCGTTTTGAAAAATTCCCAGAAAAGCTGGAGGTACAGCATTATTTCGCCCTCCTTATCACGTTCTGAATGACGATACCCAGCAGAGCCGCCGCCGCCACGAAGATCACCGGCGAAAGCTCCGTCAGCAGGGACGCCGCCAGCACCGCAAGGAAGATCAGCCCCGCCGCCCAGTCCTTCACCGAGCCCTTGAACAGCTTCACCACCGCGTTGAAGATCAGCACGCACACGCACACCCGGATACCGGCGAAGGCGTGCTGCACCCATTCCAGATGGGAAAAGCTGTTGATAACGCCCGCCAGAGCCGTGATAATGAGCAGCGACGGGAACACGATACCCAGCGTGGCGATGATACCGCCCAGCACCCCGGACTGCTTCTGCCCCACAAAGGTGGCGGTGTTCACCGCGATAATGCCCGGCGTACACTGCCCGATGGCGAAGTAATCCACCAGCTCCTCGTCGCTTGCCCAGCCCCTGTCCTCCACCACCTCACGCTGGAGGATGGGCAGCATGGCCATGCCGCCGCCGAAGGTCATGACCCCCACCTTGGCGAAGGTGAGGAACAGCTGTCCCAGCAATTTCACGTTCATAACAGCGTTCACCTCATTCGATATATCCGCACAGACCGCGCACCGACACCTCGCCGCTGCGTATCGTCTCCGTCTCTCCGTTTTCGTACCGCACCACCAGCCCGAACCGGTCGTCCACGTCCAGTGCCGTCCCGCGGCGGGATACGCCCCGCCGCTGCACCTCCACGCGCCTGCCGACGGTCACGCACCGCGCCCGGTACGCCTCCAGCCACTCCGCCGGGTCGTCCAACGCTCCCCGCAGAGCGGTCAGCTGCTCCAATATCGCCTGTGCCAGCGCGTCCGCGGACGCCGGAAGCCCTTGCAGCGCAAGGGATGTGGCGATCTCCGCGATGTCGCCGGGGAACTCTCTCTGCCCCACGTTCACGCCGACACCCACCACCAGCCACTCCGCGCTGCCGTCGGGCAGCAGGGAGGCTTCCGTCAATATCCCGCACAGCTTCCTTCCGCCCAGCACCACGTCGTTGCACCATTTTATGCCGCACACGCCGCCGCAGACGGACTCCACGGCGCGGCAGACCGCCACGGCGGCCATGGGGGTGACGGAGAACAGCCTCTCCGCCGGACAGCCCCGCCACAGGGCGGAGAGATACAGCCCGCCGGGGGGCGATTGGAAGGCGCGGCCCAGCCGCCCCTTGCCGGCAGTCTGCGCGCCGGCGATGACCGCCGTATCGGAGGCTCCCTGCGCCGCAAGAGCCTTGCAGACGTTATTCGTGGAATCCACCGTCTCCCTCCGCAGGATGTTCCATGCCACGCGCACCGCCTCCTCTCATTCTCGAACAAACATTGTAGCACTGTCTCCGCCGTTTGTAAATAGTTGACATAGGGGAAGTTATTTGCTACTATTAAGTGCAATTTTCGGCGTTTCACCGCCACGGAGGAGCTCTTAATGAACAATACGAAGAATATGATCTACACGGCACTCTTCGCCGCGCTGACGGCGGTGGGGGCGTTTCTGCGTATCCCCATGGGGTACAGCTCCGTGACGCTGCAATACCTGTTTACCGCCATGGCGGGGCTTCTTTTGGGGCGGAAATGGGGAGCCCTGAGCCAGCTTCTCTACGTCCTGCTGGGCTTGGTGGGGCTGCCCATCTTCACCATGGGCGGCGGGCTGGGGTACGTTTTCCAGCCCACCTTCGGCTTCCTGCTGGGACTGATCCCGGCGGCGTGGGTGGTGGGAACCATTTCCGCCCAGCGGTTTGACGATCCCAAGCGCATGGCGTTGGCGGCTCTGGCGGGTCTGGCGGTGCTGTACGCCATCGGGCTGCCGTACATGGGCGGTATTCTGAACCTGTATATGCACAAGGGGATGACCGTCCGCGCCATACTCTGGAGCGGCATGATCCCCTACCTGCCCGGCGACGCGCTGAAGATCCTCGTGGCGGCGGGCGTGTGCCCGGTGCTGGGACGGCGGCTCCAGCTGGCGGCGGCTCCCCATAAGCAGGAGGAATGACGTTGTGCAATACCTCCAAACCGCCTTCTGAAAACCCCGGACAATCTTGGCGCAGAAATGTATTGCATTTTGCCGCCGCGCCCCGTATAATAGGCAGGAAAAACGAGAGGAGGAACGACCATGACCTGCGTGCACACGATGACGAAAAAGCGGATGGCGTCTCCCACTGTTTCCATTTTCATTTTTAATAGTGTTTCCATTTGACCGGTGTTTTCGCCGGTCATTTTTTTGGGCTGTCTGTAAGTCACCATCCACATATACGGAAGAACGAGAACGAGAACGAGAAAGAGAGGAATCTACACATGAACAAGAAATTAGGACAAGACGCCATCTACGATGCCCGCGAGCTGGGCACGCCCCGGATGCTGCTGCTGGGTTTACAGCACCTGTTCGCCATGTTCGGTGCCACGGTGCTGGTGCCCATTCTGGTAACGGGCTACGGTCTGCCCCTGTCCATCCAGACGACACTGCTGTTTGCCGGTATCGGCACGCTGCTGTTCCACCTGTGCACCAAGTTCAAGGTGCCCGCCTTCCTTGGCTCCTCCTTCGCCTTTCTGGGCGGCTTCCAGGCGGTAGCCAATCTGGACAGCGGCAAGTTCGCCTCCATGACCGGCGAGGAGAAGCTGCCCTACGCGCTGGGCGGCGTGGTCATCGCGGGTCTTTTGTACCTGGTGCTGGCACTGCTGTTCAAGCTGGTGGGTGCCAAGAAGGTCATGCGCTTCTTCCCCCCCATCGTCACCGGCCCCATCATCATCCTCATCGGTCTGAACCTCTCCGGCACCGCCGTGGCAAACGCCTCCACCTGCTGGTGGCTGGCTCTGGTGGCTATCGCCATCATCATCGTCGCCAACATCTGGGGTAAGGGCATGGTCAAGATCATCCCCATCCTGCTGGGCGTGGTAGGTGCGTACATCGTGGCACTCATCGCCACCGCCTGCGGCGCGAAGCTGCCGGGTGCCGACGGCGTCATGCAGCCCCTGATCAACTTCGCCTCTGTCAAGAGTGCCGACTTCGTGGGTCTGCAAAAGTTCGTCCTCGCCAAGTTCGACGTGACCTCCATTCTGGTCATGGCCCCCATCGCCATCGCCGCCATGATGGAGCACATCGGCGACGTCTCCGCCATCTCCTCCACCACCGGCAAGAACTTCATCGAGGATCCCGGTCTGCACCGCACCCTGCTGGGCGACGGTCTTGCCACCGCCTTCGCCGGTATGTTCGGCGGCCCTGCCAACACCACCTACGGCGAGAACACCGGCGTGCTGGCTCTGAGCCGTGTGTACGACCCCCGGGTCATCCGTCTGGCGGCTCTGTACGCCATCATCCTCAGCTTCTCCCCCAAGTTTGACGCGCTGGTGAACTCCATCCCCACCGCCATCGTGGGCGGCGTCAGCTTCGTCCTGTACGGTATGATCTCCGCCGTGGGCGTCCGCAACGTGGTGGAGAACCGCGTGGATCTCACCAAGTCCCGCAACCTCATCATCGCCGCCGTCATCTTCGTGTGCGGTCTGGGCTTCGCCTCCACCGGCGGCATCACCTTCACCGTGGGCAGCGCGGACATCACCCTGACCGGTCTGGCGATCGCCGCTCTGGCGGGCGTCATTCTGAACGCCGTCCTCCCCGGCAACGACTACGAGTTCGGCAAGAGCGTCGAGGGCGACGCCAGTGCCGATCTGGGCAGCTATTAAGCCTGCGCCGGTCAAGCAGCGTTCAGCTCCCCCACCGATATGCCCCGCAGCGGTACATACCGCCGCGGGGCTTTCCGTTTCCCCTGCGGATAGTGGGATTTTGCGTGGAAAACCGTTGCAATATGCCGCCGTGGTGCTATAATGTAGTTTGATATGTTCTGATTAACACACGGAAAGGACGGTGCATCTCCATGGAACGGGAAGGCTTCATCGCCGCTCTGCTGCCCATCTGTGATTTTGTTTGTGAATACGACAGGCGGCGGGAGAAGCTCCGCGTCCGCCGTTCCGAGATCGCCCCGGAGCTGGCGGGCAGCCGGTGGTACACCGTGGACGCGCTCAGTGACGCGCTGCGTAGCAAGGGCAGCATCATCGCCGAGCGCGGCGCGTGGGTGCACTACCTCACCAACGACAACCTCCGCCGCTTCTTCATGGAGCAGCAGCAGGGCAAGAGCTTCCGCCTGCGCTTCCGGCAGAGCGGCATGGGCTACCGGCAGTACGATGTCCGCATCGACCTTGTGGACAGCAACACGCTGGTCATCTCCGGGCGGGACACCCATGCGCAGGAGGTGGACGCCCTCACCGGCGCGCTGAACCGCAGCCACTACGAGCGGGATATGGCGGGTGAGATATTCAACGGCGGCGTCGCCATCATCGACATGGACGACCTGAAGCTGTTCAACGACCTGTACGGCCACGGGGCGGGCGACGCCGCCCTGCGTACCATCGCCGAGGTGGTGCATGCCGTGGTGGGAGAGCGCGGCTCACTGGTGCGCTACGGCGGGGACGAGTTTTTGCTGCTGGTGCCCCAGATCACCGAGAGCGAGTTCAACGAGCAGCTCAGTAAAATCCAGCGGCAGCTCCACTCCGTCTGCATCCTTGCCTGCGGGCAGGAGCAGCACCCCACCGCCAGCATCGGCTGCGTTATCGCCGAGCAGGAGACGGTCTCCAGCGCGGTGCAGCGGGCGGATCGCCTCATGTACCGCGCCAAGCGGACGAAGGACGCCGTGGTGACGGAAAGCTCCCCCGTGGAGAACACGGAGAGCGGCAAGGAGAATATCCTCGTGGTGGACGACTCCTCCCTGAACCGCCAGCTGCTCCGGGAAATGCTGGAGGAGGACTTCACCATTCTGGAATCCGCCAACGGCAGCGAGTGCATGGAGCAGCTGTCCCTCCACGGCGGCGAGATCGCGCTGGTGCTGCTGGACATGATCATGCCGGTGATGGACGGCCTGCAGGTGCTGGAGGAGATGAACCGTCAGGGTCTTATGGACCGCATCCCCGTTATCGTCATCACGGCGGACGGCTCCGAGGATCATGTGCGCCTGGCATACGATATGGGCGTCGTGGACTACATTGAGCGACCCTTCGACATAAAGGTGGTGCGCCAGCGCACCATGAACACCGTAAAGCTGTATGCGCGGCAGCGGCGGCTCATGGCGGTCATGGCGCAGCAGCTGCACCGGCAGGAGCACACCGTCAGCGTGGCTGCCAACGTGTTCTCCCGCGTCATGGGCTACCGCAACGGCGAGGGCATGGAGCACGGGCGGGACGTGCAGCTGGTGACGGAGCGGCTTTTATACCGTCTCATGGAGCGCACGGACAAATACGCCTTCACCCGCCGGGAGTGCCGCCGCATCGCGGCGGCGGGAATGTTCCACGACGTGGGGAAAATGGGCGTTCCGGACACGCTGCTCCGCAAGCCCGGCCCCCTGACGCCGGAGGAATTTGACGTTGTCAAGACCCACACCACCATCGGCGAGAGCCTCCTGCGTAGCATGAAGGACTACACCGGCGAGCCGCTGGTGGAGATCGCGGCGGATATTTGCCGCTGGCACCACGAGCGCGTGGACGGCAGGGGCTATCCCGACGGCTTGCAGGGGGACGAGATCCCCATCAGCGCGCAGGTGGTGGGACTGGCGGACGCCTACGACGCGCTGGTGTCCCGCCGCGCCTATAAGGACGCCTTCTCCCCGGAGCGGGCGATGGACATGATCCGCCGCGGCGAGTGCGGAGCCTTCGACCCGCTGCTGGTGGAGTGCTTGCAGGACATCCAGGACGCCCTGCGCCACGAGGTCTATACCGCAGGAGGAGCGGAATGAAAAACTACGCAAAACGCGCTGCATCTGCGCTGCTGTCGCTGTGCTGCGCGGTGCTGTGCGCCTGCGGGCAGCCGGTGCCGGACACGGACGGCGAAGCCCTGCCGGTGCTGACCGTGGGCAGCGACAACTACGAGCCATACTTCTATCTGGACGAAAACGGCGAGTTCGCCGGTATCGACGTGGAGATCGCCACCGCCGCCTGCGAGAGATTGGGCTGGACGGCGAGCTTCCAAAAAATCAACTGGCAGGAGAAGGACGCCCTTCTGGAGCGCGGCGACGTGGACTGCCTCTGGGGCAGCTTCTCCATGAACGGCAGAGAGGATCTCTACCGCTGGGCGGGGCCGTATATGTACAGCCGTCAGGTGGTCATAGTACAGGCGTCCAGCGACATTTACGGTCTTGGCGACCTGAACGGCAAGCGCATCGCCGTGCAGAGCTCCTCCAAGCCGGAGGAGCTGTTTCTGAAGCATCAGGTGCCCGGCGTGGAGCAGGTGGACAGCGTGTACTGCTTCGCCGACACGGTGGACGTGTTCGCCGCGCTGGACAAAAGCTACGTGGACGCCTGCGCCGGACACGAGACGGCGTACCTCGCCTTCATCGCCGGGCGCGCCGGGGAATACCGGGTGCTGGAGCCGGGGCTGCTGCGGGCAGGTCTGGGCGCGGCGTTCTATAAGGACGACGGCAGCGGCAGAGCGGAGGCTCTGGACGAAATGCTGCACGAGCTGGTGGCGGACGGCACCGTGACCGCCATTCTGGAGAGCTACGGCGTGGACGCACAGGCGGCTTTAGCGGGGTTGACCCATGGGCAATAAGTTTTCCAACAAATGTATCTGGGTGCTCATGCTGGTGCTGGGCGTCTTTGTGGTGGCGGTCACGGCTCTCATCGGCGGCAACAGCAGCATCCGCAACGCCCAGCAGACCGCCCAGCGGACGCTGCAATATCTGCAAAACCAGTGCATCAGCTACCGCGACACCGTCGCCGCCGACCGGCTAAAGAGCCTCGTGCGGCTGACGGAGCAGGCGCAGGAGGTGGCGGATCGCGAGGGTCTGGTGGGGCAGAACCGCTCCAACGAGGAGCTGGCGCGGTACGCCCAGCGTCAGCGCGTAAGCTGCGTGCTGGTGCTGAACAAGGATCTGGAGATCGAGTTCAGCTCCGGCGCGGACATGGACTGGAGCGATTACTACACCAATGAGGCGATCCGCTCCGTCATGGACTACCCGGAGAAGATCTTTGCCCGCCGCCTGACCCGTGACGGCGCGGTGTACGACATAGCAGCCGTGGCGCGCGTCGAGAATCCCGGCGTCATCTTCTGCGCCCGCCTTCAGTCGAGCACGATCATCGCCTCCTACCGTGCGTCCATCGAGAGCCTGCTGGCGGGCTACGAGACGCTGCTCAACGACAAGGTCTACACCTACATCACCGACGGCGAGCGCGTGGTGGGCAGCAGCGTGGCGGAGCAGTGGAACCTGCCGGTGGACGAGGTGCCCCTCATCCATGCGCTGGAGTCCTCCCCCTCCGTGGGCAGCAAGCTGACCCAGCTCCATGCGGACGGCACGTTTTTCGGTGCCCGGAAGCAATACCAGCAGTACAGCCTGTACGTGTTCCTCCCCAATGAATACGTGTTCGAGCAGGGCAAGAACATGGTGATCTCCGCCTTCGGCGTCTACGCGCTGGCGGCGGTCTTTGCGACGCTGCTGGTGCTTCGCGCCACGCAGGAGCGCAAGCGTCGCGAGGAGGACTACCAGCACCGTCTGGAGGAGGAGGTACGCCGCGCCACTGCGGCGGATCAGGCGAAAACCAGCTTCCTCCGCAGCATGAGCCACGACATCCGCACCCCCATCAACATCATCATGGGTATGCTGGAGATCATCGGGCGGGAGCCGGACAACCGCGCACAGATCCAGGAGTGCCGCAGCAAGGCGCAGACCGCCTCCCGCTACCTTCTGGAGCTGGTGAACGACGTGCTGACGCTGAACCGCCCGGAGGAGAAGGCGGCGTTGGAATCGCAAACGCCCTTCAGCCTGTCGGCGGAGCTGGGGGACGTGCTGCTGCTGGCGCGGGAGCAGGCGAAGGCGGCCGGCGTGGTGCTGGCGGAGCCGGAGCTTCAGCTGGAGCACGACAACTTCACCGGCAACCCCCTCTATCTGCGCCAGGTCTGCCAGAACATCATCGGCAACGCCATCAAATACAGCCGCCCCGGCGGACAGGTGCGCTGCACCTTCCGCGAGCAGGAGGACAGCGACGGCGTGTGCCGCCTCCGCTTCACCTGTCAGGACGACGGCGTGGGCATGAGCGAGGAATTCCAACGCCGTATGTTCGAGGCGTATGCCCGTGAGGATACGGGCGACACCGTTGGCGGCACCGTCGGTGTCGGCGTGGGGCTGGGTCTGGCGGTGGTCAAGCGCATCGTGGACGAAAAGGGCGGCACCATCTCCGTGGACAGTGCCAAGGGCAAGGGCACCCGCTTCGACATCACCATGCCCCTGCGCCGGGAAACGGTGCAGCCGCCGGCAGCCCGTGAGAGCGCGTCTATTGACGGCTGCCGCCTGCTGGTGGTGGAGGACAACGACCTGAACCGCGAGCTGGCGGTCTATATGCTCAGGGACGCGGGAGCCTCCGTCACCGAGGCGCGGGACGGGCGCAGCGCGGTGGATGCCTTCGCCACCTCACCGCCGGGCACCTACGACGCGGTGCTCATGGACGTGATGATGCCGGAGATGGACGGTCTTACCGCCACGCGGATCATCCGCGCCATGGATCGTCCGGACGCGGATGTGCCCATCATCGCCATGACCGCCAACCTGTTCGCCGAGGACGTGGCGGCTTGTACGGAAGCGGGTATGGACGCGCACATACCGAAGCCCTTGGAGCGCGCCCGCATGGTGCAGATCATTGCGGATTGTATTGGGAGGAAAAAGAGAGCATGACATTGGAGAGATTATATCGGGAGGCCGGCGGAGATCTGGCTGGCACCGTCGCCCGTCTGGGCGGCGAGGAGCGTGTGGAGCGGTTTTTGCATCTGCTGGCGGGGGACGACACCTTCGCCATGCTCCGTGCCGCCATGAGTGCCGGAGATGTGACGTGCGCCTTCCGCGCCGCCCACACCCTCAAGGGCGTGGCGGCCAACATGGGGCTGCTGCGGATGCAGGAGGCATCGTCCGCCTTGACGGAAGCACTCCGCGCCGGGGACATGGACAGTGCCCGCGCCCTGTACCCCGCCGTGGAGTCCATCTGCTGTCAGGTGCGCGACGGCATCGAGGAGCTGTGATTCAAACGCGTCAAAGTATCCCCGTTTTTTCGCTACCCCCCTTGACTTGACACTTTTCACGCGGTATAATGCGGTTAAGTTCGTTAGGTCTTGGCGCGTCAGCCGAAAGACTGAGACGCAAAGCCATGGTGTCTAAGCGGTCATCCGGCCGCACGACAGGCCGGCTGCGAGACTTGCGTATCGCCCCCCCCTGATGCGCTCTCCGCAGCCGGCTTTTTTCAAAGACGCCCGTAAAGGTACGGCTTCGCTGTACGGGTCGCCGAGGTCCACCCCTGCCTCGGCGGCACAAAAACGCCCCCACCGGCACTCTGCCGATGGGGGCGTTGACGTTTTCTCATTCCTTTTTCTTGCGGCGGCGGCGTTTTTTCCGCTTCGTTTTCTCGTGGCGGCAGCGGAACGGCTCATTCTCCCGGGCGGCGGCAAAGGCGGAACGCTCCGGCTCCGTCAGTGTCGGCACCACCCGGCGACCCTGCCACGTGCCGTCCGGCCGCAGGGTAACGGACATCCGCACCGGGAACCGCCCGTGCTCCTGGCAGCGGAAGGTGCCGTAGTACACGCTGTCCTGCGGGTACCACTCCTCCACCGCGCCGGGGGCATGGCACAGGGGACAGGGCACGAACCGCGCCTCCCGGCTGTTGAGCACCTGCTCCCGCGTCAGCAGCGGCTGCAATCTCTGCCGCGGCTGCTTGGGGTACTCCACGCGGCTGAACTTCACGCCGCGGCGGCGGTGGCGCGACGCGCCCAGCTGCTTCGGCGCAACGGCAACGATGGCGTCCTTCGTCATCCACGCCGTCACCAGCGCGGCGTACAGCGCGTCATGCAGCGCGTTGTGGAACTCATAGATCAGCGGCAGAGCGCAGTATTCCGCCGCGTGCTCCAACGCCATGCGGCGGCCCAGCCCGATGCCCAGCGTCCGGCCGAAGGCAGCCTGCAAGTCGATGCAGGCGGTGACCGGCGGCGGTGGCAGCTTCCAGTAGGCGGCGTTGGCGGCAAGCACGCCGTGATCCTGCGCGCCCCACTCCGCCCATAGGGTGTCGCCGCCGCACCAGTCCAGAAACGCCTGATACGCCTCGGGAAAGCACACGTCCGCCGTCAGTGCCTGCGCCGACTCCGGCAGCTTCCGCGCCACCGGCGACAGCTTCGGATAGATGACCGGCTTCACGTGCATATTGAACCAGTCCTGCACCGCGCCGCCCGGCTCCGCCAGACGCACGGCGCCGATCTGGATGATCTCCTCCATGCGCCGCCCCCCAAAGAGCTGGTTCCACTCCAGATCCAGCACGATCACGCCGTTCACCTCCTCGTCAAAATTCGACTCCTATTATACTCCTTTCCCGCCGCTGACGCAATGCCTCATTTTCCGGAAAAGCCGGAAAACGCGGAAAACGCGGGGAGACGGTTCTTCGTCTCCCCGCGCCCCCAGTGCGCGTTACACGGTGGCGTCCACCGGTATCCGCTGGTGCTCCACCTGTACCCAGTGAACGCGCACGTCCCCGGAGGGCTGCGCCGTGGCGCAGAAGCCCACGGTGCCCATACGTCCCTCCACCGGTACGCCGCCGCTGAACAGCGCGGCAAATCTGCGGATGTAGCCTGCCAGCTCGCCAATGGTGCTCACCGGCAGATCGGGGATCAGATAATCAAAAAACTTGTGCATAGGGCACCTCCTGTATAAAAAGCTCTGTTTCTTCCCTTGACTGTACCCAGCATACCAAAAGAACTGTCCCGAAAAACGGACAGTTCTCTGCTTGTCGATAAATCCCCCGGCGTGTGCAGTCCTTCCGCATTACAGGGGGAGCTCGAGGGGGCAAAGCCCGCCTCGAATCGGATCAAATGCCGCGCTAAGCCTTGCTATGCAAGGCGTGCGTGGAGCAAAGCGAATATTTTCGTGCCGCTTTGCGGCACGAAAATAACGGCATTATTCAGGCTGTCGAGAAAAGCCGACGGCTTTTTCGACAGCCTGAGAACTGTCCCGAAAAACGGACAGTTCTTCCCGGTACTTGTACTTTTTCCGGAGATGTGGTACAATACGGCTGAAAAAAACGAGTTCGGAGGTGGCTGCCATGGCCGAGATGAATACCGCCCCGCAGCTGGCACCCAGGGAACGCTGCACCGGCTGCGCCGCGTGCTGTAACGGCTGTCCCAAGGGTGCCATCCGCATGGTGCCCGACCGGGAGGGCTTCCTGTACCCGCAGGTGACGGACGGCTGCGTCCAGTGCGGTCACTGCACCCATATCTGCCCCGTGCTGAAGCAGCGGGAGCCGCGCACGGAGCCGGCGGCGTTCATCGTGTGGAATGGCGACGAATCGGTGCGCCGCGCCTCCACCGCCGGCGGCGCGTTCTCCGCGCTGGCGGAGTTCGTGCTGGAGAGCGGCGGCGTGGTGTTCGGCGCGGCCATGGACGACACGCTCCGCGTGGTGCACCTCTCCGTGAAGAACCCCCACGACCTGCCCCGTCTCCGCGGCGTAAAGCCGGTGCAGAGCGACATCGGCGAAAGCTACCAGCAGGTGCGCCTGTATCTGGATCAGGGGCGGCAGGTGCTCTTCTCCGGCACCCCCTGTCAGGTGGACGGTCTCTACCGCTTCTTGGGCGAGCACCCGGAGCGTCTCCTCACCTGCGACGTGGCGTGCAGCGGCGTGTGCAGTCCCGGCGTGTGGGAGAAATTCGTCCGCTCCATGGCATACGTCAAGCAGCAAAAGCCCCTGTCCGTGGACTTCTGCGGCAAGCTCAGCGGCGAGAGCGGGCGGCGTTTCCGCGTGACCTTCGACCGGGGCGGTCAGTACGACGCGCCGCTCCTGCGCTCCGAGCTGGGGCGCGGCATCACCCGCGGCATCTTCCTGCGCCCCGCCTGTTACGCCTGTACCTACACCAGCACGGATCGCGTGGGCGACCTGACCCTCTGCGACATGACCGGCGGCAGCATCTCCTCCGAGGAAAAGCGTCTGGGCATCTCCCTCCTGCTGATCAACACCGCCAAGGGCGCGCAGGTATTCGACTCCCTGCCCCTCCACCGCCGCCGCTGCGCGCTTTCCGAGGCGGTGAGCGTGGATCGCGCCCTGCGCTCCCCCCGCCCCGTGGCGGTGGAGCGCACCCGGTTCTTCGACGCGCTGGAGCACCAGCCCTTCCGTCAGGTCTGCGCCCGCTTCCTCTCCGCCGTACAGCCCCGCGAGAAGTCCGGCAAGCCCTTGAAGGAGCTGCTGCAAGCCTTCCCGCGTCCCTTCGGAAAGGGGAAAACCAAATGACGAAAACACTTCTTCACACCTGCTGCGCCCCCTGCTCCGTCTCCTGCATCCGGCAGCTGCGCGCCGAGGGCATCGAGCCGGTGTCCTACTGGTACAACCCCAACATCCACCCCTATCAGGAGTACAAGTCCCGCCGCGACACGCTGATGGCGTATGCCCCCTCCGTGGGCGTGGAGCTTATTGTGCAGGAGGACTACGGCCTCCGTGACTTCTGCCGCGCCGTGGCGTCGGACATCGACCACCGCTGCGGCCACTGCTACCGCCTCCGGCTGGAGCAGACCGCCCGCTACGCCGCCGCCCACGGGTTTGACAGCTTCACCAGCACGCTGTTCGTCAGCCCCTACCAGAACCACGACCTGCTGCGCCAGACCGCCGAGGCTGCCGCCGCCCGGTACGGCGTCGCCTTCCTGTATCGCGACTTCCGCCCCGGCTTCCGTCAGGGACAGCAGGAGGCGCGTGAGCTGGGGCTGTATATGCAAAAATACTGCGGCTGCGTGTTCAGCGAGGAGGAACGCTACGCCAAGCAGCTCTCCCGGGATATGGAGATACCGGAGAAGCACATTTAGTTGACAATAACATAGAATTTAAGCATTATTGTAAACCACAGACGTTTTCCCTCCCGTCTGTGGTTTTTCATTTGTACATTGATGAAAAGTATGCTACAATACCCATGATAACGCTCTGAAAGGAGTATTTGCTATGCTGGACATTTTCGACATTCTGGGACCCGTGATGATCGGTCCCTCCAGCTCCCACACCGCCGGTGCCGCCCGTATCGGTGCCATGGCGCGGACGCTGCTGGGCGCGCCGCCGGTCAAGGCGGCCATCCATCTGTACGGCTCCTTCGCCGAAACCGGCGCGGGGCACGGCACCGACCGTGCGCTGGTGGGCGGACTGCTGGGCATGAAGCCCGACGACCCCCGCCTCCCCTTCGCCTTTGACGCGGCGGAGAAGGCCGGTCTGACCTTCACCATTGACGAGGTCAGTCTGCGGGAGGCGCACCCCAACACCGCCGTCATTGAGGCGTGGGACAGCGAGGGCAAAAAGCTGACCATGCAGGCGTCCTCCCTGGGCGGCGGGCGCATCATGGTCAACAAGCTGGACGGCATCGACGTAAACTTCACCGGTATGTTCAACACGCTGGTCATCCGCAACGAGGATGCCAGCGGCACCGTGGCGGCTGTCACCAACATCCTCAGCCAGCTGCGGATCAACGTGGCGAACATGAGTCTCTACCGCCATAAGCGGGGCGGCGACGCGCTGATGGTCATTGAGCTGGATCAGCACCTGAAGCCCAATCAGGTGGCGTTCCTCTCCGAGCTTCCGGGCGTGCTTTCCATAACCTACTACGATAAGGAGGAGGATGACGATGGCTCTGGATTCGATGAAGGAAATATTTGACCGCATGGAGCAGGAGGGCAAGCCCTTCTGGGAGATCGTGCTGGAAACGGACATGGACGAGCGTCAGGTGACGCGGAACCAGTCTCTGGCGAAAATGCTCATCACGTGGCAGGCGATGGTCGATGCGGCGGACACCTACACGGGGCGGCGCAAGAGTGTCAGCGGCCTTGTGGGCGGCGACGGCATGAAAATGCGCCAGTACCGCTTCCGCGGCGAGGCGATGTCCGGCGACTATATCAGCGAGGTCATCGCCGAGGCTCTCTCCATGGCGGAGTCCAACGCCTGTATGTGCCGCATCGTGGCGGCTCCCACGGCGGGTGCCTGCGGCGTCCTCCCGGCGGTGCTGCTGCCCCTGTGCAAGTATCAGGAGCTGAGCCAGCACCAGCTGCTGGAAGCTCTCTACGTGGCAAGCGGCATCGGCGCGGTCATCGCCTACCGCGCCTGTATCGCCGGTGCCTCTGGCGGCTGTCAGGCGGAGATCGGCACAGCGTCCGCCATGGCGGCGGGCGCGCTGGTGGCTCTGCGGGGCGGCACCGGCGAGCAGATCGGCCACGCCGTCGCCATGGCTCTCAAAAATCTGATGGGACTGATCTGCGACCCGGTGGCGGGTCTTGTGGAGGTGCCCTGCGTCAAGCGCAACGTCATCGGCGCGGTGAACGCCGTCAGCGTGGCGGATATGGCGATGGCGGGCATCATCAGCCGCATCCCCGTGGACGAGGTCATCGACGCCATGGGCGAGGTGGGTCGCCGTATGCCCGTGGAGTTCCGCGAGACGGCTCTGGGCGGTCTGGCGGTCACGCCCACCGGCGCGGCGATCAAGGCGAAAATGCGGAAGGCACAGCAGGAGGTTTCCCCATGACATTGGATCTGAGATCTATCGAGCCAACCGTGGTGCCCCACTTCAAGGGCGGCGCGGGGGAGGCTCTGGTTCGCACCGTATTCAGCGACGAGATGGGGCGCGTGGTGTCGCTGACGCTGCCTGTGGGCGCGTCCATCGGGCTGCACACCCACACCGGCAACTGCGAGGTCATCACCGTCCTGTCCGGCTCCGGCGTCTGCCACGACGACGGCACCGACGTGGCTCTGACCCCCGGCATGGTGCACTACTGCCCGGAGGGGCACACCCACGGCATCGACAACACCGGCGCGGAGCCCCTGGTGCTGCTGGGCGTCCTCCCGGACATGAAATAAACGCAGGTTTACCATAATCCACAATTTAATCATTATCGTAAACAAGGAACCGGCGTGACCATCGGTCACGCCGGTTCCTTCTGCTTGTCGATAAATCCCCCGGCGTGTGCAGTCCTTCCGCATTACAGGGGGAGCTCGAGGGGGCAAAGCCCGCCTCGAATCGGATCAAATGCCGCGCTAAGCCTTGCTTTGCAAGGCGTGCGTGGAGCGAAGCGAGTATTTTTATGCCGCTTCGCGGCACGAAAATACCGGCATTATTGCAGGCTGTCGAGAAAAGCCGACGGCTTTTTCGACAGCCTGCAAGGAACCGGCGTGACCATCGGTCACGCCGGTTCCTTATCTCCATAGCCGTGCAGCCGCACGCTCACTCCGCCAGCGTCCTGACCCACGCGGAATACTTCTCGATGTTGGCGTCCCGCTCCGCCGCGTCCTTGCCTTTGGTCAGGATATACACCTTGATCTTCGGCTCGGTGCCGGAGGGACGCACCAGAATGGCGGTGCCGTCCGCCAGCTCGAAGCGCAGCACGTTGCTGCCCGCCAGCTCCATTTTGCCCGCCTTCCCGGTCTTGCAGTCCACGCTGCTGCCGTTCTGATAGTCCTTCCGCACGGCGACAGCCACCCCGGCGATCTCCGCCGGAGGCGCGCTCCGCAGCGACTGCATCAGCGCGGCCATCTTCTCCAGCCCGTCCAGCCCCGGCATCACGAGATTGTGCGTCTTTTCGCCGTACCAGCCGTACTTCTCGTACAACGCCTGCAGCGCGTCGCACAGCGTCATTCCCTGCGCGGCGTACCACGCGGTCATCTCCGTCAGCAGCAGCGATGCGGTCACAGCGTCCTTGTCCCGCACGTAGTCGCCCAGCATATAGCCGTAGCTCTCCTCGTAGGACATGATCACGTGCCCCTCGCCGCTGCTCTCCAGCTCGTTTTTCTTCTCCGCCATGAACTTGAAGCCGGTAAACGTATCGCAGCACGCCACGCCGTTGCTCTCCGCCACTCTCCGCGCCATCTCCGTGGTCACGATGGTCTTGAGGAAATACGGCTTCTCCGGCATCCTTCCGGAGCGGCGCATGGCACCGATCAGATAGTCCAGCAGCAGCACGCCGGTCTGGTTCCCCGTGACCGGGAAGAACTTCCCATCCGCGCCCCGCACCATGATCCCCACCCGGTCACTGTCCGGGTCGGTGCCAAGGATAAAGTCCGCGCCCACCTTGTCCGCCAGCTCGATGGCGAGATAGAACCCCTCCGGGTTCTCCGGATTGGGGGACTCCACCGTGGGGAACGTGCCGTCCAGTACCATCTGCTGCTCCACGCAGTACAGCTTCTTCACGCCCAGCCCCCGCAGAGCCTCCGGCACCAGCTTCCAGCCGCACCCGTGGAACGGCGTGAACACCACCTTAAACGTGTCCGCCACCTGCGCCACGGAGGTGCGGTCGTTGACCATCGCCATCACGTTGGCCATGAACATCTTGTCCGTCTCCTCGCCCAGCAGGGAGATCATCCCGCGCTTCATCGCCTCGTCGAAGTCCACGCGCTTCACGCCGGTGAAAATATCGATCTTCTCCAGACGCGCCGCGATAGCCGCCGCGTGCTGGGGCGGCAGCTGCGCGCCATCCGCCCAGTAGATCTTATACCCGTTGTACTCCTTGGGATTGTGGCTGGCGGTCACATTGATGCCCGCCTGGCACCCGTAGTACCGCACGGCGAAGCTCAGCTCCGGCGTGGGACGCAGCGACTCGAAGATCCGCACCCGGATCCCGTTGGCGGCGCACACCTCCGCGGCGGCGCGGGCGAACACCGTGCTGTTCACACGGCAGTCCATGCAGATGGCGACGCCTCTCTCCTTGGCGTCCTCCCCCTCGGCGGCGATGACCTCGGCGAAGCCCTGCGTCGCCCACCGGATGACGTGTACGTTCATCTGGTGCAGTCCCACCTTCATGGTGCCCCGCAGCCCTGCGGTGCCGAACTCCAGCGGCCCGTAGAACCGGCTCTCGATCTCCTTCTCGTCCCCGGCGATGCTCTCCAGCTCCGCCCGCTCGTCCTCGTTCAGCGCGCTGCTGTGCAGCCAACGCTCATACTCCTTCCGATACTCCAGCATATACAAATCTCCTTTCAGGCGTGTTCCTCTGTCTCCTCGTCCGTCACCGGCTCGGACTCCATCAGCTCCTTTGCCTCCTCCAGCCGCGAAAGCGGCACATACAGGCTTGCGCCGTACCCGGAAAAGCCGTTGATGACCTTCCCCACGCCGCCGTCCAGATCGTAGTATTTGAAGCAGGGTATGCCGTAAGCCGCCAGCAGCGAGATGATCATATCCGTATGGGCGGGCGAGTCGAAGGTCTGCGTCAGCAGCACCGCCTTCTCCTCCTGTCCCCTCTCGTCCCTCGGCCATGCCGGAATGTCCGGCTTTCCGGTGAAGCTCCAATTCTCCATAGTCTGCCTCCTATTTATGGTATTTTGTCCCGGCGGCGATCTGATACGCCCGGTAGATCTGCTCCAGCAGCATGATCCGCGCCATGTGGTGCGGGAACGTCATGGGCGACATGGACAGCCGCCAGTCCGCCATCTTCTTCACGTCCTCGTCCAGCCCCACGCTGCCGCCGATCAAAAAGGTGATCTGTGTCCTTCCCTGCACGCCGAAGTCCGCCAGTCGCCGGCTCAGCTCCTGGCTGGAGCAGGGCTTCCCCTCGATGCACAGTGCCACCACCGCGCCGCCCTTGGGCAGCCTCTCCCGTATGGCACTCCCCTCCGTCTGCAACGCCCTCTGGATCTCGGCAGGCGACGGCTCCTCCGGCAGCCGGCACTCCGGCAGCTCCACCACGTCCAGCTTGCAGTACCGCTGCAACCGCTTCACGTACTCCGCCGCCGCGTCGATGTAGAACCTCTCCTTTAGCTTGCCCACGCACAGCACCGTTACTCTCTGCATACACGCACCTCCGCCGTATACGGGCCGCTGACCTCCCCTCGCGGGGCGACCGTCACCGCCGCGTCCAGTCCGTCCAGCGCGTAGGACACCGTCTGCCGCGCCTTCTCCGGCGTGTTGTTCTCCTTGCTCAGATGTGCCAGCACAAACTGTCTCGTGCCCTCCTCCGCCATCCACCGGGCAAAGCAGGCCGCCGCGTCGTTGGACAGATGGCCGCGCCGCCCCAGTATCCGCTGCTTCAGATAGTACGGGTACGGGCCCGACAGCAGCCACTCCTCGTCGTGGTTGCTCTCCAGCACCAGCAGCCCCACGCCCCGCAGAGCCGCCTCTGCCTCCTCCGTCACGTACCCCGTGTCTGTCAGCACTCCCACCGATTCGTCGCCGCAGTCGAAGCGATAGTCCACGCTCTCCGACGCGTCGTGGCTGGTGGGGAACGATGTCACCAGCATTTCGCCGATGGAGAACACCCCCTGCCGCGGGATGACCCGCAGCACCTCCGACGCACCGGGTACCCGGCACCGCACCGCCTCGGCGGTGCCGCCGCTGGCGTACAGGGGCAGGCGGTGGTGCTTCGTCAGTGTGCCAAGCCCCGCCGTGTGGTCGCTGTGCTCATGGGTCAGCAGCACCCCGTCCACATCGCAGGGCGACAGCTCCAGCTCCCGCAGCCCCGCCGTAATGCGCCTTGCGGAGATCCCCGCGTCCACCAGCAGGTGTACGCCGCCTCCGCTGACCAGCAGGCAGTTTCCCTCGGAGCCGCTGGCTAATATATGTACCGTCAACAATCTATGTATCCTTTCCGTGAAAAAAACGTCCGCCGCGAGGGGTCGCCGCGTGTGCCGCGGCCTCTCGCAGCGGACGTATTTCCGTAACCGCTTTATCCTGCGTGTGTCTCTGCGTCGCTCTCGTCGGGCACGTCCACAATGGAGATGTCCGCACCCACAGCCCGCAGCTTACCCACCAGATCCTCATAGCCTCTCTCGATATACTGGATGTGGCTCAGCTCCGTGGTGCCGTGGGCAGCCAGACCGGCGATGACCAACGCCGCACCGGCGCGCAGATCGCAGGCTTGGATGGGCGCACCCACCAGCTGCTTCACGCCCTCCACCACGGCGACCTTGCCGTCCACCTGGATGTGCGCGCCCAGCCGCTTCAGCTCGTCCACGTACTTGAACCGATTCGCGCCGTATACGCCCTCAGTCACAAGGCTTGTCCCCTCCGCCAGTGCCAGCACCGCCGTGATCTGGGGCTGCATATCCGTGGGGAAGCCGGGGTAAGGCAGCGTCTTGACGTTGGTTTTCACCAGCGGGCCGCTCCGGCGCACCAGCAGCGTGTCGTCCTCCTCCGTCACGGAAACGCCCATCTCCATCAGCTTCGCGCTGATGCACTCCATGTGCTTGGGAATGACGTTCTTCAGCAGCAGCTGTCCGCCGGTGGCGGCGACCGCCGCCATATAGGTGCCCGCCTCGATCTGGTCGGGAATAATGCAGTAGCTGCCGCCGGTGAGCCGCTCCACGCCGCGGATCTTAATGGAGTCGGTGCCCGCGCCCTTGATGTCCGCGCCCATGGAGTTCAGGAAGTTTGCCAGATCCACGATATGCGGCTCCTTGGCGGCGTTCTCGATGGTGGTCACGCCCTGCGCCAGCACGGCGGCCATCATAATATTCATGGTCGCGCCCACGCTCACCACGTCCAGATACACCGGCGCGCCCACCAGCCGTCCGTTCTTGGCGGCGGTGTGGATGAAGCCGCCCTCCACCGTCACCTCCGCGCCCATGGTGGTAAAGCCCTTGATGTGCTGGTCGATGGGGCGCACGCCGAAGTTGCAGCCTCCCGGCATGGCGACGGTGGCCTGCCCGAACCGCCCCAGCAGCGCGCCCAGCAGATAGTAGCTGGCGCGGATGCGCCTTGCCAGATCATAGGACGGACGGGTGGAGTGGATGGCGTGGCAGTCGATCTCGATGGCGTGCCGGTTCAGCACCCGCACCCTCGCTCCCAGCTCCTCCAGAATGGAGAAGAACAGCGTCACGTCGCTGATCTGGGGAATGTTCTCAATACGGCATACGCCGTCCACCAGCAGCGCGGCGGGAATGATGGCAACGGCGGCATTTTTCGCGCCGCTGACCGTCACCTCTCCGAAAAGCTCACGTCCGCCGCGTATCATGTATTTATTCAAGGCAAAATCCCTCTTTTCAAGTCTTCGGTGCTCCTGATGTGCCGGCTGTTCCATAACGTCAGCTGCGCCGTGTATAGCTTGCCCGCAGGCGGCGCAGTTCATACGGCGCATGACAGCACATTATGAGCAATAACAGTATACCATATATTTTGCCAAAAGCAAGAAAACCGGGGCAATTTTTTAATGTCCCTTAAAAATTTGCAAAAAAATGGCGGGGCAGAGAGCCGTTTTTTCGGCACCCTGCCCCACCCTTAGCTGATTTTTCCTTTTTCTTCTCCGACCTGTCGTTCAACACCGTGCGTTCAAGTTGAACATCAACCCCTTGTACAAGCTTACTCCGGGGTGACGTCACCTGGATGTCAGCATTATTTTTCGCTAAATTCCCAGCAGCTTGTGCCACGTATCGCGACCCACAATGCCGTCCGCCGCCAGTGCCTCCGCCGCCTGGAACCGCTTCACCGCGCCCGCCGTATTGTCTCCGAAGATACCGTCCGCCGCCAGCGCGCCGTAGCCGAGCCCCGCCAGTGCCGCCTGCAAAAGCCGCACCGTCTGCCCCCGGCTCCCCCGCCCCAGCAGGGGCAGCGTCACCCCTGTGCTGTCCATGGAAACCGTTAGGGCAGAAGGCTTTGCGCCCTCCTCCCCTGCGATCTCACCGAAGGGGAAGTGCCCGCCGGGGCACCCGGTAGCATTCACGTCGCTGTGCTTCTGCACCTTGGTAATGCCGTACTTTTCCTTCAGGTACGCCACCAGCTCCCGCCCCGCGTTCTTCTGCACCTCCGGCATTTCCTCCTTGTCGAAGCTGCCCTCGAAGCACACGCCGATGCTGTCAGAATTGTTGTTTCCCGCGTGCGCCCCCACCGCGTCCTCCGGTCTGCCCCGGTACACTTTTCCGTCCTTCCCCACGAAGAAATGATACCCGATCCCCACCCATCCGTTCGCCAGATGCCAGCGGTGCACCTGCTGCGGCGTACACGTCACCGCCGCCGCGTGGTGCAGGATAATACGCCGCGTAACGCCGCGCTTTACCAGCGTTCCCGCCCACGGATAGGTCATTTCAATGATCTGCATTTTCGTCCTCCGCCTTCTTCTCCACCGCGTTTTTCAGTCTGCCCAGCAGCTTTTGCAGGAACGCAGGCACCGGCCCGCCGATGGCGGCCACATTCTCCAGAATGGAGAGCAGCTCGTTGATAATGAGCCACACGATCACTATTGCCGCCACCAAAAACTGGAACGTCACCTCCACGCCGGTCTGCGCCAGACCGTAGCGCACCAGCCAGTCCACCACGCCTGCCACGCCCACCAGTGCCAGATAGCCCAGCTTTTTCAGAATACCGCGCAGCCCGATCTTGGAGCACAGCGTCCCGGTGCTCCATGCCTTTGCCATGCCGCTCACGTAGTCCGCCACCATCACCAGCAGCAGCACCGCCAGCGGCACCACCAGCTTTGCCCCATAGCTGCACAGTGCGCCCCCTGCCGCCGCCAGAATAGCGATCACAGAATTTTCGTTTTTCATCCTTTGTATCCTCCCTTATTTTTTCCCGGTGCTCCATACCATCGTATGCCGCACTCTGCCCGCAGGTGTTTTTTGCGGTTTTGTTGCCCGGAAACGTGCAACAACGGCGAAATTTCCCCGTAAAACTTCTGCGCGGTGGGCGCGTCCTGCCACGAAACTTGTTGCGAAAACCATTTGTGCAAAACAGCAAATGTTCCCAGCGGCACGGTTCAGGAGCGGCGGAGACTGCCGCGGAAAAGTGCAAAAAAAGATTTTCCGCGTTTTTCGCGGATATTTTTTCATTTTTGCGTCGAAAAGTGCTGCAAAAAAATTTTATTTGTGGGAAAATCCACAATTACGGCGAGAAAAAATACATACAGAACGTATGGTACGACCTTTTGGCCCGGAGAAAAACCGCCGAAAAATGACAGAAAATCCATTCGTTCCTGTATAAAAAGTTGTGGTGATTTTGACGGACAGTTCCCAACATATTTTCAGCACGTCCAAAAAAAAGTTTGAAAATTTGACGGATGGATTTTCCTTTTTTATAATGTTCTGCGGAACAAATAGCAAATTCCCGGCGCGGAACGCCGGGGGGAAAGAGGAATTCACAAATGCACATGGAAAAGTATCTCGTTTTGGCGACCTTTATCGGGTCCGTCATCGCACTTTTGTTTGCCCTGTTCACAGGCAAAAAGGTGCTGCGCTTTGAGGAGGGCACCCCTCTGATGAGCAAGATCTCCCGCTCCATCCGTGAGGGAGCAAACGCCTACCTGCGGCGGCAGTACACCGTCGTCGGTATCTTCTTCGCCTGCATGATCGTGGTGCTGTGCATCATGGCTGCCTGCCATCTGCTGACCTGGTTCGTGCCCTTCGCCTTCCTGACCGGCGGCTTCTTCTCCGGTCTCAGCGGCTTCGTGGGGATGCGGATCGCCACCAAGTCCAACTGCCGCACCGCCAACGCCTGCCGCGAGGGACTGAACAAGGGTCTGCGGGTGGCGTTCTCCGCCGGCTCCGTCATGGGCTTCACCGTGGTGGGTCTCGGTCTGCTGGATATCTCCGTCTGGTTCATGCTGCTGCGCTTCGTGTTCCATCTGGAGGCGGCGGACATCACCAGTGCCATGCTGACCTTCGGCATGGGTGCCAGCTCCATGGCTCTGTTCGCCCGTGTGGGCGGCGGTATCTTCACCAAGGCCGCCGACGTGGGTGCCGACCTGGTGGGTAAGGTGGAAGCCGGTATCCCCGAGGATGACCCCCGCAACCCCGCCGTTATCGCCGACAACGTGGGCGACAACGTGGGCGATGTGGCCGGTATGGGTGCCGACCTGTACGAGTCCTATGTGGGCTCCATCATCTCCGCCTCCGCTCTGGGCGTTGCCGCCTTCTCCGATCAGGCATTCAAGGCCATGGCGATCCCCATGGTCATGGCGGCGGTGGGCATCATCTGCTCCATCATCGGCTCCTTCTTCGTCAAGACCAAGGAGGACGCCGACCAGCGCACGCTGCTGAAGGCTCTGTCCCGCGGCACCAACCTCGCCGCCGTGCTTATCGCCATCATCTCCTTCTTCCTCGTCTGGAAGCTGCTGGGTATCGAGCACTGGGGTCTGTACGTGGCGATCCTGTCCGGTCTGGTAGCCGGCGTGCTCATCGGTAAGGCCACCGAGTATTACACCTCCGACACCTTTAAGCCCACCCAGGAGCTGAGCAGCAAGAGCCAGACCGGTGCCGCCACCATCATCATCGGCGGTCTGGGTCTGGGTATGCTGTCCACCGCGGTGCCCATCATCATCGTGGCGGTCTGCATCCTGCTGGCGTTCTTCCTGTCCGGCGGCGCAGCCAGTGCCGGTATGGGTCTGTACGGTATCGCTCTGGCTGCCGTGGGTATGCTGTCCACGCTGGGTATCACGCTGGCAACTGACGCCTACGGCCCTGTGGCGGACAACGCCGGCGGTATCGCCGAGATGGCCGGTCTGGAGCCGGAGGTTCGCAAGCGCACAGACGCGCTGGACTCTCTGGGCAACACCACCGCTGCCACCGGCAAGGGCTTCGCTATCGGCTCTGCCGCTCTGACCGCTCTGGCTCTCATGGCCTCCTACATCGAGAAGGTCAAGGAAGTGGGCGCGGACGTTACCTTCGAGGATTTCTCCCTGATGAACCCCGTGGTGCTGGTGGGTCTGTTCATCGGCGCATGCCTGCCCTTCGTATTCGCCGCGCTAACCATGAACTCCGTGGGCCGCGCCGCGCAGAGCGTCGTGCTGGAGGTGCGCCGCCAGTTCAAGGAGATCACCGGTCTGATGGAGGGCAAGGCGGATCCCGACTACGCGCGCTGCGTGGATCTGTGCACCAAGGCGAGCCTGAAGGAAATGGTGCTGCCCACCGTGATCGCCGTGGTCACGCCTATCGTCGTGGGTATGGTGCTGGGCTTCAAGGGTGTGGTCGGTCTGCTGGCCGGTGCCACCGTTACCGGCTTCCTCATGGCGATCTACATGGCTAACTCCGGCGGCGCATGGGACAACGCCAAGAAGTACATCGAGGCGGGCAACTTCGGCGGCAAGGGCAGCGAGTGCCACAAGGCCGGCGTCGTGGGCGACACCGTAGGCGACCCCTTCAAGGACACCTCCGGTCCCGCCATCAACATCCTCATCAAGCTGCTGAGCATGGTGTCCATCGTGTTCGCAGGTCTGATCGTGAATTACTCCCTCCTGTAAGGAACGGGGAGAGAAATAGAGACGGCACCCCCGGCATACGCCGGGGGTGCCTCGCGTTTGGAGATACGAAAAGGGACGCCGTCCGGGGGGGCGTCTCTTTGGGGAGTGGGAAAAAGGCAACGGAGCAGGGCAAGCCCTGCTCCGTCGCTGGCGCAGCGGGTGGGATTCGAACCCACGTGTGGTTGCCCACAAACTGATTTCGAGCCATTTGGAGAGGAAATCCAATGAAAATTGATGTGTTCCTCTCGTGACCCTTAAAACCGCAATCCACTCGCACTCACTACTCTGCACAAAGCATAGAAAATGCGTAGATAGAGTCAAGTCTGCTGGACACAGCATAGTCTAAAAAGCACCAAATATCAAGGATTTCCGAGGACGGAAATCCAAACGCTCCACACGATTTCGAATCGATGAGGTTCTTAGCGTTACGCTTGACAGTTATGATGCCATAGAACAGCTTGTACAGCCAACAAGGTCAAAGGGACGAGCTAATGCCAGAAATGGAGAAAATAAACTCAGGCTTGTTGCCCTCCCCAAGAAAACCTGCGAGGTTATAGACAAGTACATCCAGACTGAAAGGGCGGATGCCGAGAGTGAGAGCGGCAAACTCAGTCAGTATTTATTTATAAATCTGAACTCCGGAAAAAGACAAGGCCTGCCTATGTCTTATCATAATTACCTAAAGATATTAAAGCGGTGTGCCACTCGTGCCGGGCTCGATGCGGCGAAAATACGAACCCACAATGGGCGCAGCACAAAAGTTATGGAATTTCTTGAACATCAGTCCCTCCATCCAGAAGACAATATTACCGATGGCATTATCATGGAAAGCCTCGGCTGGAGGAGCTTTTCATCTATCGATCATTACAGGAATCATAATAATCCCATCATAGCAAAGTCAGTCATGGAAAAGCTGCATAGGGGTGGTGAGGAAAATGAGTAAAGCAAAGCCGCTCACTGCTGAACAATGCGAAGCCGCAAGAGAGGCCATGCTTACGGGACACAGTTTGTCAAAAATATCCAGATGTGCAGGGGTTGTTGCTACGATAGAGTATATGCTTAAAGACATACGCTTACTGGAAACATATTTGCAGAGGATGGCCTCTGCCATTACCCAGAAGCGAGAACAGATATCCCATAGTGCATTGTTGCTTTCAATGTTCCATTACGAAATGTCTTCTCTGTCGCTATATGATCCAGCATTCAAGGAAATGCTTCTTAAGGCTGTGGAGCAGGAACGTATTATCCAACGGAAACTTTTCGTTGCAGGTAATTCTACAGAAGTGACACCTTACCGTGATGTTTGGAAGTTATATGAGCCGTATGGGAATGTATTACGGCTCAAACGGCTTGATTTCACAGCCATCAAACGGCCTTCTCTGCGGTCTGAGGTGAAATATTATTTCTGTTATCTATTTGAACAAAGAGGGAAAGTTTATGTGCCTCTTTTTGATGCGTGTAAGCTGGCAATCAACACACTTGCAGATATTGCGCCGGAGGTCATATATTTTGCGGATATAACGGAAGGTCACATCAGGACACTGGTTTTAGCCCTTGAAGCAATGCGGAAAAATGATGGAGAACCATTGTCTCAATATTACATTGCAAAATCCGTAAACGGTCTAAAACGGATCATGTGTTACCTCATGAGCACTGAACGGGACACACAAATTAGAGCGCCAAGGCCGCGCACCAATCCGTTTGATATTGTTACATTTCACAATCTTCGCCAGTTTAACACACCTACCGAAATCATTCCGGAAGAAGTGGTGGAGCAATTGGACTTGCATCGAGAAGAAATGCCCTGTCAATACAGGCTGCTATACGATTTATTCATGAATACAGGACTGAGATTGAAAGAAGTGTACCTTCTTGAAGAAGACTGCATTGAAGAATCTCGATACCCTAATGTCTGCCAACTGAAATATATTCCGCATAAAACACTAAGTGCAAGACATCGACGCGGAGCTGGGGACTACCACAGGATCATGATACCCAAAGATATAGCTGGAAGGCTTTCCCAACATATCATTGAGGATGCTGAGGAAAGAAAAATAGCGGGGACATCGTATATTTTCCGAAGCAGAAGGTATGGGTATGAGAGAGCAGTTATTGACTCTCAACCATTTGTCAAATGCATCCGTGGGATTATCAGAAAGTATGATATATGCGACGAAAATGGAGAACTCTGGCACTTCACCATTAAACAATTCCGTAAAACCCTGGCTGTTAGGTTAATTGAAAACGGAGCGACTACTGTTGAATTAGCTTATTGGCTGGGGCACTTATGCAGCGACACGGCGGCGAAATATTATGCTGAAGTTCGTAAGAAAAAACTGGCGGAGCTAAATACTGAATTTTTCAGAAGCAAGTTTGAGTTAATCATGACCGGCGAACAGCTTGAAAATTATACGCAAGAAGAACGTAGGCTCCTGTACACGGATTTTTGCCTTGGTCAACGACGTGTGGAACTTGGATTTTGTGTTCGGAAGGTGGCAGATGGGCCGTGCGCGGACCGATGCAGCCTTTATAATTGTGTGAATTGCCGCAACTTATGCACTGGAAAACAGTATCTTCCATATTGGAAAGGTCTTCTACAGGAACAGGAGAAACTTTTAGACCGGCTGGCAGAGGTATATAAGTCGGAGAGCATTACGGATTATTCAGAATACCTGGAGTACAAACAAGAACACCGCCTGTTGGAGTCCTACCAAAGCGTCGTAAATATGATTGAGAAAGAAGGTTGTATATGAGCAGTGCTGTCATTGCTGAAAACTATAGTGCAGCAAAGTTAAAAGAATATATCTGCTTTGTCGAACAACTTGGCTCCAATATACACTTTCACGAAAACAAGTGGGTGTGCAGTAATTTGCGCCGCAGTCCAGCAGAAAGAAGTTGTATGTTCACATTGTACTTTGACAGGATTCCGGCACTACACAGAGAAACAGTAAAGAGCTTTGCCGCCATCAGCCTTATACGAGGGAAAAAGATATCTACCGTCAAGTCGTATGTGATGGATCTCATCCGATTTTTTGATTTCTGGTCACTTGATAAAGGCACCTTGCCGTTGAGCGGTTGCGATGAATTTGCCGTGGCCGACTTCTATCATTACCTTGAGAAAACGGAGTTTGCAGAAGCGACCCGCATTGGGATCTGGTCATCATTGAGCATATTTTTTGAAACGATGAATGATATTGATGGTGCAAGGAGTAAGAATCCATTTTCTGTATCCCCTTATCGCCACCAACGCAGGTACGATGCAAAGTATATTCCAGAATCAATTGCGATTCAATTAGATACTGCATTTAAGAACGATGAGATCGCGCTCTATCTTCGGTGCGTCTATTGGTTGCTAAGGCTAATACCTTCGCGTATCGGAGAAATCCTTGGCATGAAGATAGATTGTCTAAAAAGGTTTAACGGACAGTATGTTTTGTTTATTCCCACATGGAAGCAGAATGGGGGTTGGCAGCAACCAGCCATACGAAGTATTCACCTGGAGGACAAAGGAATTGCTGGATACCTTATAGGACTAATAAAAGAGCAGCAGGAAACGGCGCGTCAGATCCAGGAGTTTCTGCCAGAAGATAAAAAAGGAATGCTGTTTTCATACCGACAGAGTTATTGCCGTAAAGGAAAACCCACATATTCTACCAAGCTCTGCTTTGTGGCATCAATATTTACTGTCAACGACCATTTTCGAAAGATATGCCGTCGTTACAACATTTCGGATGAAACGGGAAATGTCTATGTGGTGACAACGCACCAGTTTCGCCATAACGGCATCACAGATCGTTTGGCAGCCGGTTTCACCGCTGCCCAGATAGCTGAGATGACAGGCCATCACGGAGATGCCATGATCTTTAACGCCTATGCGCATTTGAATCTTATGCCAGAAACGATCCGTGAAAAGCAGAATTATGTATTAGCTGAACGGCAAGAATCGGATAAACGGTATGTGCTATTTGGCGGACGAATCCTTAATATGGATGAGCAAGTGGAACAGCGGCTGATGAAAAACCTCAGAGCCCATCGCGTCCGTGGGGGTATATGCAGCGATATTACAACTTGCAAAAGTGATATGTGGAATTGCCTTGAATGTAAGGCATTTGTGGCCGATACAGAACAAACAGAATACTATCGCGAACAGATATCTCTTTGGCGTGAAAAACAAGTACGTTTTTCGGCATTTCCAATCATTTGTGAAAATGCGAAAAGAAATGCGGGCCTGTTTGAATCCATACTAAAATCAATTGAAACGGATGTGCAGAGAAATGAAGCGAACAATACCTAAATCCCTCGTCCAGCGGCAGGAGAAAACTCGCAAGGACACCGTAGAAATGGTAACACAAGCAATTCTTGTCTTGGAGTCCCAAGGCTACAATATCAAAATCAAGGATCTGATAAGCGTAACCGGTCTGTCCCGTTCCGTTTTTGCCAAACCTCATATTCGCGAAGTGCTGGTAGAATACGGAATCATTCAAACACAAACTCCTGAGAAAACCGCAGGTGCCGAAAGCACACGCAGGATGGATAGGTTGATTGCGGAAAAGAACGGTTATATCCAACGGCTTCTCCATGAAAACGAGCAGTTGCGTTACGAGGTCGAACTTCTGCGTGGAAAAGTACATATCCTCACGCACAAGGCTGCAGCGCAGGGCGAGGAACTTTTCTAAACAAATGTAATGATAGCACGATGTGAACCGGAATGTTTTCATCGTGCTATTTATTATATAAAAAATTTGTCCCACAAGCAAGGACACAACAGAAAGGAGAATGTAATCGTGTCAACAGAAAAGATAAGAAAAACGGGCGGCAACAATGTGCCGCTGGTCGAGCAGGAGGCAGATGCCATCTGCATTGCAGGCAATACGGTCGACCGGCAGCCGCAGAACGGCGGCAACGGTCTTGGCTGTCAGGATGACTTGGCGTATACTTTGACTGCCACAGACCGCCACGCGGTCTACAGCCGCCAGCGTGTGGATGACTTTCGGCATAATGATGTGGCAAGTACCCAGAGTGCCCGTCAGTACAAGGACGCAACCGACCTGATTTGCCAACAGGCAGAAGCCTGTGCCCATCTTATCCGTCGTCTTACTCCGCTGGAGTGTGAAAGACTGCAGGGCTTCCCGGACGGCTGGACGGATATACCCGGTGCTTCGGACAGCGCCCGTTATAAAGCGTTGGGCAACAGTGTGGCGATACCCTGCGTGGAGTTTATCATGTCGCGCATCGCTGCCGCACTTTTATGAAGCACAGCGTTGACAGCAGGGGTTAAGTCGGGGTATAATATCCCTGAAAGACGAGGTGACAGACATGGATAACAGGGAGCAGCTAAGGCGCATCACGGAACTGACCGGGCAGATCGCCGGACTGCCGAAGGGGTATCTTTCCAAAAAAACCATCGGCGGAAAG
>URXW01000023.1 GCA_900551995.1 uncultured Eubacteriales bacterium
AGTTGCCGCACTCGTTGCACATCTTGTCCACATGGACGATCTGGTGGCTGCCGTCTGCCATGCGGATGGCCACATTGGCGCGGTTGGGGCAGGAATCCACGCAGTTCTCACACACGGTGGCGCACTGGAGGCAGCGTTCGCCCTCCCGGCAGATGCACCCGCTCATCTGCAAGGTGCCCTTCTTCGCCGCAGCGTCCGCCTTGGTGACGTAGGCCTGCTCCGGGATGTCGTAGGTATGCGCCGCGCCGATGACCGCCTCGGCAAAGGCGGCGGCGTCGGCGATACCCTCCACCACGGTGGCGGGGCCGCGCTTGGCGTCACCGGCGGCGTACACGCCCTCCACGTTGGTCTGGAAAGCGGGACGCCCCTTCTTGTCCAGCTCGATACCGTTGGCGGCCATGAGCGCGTCGTCCACCTGCTCGCCCACGGCGGAGATCACCAGATCACAAGGGATGTGGAAGAATTCACCGCTGCCCACGGGACTGCGGCGGCCGGAGGCATCCGCCTCGCCCAGCACCATCTTCTCGCAGGTCAATACGCCGTCCGCCTGCTTGACGGGGGCGGCCAGCTCGGCAAATTCCACGCCGTCCGCCAGAGCCAGAGCCAGCTCGTGCTCGTCGGCGGGCATATACTTACGGGTACGGCGGTAGACCAGCGTCACGTGCTCCGCGCCGCTGCGCTTGGCAAGGCGCGCCGCGTCCATGGCGGTGTTGCCGCCGCCGATGACGGCGATATTCCCGGCCACGCCGATGTTGCCCGCCTTCACGCCCTTCATCCACTGGATGGCACCGGCCACGTCGCCGGCAATGTCCAGCTTACCGGGCTTCCACGCGCCCACAGCCAGCAGGATATGGGTATAGCCCATCTTCTTCAGCTCGTCCACGGAGGGCGCGGGCGCGCCGCACTTCACCTCCACGCCGTAGCGTTCCATGAGGGCAATATCCTTCTCGATGACCTCGTTGGCGATGCGGAAGGCGGGGATCACATGGCGGGGCACGCCGCCCAGACAGCTCTCCCGCTCGAAGATGGTTGTCTCGATACCGGCTCTGCCGCAGAAGTAGGCGGCGGCGATACCGGTGGGGCCTCCGCCGATGATGGCGACCTTCTTGCCCGCCACCTTGGCGGGTGCCTTGACGGACGCCATCAGCGCGTTATAGCCCTTCTGCGCCGCCAGCAGCTTCGTATCCCGGATGCGGACGGACTCCTCATAGAAATTGCGGGAGCACTTGGTCTGGCACCGGTGGGCGCAGATGGTGCCGGTGATGAACGGCAGGGGGTTCTTCTCGGTGATGAGCTTCAGCGCGGGGCCGTACAGCCCCTTATTGCACAGCTCCATGTACTCCGGAATATCCTGCGCGATGGGACAGCCGCCCTTACAGGGCGCGGTGAAGCAGTCGATCCACGGCACCTGCTTCTCGCTCTTGCGGCTGGGCAGGGGCTTGATGGGCTTGACGTGGTGAACGTCGGTGTGGCTGGCGGCGGACAGTTCGCAGATGGCCTGCGTATCCGTTCCGGCAAAGGGCTTGTACGCCATAGACTCCACCTTCTCCACCATTTGCAGCAGCCGGTTATAGCCGCCGGGCTTGAGGATGGTGGTGGCCACAGTGATGGGCCAGATCCCCGCCGCGAACAGCTTGTCGCAGTTGAAATACTCCGCGCCGCCGGCGAAGGAGATCCGCATTTTTCCCTCGAACTGGCGGGAGATACGGTGGCACATCTCGATGGTCAGGGGGAACAGGCTGCGGCCGGACATATACATCTCGTCGTTGGGCAGCTCGCCCCGGGTGGTGTCCACGGGGAAGGTGTTGGACAGCTTCAGCCCGAACTCCAGCCCCTTGCTGTCCGCCAACGCCTGCAGCCGCTCAAACATGGGCACCGCGTCCGCCCACTGCAGATCCTCCCGGAAGTGGTGGTCGTCGAACACGATATAGTCATAGCCCATGCCGTCCAGAATGCGGCGGGCGGTCTCGTACCCCAGAATGGTGGGGTTGCACTTGACAAAGGTGTGCAGATGCTTCTCGCTGATGAGGTAGGAGGCAATGCGCTCGATCTCATCCGGAGGACAGCCGTGGAGGGTGGAGACGGTGACGCTGCGGCTGACGCGGGGAGAGATACCGTCGATATAGTCGCTCTCCGCCGGGAACAGCTTCTTCAAAACCGCCTTGCACTCGCCGAAGATGGCGGTCTTGTTGGCGTCCATCATACCGTCGATGTAGGTATTGACCTTCTCGCCCTTGATACCCTCCAGATCATAGCCCACGGACATATTGAACACGAAGCCGTCGGGGTCGCCGAGACCGTAGACCTTGCTCAGCACCTTCAGGGCGCACCACGCCTTGATGTACTCGTCCATGGCCTGGGGCACGGTCAGCTCAGTGGACCACTCCTGGTTGTAGCCCTCGTCGTTGGCGAGGATGCAGGGGCGGGGCACGCAGGCGGCAAGCTCCTCGCCGTCCATCTTCTGGACGGTCTTGACCTCGAAGAACCGGGCTCCCGCCATATAGGCGGCGATGATATTCTGCGCCAGCTGGCTGTTGGGGCCGGCGGCGGGGCCGAAGGGCGTCTCGATGCGCTCGCCAAAGATGGGCAGGCTCTTGCCCGTGGCGTGGTACGCCTTACGCACGCCGAAGATCTCGCCGGAATTTGCGTATTCCGTCACGACCCAGTTCATCAGGGATTTGAACGGAATGGGATACATTTTTTCAGACATAGGTCATCCTCCTTGTCGTTATGGTTTCAAATAATAGAATTTTTTTTGCCGCGACATGTGCGTGGCAAAAATTCATTGACCCAGCCGCCTTGGGCGGCGACACCAGTGACCGATGTCAACTGGTGAGGGGGAATCTAAAGGGGGGATATATCCCCCCTTTAAGGGCTTTAGTAGGTACGGTGGTTCAAATCGCCCCACAGCTTCTTGGCGGCCTCGAGGATGTGGGCGTTCTCCGCCTCCTCGTCGATACCCACCAGCACGCGATCCTGCATCAGCACCTTACCGGCGGCGATGGTGGTCTGGCACTGGCGGCCGGTCATGCCGAAGATCATGTGACCGTCGATGTTCTCATCGGAGAACGGGGTGAACGGCTTATAGTCCATGACGATGATGTCCGCCGCCGCGCCCGCCTTCAGCACGCCCAGCTCATCGGGGAAGTACCGCGCACCGATCTTGGCGTTGTTATGGAACAGCATATCCGTGACCTCGCACCAGCCCACGTTGGGCAGGCAGTTCTGGCTCCGCTGGGAGCAAAGAGCCACCTTGAGGCTTTCCAGCATATCGTTGGTGTAGGCGTCGGTGCCCATGCCCAGCAGGATACCCCGCTTGTGGAGCTGCAAAACCGGACAGATGCCGATGGCGTTGCCCATGTTGGACTCCGGGTTGTTCACCACCATGGTGCCCGTCTCCTTGATAATATCCATCTCGGCGGTGTTCACGTGGATGCAGTGCCCCAGAATGGTCTTTTCCCCCAGAATACCGTGATCCTGCAAACGCTGCACCGGGCGGCGGCCGTAGTTCTGGAGGGAGTCATACACGTCGTTCATGCCCTCGGACACGTGGATGTGATAGCCGGTGCGCCCGTTGTTTGCCTCCACCATGCGGTCAAAGGTCTTGTCGGAGATAGTGAACAGCGCGTGACCGCCGAACATGGCCGCCAGCATGGGGTCGTTCTGCTTCTGGCAGTAGGTGATGAAGTCCGCGTTCTCCTTGATCGCCTGCAAGCACTTCTCCTCGCCGTCGCGGTCACTGACCTCGTAGCACAGGCAGGAGCGCAGACCGAGACGGCGGCTCTCCTCGCTGATGGTGAACAGTGTGCCGGGGATCTCACCATAGCTGGCGTGGTGGTCGAAGATGGTGGTCACGCCCTGCTTGATGCTGTCCATGTACAGTGCGGTGGCGGAGGCGCGGGTGCCGTCCATCATCAGGTGGCGGTCAATGGCCCACCATGTACCGTCCAGCACCTCATAGAAGTTGGTGGGGTTGTTGCCCACGATGCTCAGACCCCGCGCCAGCGCGGAGTAGATGTGGGTATGTGCGTTGATAAGGGCGGGCATGATAACGCCGCCCTTGGCGTCCACGATCTCCGCCTCGGCGTACTTGGCGCGCAGAACTGCCTCCTCGCCTACCTCCACGATCTTGGTGCCCTCGTAAGCCACTGCGCCGTGCTCGTAATAGCCCTTGCCCTCGCTGTCGCGGGTGATGAGCCGTCCGTTTGTTACCAGAACCATGTGTATTCCTCCTTTTGTTTCCGATAGTGTTCGTATGTTCTCCCCAATATGGCTCTACTCCCCGGTAAACAAAAAGTGCCTCAAACCCCGTCAGGGAGGTTTGAAACACTCAAGCGTCCGCCGAGTGATAGTTTCAGCCCGTGCGCGAAGCACTTCCTTACAGCTACCAATCTTGGATTGTCATTGTTATTTTACAACGATTCCGCCAAAAATGCAACTGTTTTATGCGCCGCTTTTGCCCATTTTTTACGTTCGCCCGTCGATGGCTCCGCTATTTTTATTGTCTATTCCCGGCGAATGTGCTATACTGTCCCCAGAAAACAACATAAGAGGAGGTCTTGTGATGAGATTGCTGTTCAAGGGCGGCTCCGTGGTGACGGGCAAGGGCCCGCGCCGCGCCGACATTCTGGTCGAGGGCGAGAAGATCGTGGATGTCCGCCGCGACATTCCCCCCATCGACGTGCAGGTGGTGGACGTGTCCGGGATGCTGCTGTTCCCCGGCTTTATCGACGCCCACACCCATTTTGATCTGGACGTGTGCAACACCACCACGGCAGACGATTTCGCCTCCGGCTCCCGTGCGGCACTGCGGGGCGGCACCACCACCATCATCGACTTTGCCTGCCCCAATAAGGGCGAGACGCTCCATGACGGTCTGCGGCTGTGGCACGAGAAGGCGGACGGCAGGTGCGCCTGTGACTACGGCTTCCACATGACCATCGACGACTGGAACGACACCATCGAGAGTGAGATCGACGATATGTACGCCGAGGGCATCTCCTCCTTCAAAATGTATATGACGTATCCCGCCATGATGATCGGTGACGAGGCGATGTACAAGGCTCTGAAGAAGCTGAAGGAGAAGGGCGGTATCTGCGGCGTCCACTGTGAGAACGCCGGGGTCATTGACGCGCTGATCGCCGAGAAAAAAGCCAAGGGCGAGAACGGCGTGTACTGCCATCCGGAGACGCGCCCTGACATCATGGAGGCGGAGGCGGTGGGCCGCCTGCTGCGTATCGCCGAGCAGGTGGACATCCCCGTGGTCATCGTCCACACCACCAACATCGAGGCGTTGGACGAGGTGGCAAACGCCCGCTGGCGCGGTCAGAAGGTGTTTGTGGAGACGTGCCCCCAGTACCTTGTGCTGGACGACAGCGTGTACTACAACGAGGATTGGCTGCAAGGTGCCAAGTGCGTCTGCTCTCCCCCTCTCCGCAAGAGTGCGGATCGCGAGGCACTGTGGCGCGCCATCCGCCGCGGCGAGGTGCAGACGATCTCCACCGACCATTGCAGCTTCACCACGGCGCAGAAGCTGGCGGGGCGGGAGGATTTCACCACCATCCCCGGCGGCATCCCCGGCGTGGAGACCCGGGGCGAGCTGGTCTATACCTACGGCGTCGCCAAGCGGAAGATCGGTCTGGGTACCATGTGCCGCGTGCTGTCGGAGAACCCCGCCAAGCTGTACGGACTATACCCCCGCAAGGGCGTCCTCGCCCCCGGCTCCGATGCGGACATCGTGGTATACGACCCCGCCGCCGACCATGTGATCCGCGCCGAGGACATGGTGGGCGCGGCGGATTACAACCCCTACGAGGGCATTGTGACCAAGGGCTCCATCCGGCAGGTCTGGCTGCGGGGCAAGGTCGCCGTCTCCTCCGGGAAGGTACTGGCCGGCCTCGACGGAAAGTACCTGCCCCGCGGCAAGTGCCAGCTGTAAGGGAGGCGCACCATAATGATGGATACAACGCTTGGGTATCTGCTCTGCTGCCAGTCCCCCGCCCTGTTTCTCTTGGCGGCTTCACTGCTGGTGGCGTATCTGACCGGCAGAGAGCATAAGGTGCGGGCGTTCTTCCGCCTGCTGCTGTGTATTCTGTGCGCCGCCGGCGGTGTGGCACTGTACTTTCTCGGTATGTACAAGGAGTATTTCACCATCCGTGACTTCTTCCACATCCGCACGCCGGGCTGGGTCGGACTGGCGGTCGTCGTTTTCTTCCTCCTGCTGACGCTGGTGCGGGCGTTCTTCGCCGCCGCCGATGCCCGCCGGGAGCAGAAGGCTGCCGCCCGCGCCGAAAACCAGCGGCTGCACGAGGCGGCGCAGGAAGCCGCCGCACAGGAGGCGGCACAGCAATTCACGCAGGAGGCCGCCGCACAGGAAGCCGCACAGCAATTCACGCAGGAAGCCGCCGCGCAGGAAGCCGCACAGGAGGCCGCCGCGCAAAGCTGCCCCGCCCTCTCCCCCGCTCCTACAATGCCGGAGCCGGACTGCCCGCCCGCTCCGGCGGCGGTGCCCGATGTCCCGCCTTCCGGAGAGGACACGACGCTGCCCGTCGATTTAGTTGACAATAACGTATAGTTTCTATGTTATGGTAAACCGCAAAACCGCCCTTGCAGGCGGTTTTGCGGTTTTTGGGGAAAAAGTTGCGGAGAAAAAGAGGATTTCGGACGGTAATTCCGTATAGTATAATGTAAGGTATCATCCGTGCCGCGCAAGCGGCGGAAAGGAGGGCTCTCATGCGGTTCAGCGACACATTTCTGGACGAGGTGGTGGCGCGGAACGACATCGCCGACGTGGTGTCAAGCTACGTCACCCTGACGCGCAAGGGCAGCAACCTGTTCGGTCTTTGCCCGTTCCACAACGAGAAAACGCCCTCCTTCTCCGTTGCGCCGGACAAGCAGATCTACCACTGCTTCGGCTGCAAGAAGGGCGGCTCGGTCATCAATTTCATCATGGAGATCGAGGGACTGTCCTTCCCGGAGGCGGTGGCGTTTCTGGCGAAGCGCGCCAACCTTCCCCTGCCCGCCGAGGAGGAGCAGACCGGTGCCGACCGTATGCGCCGCCGGGTGCTGGAGCTGAACCGGACGGCGGCGCGGTGGTACTATGAGCAGCTACAGCAGCCGCAGGGTGCGGCGGTGCAGTCCTATCTGGATCGCCGGCAGATACGGAAAAATATCGCCGTCCGCTTCGGTATGGGCGCGTCGCTGAACGAGTGGGACGCGCTGACGCGCGCCATGCGCGCCAAGGGCTACACCAAGGAGGAGCTGCTGGCGGCGGGACTGGCGGCAGCCGGGAAAAACGGCGGCATTTACGACAAGTTCCGGAACCGTCTGATGCTGCCGGTCATCGACAGCCGGGGCGATGTGGTGGGCTTCGGCAGCCGCGTGATCGACAATTCCTCGCCGAAGTACATGAACACCACCGAGACGGTGGCGTTCAGCAAGCGGCGGGTGCTGTACGGGCTGAATCTGGCGAAGAAAACGAAACGCCCCAACATCATCCTGTGCGAAGGCAACCTGGACGTGGTGACGCTGCATCAGGCGGGCTTTGACAACGCCGTGGCGTCCATGGGCACGGCACTGACGCAGGAGCAGGTGCGCCTGCTGAGCCGCTTTACCAAGGAGCTGGTGCTGTGCTACGACAACGACAAGGCGGGGCAGCTTGCCACGGACAGAGCCTTGGAGCTGCTGCGAAACACCGAGTTCAAGGTGAAGGTGCTGCGCCTGCCGCAGCGTCTGGTGGACGGGAATTATGTAAAGCAGGATGCGGATGACTTCATCAAATACCAAGGGCGGGACGCCTTTGAAAATCTCCTGTCCGGCAGCGAAAACGGCGTAGAATTCACAATGTCCCAGATCGCCGGAAAGTACGACTTGAAGGACGACAAGGGGCGCATTGGATACGCCGGCGAGATAGCAGAAGCATTATGTAAACTCGATGACCCTGTGGAGCGCGAGGTCTATACCACCCGCGCCGCCGAGGCGGCGTCCCTGCCGGTGGACGCCATGCGGATGGAGGTAAGCCGCGCCGCCAAGCGGCAGCGCGCCAAGGCGCGGAAGCAGCAGGAGCGCAGGGAGCTGAACCCGGCGGCCAGCTTGCAGCCCGCGGAGCGGAGCATCCGCTATCAGAATCTACGCAGTGCCATGGCGGAGGAGGGCGTCATCCGCCTGCTGTCGCAGGACGAGAGCCTGTTCCCCGATGAGACGCCTGTGCGGGCGGAGGAATTCTCCTCTCCCCTGCTGGGACGCATCTACGGGGAGCTGTGGCAGCGGCGCGGTCACGTCAGCATGGCAGCTATGGCAGCCGTGCTGACTGCGGAGGAGATGAACCACCTGACCTCCCTGCTGCAAAAACCGGAATCCACAGCCAACGCACCCCAGGCGTTGGCGGATTACATACGCATCATCAAGGAAGAATACACTAAGCGCACCGCCGGCTTTGACCCGCTGGCGGCTGCCAGAGACACCTATAAAGACAAAAAAGGCTACGGAGGAAAGCGAACATGACTGACGAAAAGTACACGGCGGAGCAGCTGGAGAAGATGGCGGACGCACTGCTGGAGGACGCTCCCGCGCAGGACAAGCCGGCGCAGGACAAGCCCGCCAAAGGCGCGCTGGACGAGAAAACCATCGCCACGCTGCCGGCGGCGTCCCTGCTGAACACCCACGAGAAGCTGAAGGAGCTGTTTACCAAGGGCAAGAAGAAGGGCAAGCTGGATTCCGCCGAGCTGTCCGAGGTGCTGGACGAGATGGATCTGGAGGGCGAGCAGATGGACTCCATCTATGACTCTCTGGAGCAGCTGGGCATCGAGGTGGGCGCGGAGGACTTCCTCGCCGACCTGCCCGATGACGACGGCGAGCCCGCCATGGAGGAGATCGCGGAGATCGAGGAGGAGGAGCTGGTCGATCCCAACACGCTGGTGGACAGCTTCAACATCGACGATCCCGTTCGTATGTACCTGAAGGAGATCGGCAAGGTGCCCCTGCTGACCGCCGACCAGGAGGTGGAGCTGGCCACCACCATGTCCGCCGGACGCGAGGCGGAGGAGCGCGTGGCGCAGGCGGAGGCGGACGGCGAGGTGCTGTCCGACGAGGAGCTGGCGCAGCTGAAAAAGCAGATCAAGGCGGGCGAAAAGGCGAAGCAGAGTCTCGCCGAGGCGAACCTCCGTCTGGTGGTGTCCATCGCCAAGCGGTACGTGGGGCGCGGTATGCTGTTCCTCGATCTGATCCAGGAGGGCAACCTCGGTCTTATCAAGGCGGTGGAGAAATTCGACTACACCAAGGGCTACAAGTTCTCCACCTACGCCACATGGTGGATCCGGCAGGCGATCACCCGCGCCATCGCCGATCAGGCGCGCACCATCCGCATCCCCGTCCACATGGTGGAGACCATCAACAAGGTCATCCGCGTCTCCCGCCAGCTGCTGCAGGAGCTGGGTCACGACCCCAGCCCCGAGGAGATCAGCGAGGAGATGAATATGCCTGTGGACAAGGTACGCGAGATCCTGAAGATCGCGCAGGAGCCGGTGTCGCTGGAAACCCCCATCGGCGAGGAGGAGGACAGCCATCTGGGCGACTTCATCCCCGATGAGGCCGCCAGCGAGCCCAGCGAGGCCGCCAGCTTCACCTTGCTGAAGGAGCAGCTGGTGGACGTGCTCAGCACCCTGACGCCCCGCGAGGAGAAGGTGCTGAAGCTGCGCTTCGGCATCGAGGACGGTCGCACCCGCACGCTGGAGGAGGTCGGCAAGGAGTTCAACGTCACCCGTGAGCGCATCCGCCAGATCGAGGCGAAGGCTCTCCGGAAGCTGCGCCACCCCTCCCGCTCCAAGAAGCTGAAGGACTTCCTGAACTAATATGAAACGGCTGCTTTTGAGCCTGCTGCTGGTCGTGATGCTGCTGCCCGCCGTAACGTACGGCGGCGAACCGGCGTACATTTTCAAGCTGTCCGTCAACGGGTGGGAAAGCTGCAACGCCCTCCCCGGCGACACCGTGACCGTCACGGTGACTCTGCACCGCACGGCAGGCGACGAGCCCATGTACGCCATGCAGGACGAGGTCACCTTCGATCCCTCTTTCTTCGCCCTCCAGCCGGACAGTCTGCTGCTGCACAGCGGCGTGACCTCCTCCGTGATACCGCTGCGGGACGGGCAGCAGGCGGTGTGCCTGCACTTCCTGTCCTTCGGCGACGGCGAGGCTTGGGCGGCGGAAACCGTGGTCGCCTCCTTCCAGCTCAAGGTGCTGTCCCGGAGCGGCACGGGCGTGCTGTCCCAGCGCAGCTTCCTCGTCTCCTCCCGCGACGGCATGGAGCTGTTCCCCGTCACGACGGAGGACTCCTCCGTGGAGATCTCCGACCAGTGCCATGTGACCTTCGAGAGCAACGGCGGCTCCGCCGTGGAATCACTGACCGTCCCCTGGGGCGAAGCGATTGCCGCCCCGCAGGAGCTCACCCGCGAGGGCTACGACTTCGGCGGCTGGTTCGCAAACTACGACCTGACGCGCCCGTGGAACTTCACCGCAGCGGTGACCCACGACATGACGCTCTATGCCGCGTGGCGGCCCGTCGCCGTGGTTGCCTCCCCCAGTCCGGCGGTGATCGTCGCTATCGCCGTCGCCCTGCTGGCTGCGGCGGTATGGGGCATCTCCCACCTGCGGAAAAAGCAGTAGTCTTTATCATTATGTAAACCAACAGCCGCCGGCGGTGCCGGCGGCTGTGGGTTTTACCGCGCAAAAAAGTCCCTCTGCTCACGCAGAGGGACTTTTCTGCTTGTCGATAAATCCCCCGGTGTGTGCAGTCCTTCCGCATTACAGGGGGAGCTCGAGGGGGCAAAGCCCGCCTCGAATCGGATCAAATGCCGCGCTAAGCCTTGCTATGCAAGGCGTGCGTGGAGCGAAGCGAATATTTTCGTGCCGCTTTGCGGCACGAAAATAACGGCATTATTGCAGGCTGTCGAGAAAAGCCGACGGCTTTTTCGACAGCCTAAAAAGTCCCTCTGCTCACGCAGAGGGACTTTTGTACGGAAGTCTTTACTTACTTCAGCTCGACCTTACCGCCGGCCTCCTCGACCTGCTTCTTCATGGCCTCGGCGTCGTCCTTGGACAGAGCTTCCTTCAGGGTGTGGGGCACGCTCTCAACGGCAGCCTTGGCCTCAGCCAGACCCAGACCGGAGATCTCGCGGACGACCTTGATGACCTTGATCTTCTGAGCGGCGTCAAAGCCAGTCAGGACCACATCGAACTCGGTCTTCTCCTCAGCGGCGGGAGCAGCAGCACCGGCAGCGGGAGCAGCCATGGCAGCGGCGGAAACGCCGAACTCCTCCTCCAGAGCGTGCACCAGCTCGGACAGCTCCAGAACGGTCAAACCCTTGATCTCTTCGATCATAGCAGTAATCTTCTCAGACATTTGTGATAGCCTCCTATTTTTGAGATTTTTGTTAAGTGTTGTGGCGGGCGTCCACCCGCGGGAAAGGGTGCCGAATTACTCGGCGGCTGCGCCGTTCTTCTCGGCGATCTGCTTCAGCACGCAAGCCAGACCGGAAATGGGAGCCAGCATGGTGCCCAGCACCTGTGCCTGGAGCACGGGCAGTGCGGGGATGGACGCGAGAGCGTTCACAGTCTCCATGGAGATGACCTTGCCATCCATGAAGCCGCCCTTGATCTCGAACTTGTCCTTCAGCTTCTTTGCGTAGTCCGCCATCACGCGCGCGGGAGCAACGGGATCGTCAGTGCAGATAGCCAGAGAAGTGGTACCGTTGAGCTGATCGTCCAGTTCGTTCAGACCGCAGTTGTTGAAAGCGAAACGCAGCAGGGTGTTCTTGATGACAGCGTACTCAATGTTGTTCTTGCGGCACTCCGCGCGCAGAGCGGTATCCTCTGCCACGGTGATGCCCTTGTAATCAACAATGACACCGGCTGCGGAACTCTGCAGCTTTTCGGTCAACGCCGCCACGATCGCCTGCTTTTCAGACAGAACCTTTGCGTTGGGCATTCTTTGATTTCACCTCCGTTAGAATTTCGGTGCGTTCAAAAAAGGAAACCGTCCCCATGCCAAAGGACATGAGGACGGTGAAAAGCAATCATAACGATGTGCCATCCTCGGCAGGACTTACGGCATACGCCACCTGCTGTCTTTGGAACGCAACCACTATTATATCCAAGGCCTCACAGCTTGTCAAGCCCAAGATAACAGTGTTTCGGCATTTTTTCAGGGCACTTCCTGAAAGAGCCGTCGGGTGCCAAGATACCGAGCCGCCGTTCAGATCTCCGCGCAGATTTTTCGCCGGGCAAGGCAAAGCCTCGCAGGAATACTTTGTGTATTTCAAGAGGCTTCCACGCAGACCGGTGGGAAATATGCCGGTGAGCTGTGCGGTGGAGTCGGTATCGCGGTGCCCTCAAATATTACAGTTGTTTGTTGGCGTTCATCTTCACGCCGGGGCCCATGGTGGACGCAGCCACGCAGGACTTGATATACTGACCCTTGGCAGCGGCGGGCTTGGCCTTGATGATGGCGCCGATGAGAGCGGAATAGTTCTCAAACAGCTTGTCAGCACCGAAGGAAACCTTGCCGATGGGGCAGTGGATGATGTTGGTCTTGTCCAGACGGTACTCGACCTTACCGGCCTTCGCCTCCTGCACTGCCTTGGCGGCGTCGGGAGTCACGGTGCCGGACTTGGGGGAGGGCATCAGACCCTTGGGGCCCAGCACCTTACCCAGACGGCCGACGACGCCCATCATGTCGGGGGTAGCGACGACCACGTCGAAGTCGAACCAGTTCTCCTTCTGGATCTTCTCCACCAGATCCATCTCGCCCACGTAGTCGGCGCCGGCTGCCTTGGCAGCGTCGGCCTTGTCGCCCTTGGCGAACACCAGAACGCGGACGGACTTGCCGGTGCCGTTGGGCAGAACGATGGCACCGCGCACCTGCTGGTCGGCGTGACGGGAGTCAACGCCCAGCTTGACGTGCAGCTCAACGGTCTCGTCGAACTTGGCGGAAGCGGTCTTGCAGATCAGCTCCAGACCCTCCTTGGGGTCATACAGCGTCGCCTTGTCGATCTGCTTGGCACTCTCTTGATATTTCTTACCTCTAAACATTTCTTACACCCTCCTTACTCGCCGACGGTAACACCCATGGAGCGGGCAGTACCGGCGATCATGCTCATGGCAGCCTCAAGAGACGCGGCGTTCAGGTCGCGCATCTTCAGCTCGGCGATCTTCTGGAGGGAGGCCTTGGAAATGGTAGCGACCTTCTCCTTGTTGGGAACGCCGGAACCGGACTCAATGTTGCACTCCTTCTTGATGAGGACCGCTGCGGGAGGGGTCTTGGTGATAAAGCTGAAGGAGCGGTCGGCGTACACGGTGATGACCACGGGGATGATCAGACCCATGTCATTCTTGGTGCGCTCGTTAAACTCCTTAGTAAAAGCGGCGATGTTGATGCCGTGCTGACCCAGAGCGGGGCCAACGGGGGGCGCGGGAGTTGCTTTGCCCGCGGGGATCTGCAGTTTGACGTATCCAACTACTTTCTGTGCCATTTGTAGGCACCTCCTTCAATAAGATGTGGTAGCGGCTGTCTTGGAAGCCGCTCTTGGCGAGACGCGCAGCGTCTCTCCCACTTGCACCGGCACACGGGTGCCGTGCCTTCCGCGCAGACTGTCTGCGCTCAGTTCTCGCTGACCTCGACCTGATCCAGCTCAAGATCAACAGGGGTTTCGCGTCCGAACATGGATACGACCACGCGCACCCTGTTCTTCTCCGGCTCGATCTCCTCCACGGTGCCGGTGAAGCTGGACAGGGGGCCCTCGGTAATGCGTACCGTGTCGCCCACATGGTAGAGCACGACGATCTCGCGCTTCTCCATGCCCAGAGCCGCCACCTCGTCATCCGTCAGGGGGATGGCCTTGTTTGCCTCACCCACGAAGCCGGTGACGCCGCGGATATTGCGGATCAGATGCCATGTGTCGTCGGTCATGACCATCTTGATGAGGACGTAGCCGGGGAATATCTTCCGCTGCACTTCCTTCATCACGCCGGTCTCCGTGACCTCGGTGACAGTCTCCAGAGGGATCTCGGTCTTGAGGACCATGTCCTCCATACCGCGATTGACCACGGACTTCTCGATGGCGGCCTTTACCGCGTTTTCATAGCCGGAATAGGTATGTGCCACATACCACTTTGCGTTATCAGCCATGCTCCCGTTCCTCAGGCGAACAGACCGATGAGGGTATCCACCGCCAGCAGAGCCACGGCGTCAAAGATCCAGATCGCCGCGCCCACGATGAGGGAGCACAGCAGGACGGTGCCGGTGTTCTTAGCGGTAGTTTTGCCATCAGGCCAAACGACCTTCTTCAGCTCGCTTCTCATTTCGCGGAACCACTTGCCGCGATCCTTACTGACCTTCTTCTCTTCAGCCATGTCAATATCTCCTTCCGGTTACTTCGTCTCGCTATGGACGGTGTGCTTTCTGCAGAAGGGGCAATACTTGTTCAGCTCAAGCTTGTCAGGGGTATTCTTCTTGTTCTTCATCGTGTTGTAGTTTCTCTGCTTGCACTCGTTGCATCTCAGGGTGATCTTCACGCGCATTAACGGCACCTCCTTATTAGATTAGGCTCCCCTGGGGGGACGCCCTTTTGCCTCCCTGCCGGCTGTCGTCCCTTCGCGCCCTCGAAGCGAAAAAGCGCGCAAAAAGAAAACACCCACTCACAGGTAATGCCCACTATATCACACTTTCCGCCGCCGGTCAACTGCTTTTTGCAGAAAAATACCGTGTTTTTCCCGGTTTACGCCACTTTTTTTGTTGCGCCGCCCCGTGATTTTGTGTATGATAGAGCCAATACGAAACGCAAAACGCGAAAAATGAGGTGCAGCAGCATGAAGATCATGGCAATCGACTACGGCGACGCCCACACCGGCATCGCCATTTCCGACTATACAGAGACGCTGGCGGGGCACTCTGATGTGCTCCACAGCCGCAAACAGGAGGAGGTGCTCGCCGGCATCCGTCGGCTCATCGCCGAGCACGGCGTACAGCTGCTGGTGCTGGGCTATCCCCGGAACATGGACGGCACCGAGGGTCCCCGCGCCGAAAAGTGCGCCGCCTTCGGGGAGCTGCTGCGCCAGGAGACAGGGCTGGAGGTGATCCTCTGGGACGAGCGTCGCACCACCATCGACGCCCACAATATCCTGTTCCAGAACGGACAGAACGCCAAAAAGCGGAAAAAGACGGTGGACGCGGTGGCGGCGGCACTGATGCTGGAGGGCTATCTCACCCGCCGGAGGCTGGAGGCGCAGAAATGAGCCGGGATGTCATCATCATCGGCGGCGGAGCCAGCGGCATGATGGCGGCACTGACCGCCGCGGAGCACGGCCGCCGCGTCACGCTGCTGGAGCGGCAGAGCCGCGTGGGGCGCAAGCTGCTAGCCACCGGCAACGGGCGGTGCAACCTGACGAACCACAACGTCTCCCCCGCCCGCTATCACGGCGGCGACGGCTTCTGCGCCTACGCGCTGAACGCCTTCGACGTAGGGAGCACCCTGCAATACTTCGCCTCCCTCGGTCTGCTGACCGTCGCCGAGGACAGCGGCCGCGTCTATCCCATGAGCAATATGGCGGGCAGCGTGCTGGACGTGCTGCGCTACGCGCTGGAGCAGCCCACCATCGAGGTCGTCACCGGGCAGACGGTCACTGCCGTGAAGAAAACCGCCAACGGCTTCACCGTGCGGACGGAGACGGACGCCTTCACCGCCGGAAAGCTCATTCTGGCAGCCGGCGGCTGCGCCGGCAGCAAGGTGGGCGGCGTCATGGACGGCTATCAGCTGGCAAAGAGCCTGGGGCACCACCGTACACCGCTGTACCCCTCCCTCGTCCAGCTGAAAACCGACCCCACCTACCCCCGTGCGCTGAAGGGCATCAAGGCGGAGTGCGGCATCACCGTCCGCCGGGGTGGACAGACCGTGGCGGAAAACCGCGGCGAGGTGCTGTTCACCGAGTACGGCGTCAGCGGTCCCGCCATCTTCGACCTCTCCCGCGCCGTGTCCACCGGCGGCGAGGGACTGAGCTGCGTGCTGAACTTCTTCCCCGACTGGGAGCTTGAGGAGGTGCTGCACTGGCTGCACCGGCGGCGGCAGACCATGGCAGCCCACGAAGCCTCCACCCTGCTGGTAGGCTCCTGCCACACCCGGCTGGGGCAGATGCTCTGCAAGGCAGCCGGCTTCACCAACCAGCCCGCCGCCTCCCTCACCGACGATGACCTGCGCCGTATCGCCGCGCAGGCGACGGCGTTCGCCCTGCCCATCACCGGCACCTGCGGCTTCGATCAGGCGCAGGTAACGGCGGGCGGCTTGCAAACCGGCGAGTTCGACCCCCAAACCATGCAGAGCCGCTTGGTGCCGGGGCTGTACGCCTGCGGCGAGGTGCTGGACGTGGACGGCGACTGCGGCGGCTACAATTTGCAATGGGCGTGGTCGTCGGGGCGACTGGCAGGTATGCTCCTCTGATGAGTTTACAATAATTTTTATTATGACAACCGCGCAGAGGGCTGACGCCCTCTGCGCGGTTGTTTTCTTACCTGAATTTTACCGTCTTAAAAAACTCTTAATCTTCCGCCCGCTTGTTTCTTAAAGGGCGGTTCTTTACCATAGAGAGCAGAAAGGGAAGAAAGGAAGTGCCTCTATGGAACTCACGCTACGCACCGTCAACGCGGTGATCTCCGCCCTGTTTTTCATCTGCTACACCTACCAATTTTTCTACATACCGCTGGTGCTGCTGAAAAAGCGGCAGCCCCAGCCCTCCCCTGCCGCTGCCCACCGCTACGCGGTGCTCATCGCCGCCCGGAACGAGGAAAACGTCATCGCCGGGCTGCTGGACTCCCTCAAGGCGCAGACGTATGATATGTCGCTGGTCACGGTGTTCGTGGCGGCGGACAACTGTACCGACAGCACCGCCGCCATCGCCCGCAGCCACGGCGCGGTGGTATACGAGCGGTTCAACCACCTCAACGTGGGCAAGGGCTACGCGCTGGATTTCCTCCTGCAGCACGTGGGAGCCGACTATCCGGAGGGCTTCGACGGCTACTTCGTGTTCGACGCGGACAACCTCCTCGCCCCGGACTACATCGAGCGGATGAACGAGACGTTCTCCGCCGGGAACGAGATCGTCACCAGCTACCGCAACAGCAAGAATTTCGGCGACAACTGGATCAGCGCGGGCTACGCCCTGTGGTTCCTGCGGGAGAGCCGCTATCTCAACTGTGCCCGCAATCTTCTGGGAGCCAGCGGAGCCGTGGGCGGCACGGGCTTCCTGTTCTCCCGCCGTGTGCTGGAGGAGAGCGGCGGCTGGCACTTCTTCCTGCTGACGGAGGACATCGAGTTCTCCGTGTACCACATCCTGCGGGGCGAGAAGATCGTCATCTGCGAGAACGCGGTGCTCTATGACGAGCAGCCCACCGACTTCCGCCAGTCCGTGCGCCAGCGGCTGCGCTGGGCAAAGGGCTACGTGCAGGTGTTCCAGCGGTACGGCGGCGCGCTGCTCAAGGGCACCGCCAAGGGCAGCTGGAGCTGCTTCGATATGTCCATGTCCATCCTGCCGGCGTTTATTCTGACCGCGCTGTGCCTGCTGGCGAATCTGACGCTGACGGTGCTGGGTCTGCTGCAAGGGGACGGCGCGTGGTTCGCCGCGTCCTCGCTGCTGGAGTGCATGGGCAGCATCCTCGCCACGCTGCTGGTGCTGGGCGGCATCACCACCGCCTCCGAGTGGCGGCGCATCCACGCCCCGGCGTGGAAAAAGCTGGCGTACACCCTGACGTTCCCCCTGTTCATGCTGACGTACCTCCCCATCTCCATGGCGGCCCTGTTTATGAAGGTGGAGTGGAAGCCCATCCGCCACGGGGTAAAGCTGACCTCCCTGCCCTCCCCCGCCGTAAAGAATTGAACTTGTGTTCCCGGCGATATGGGGGTATGATAGAGAAAACTGCCCACAGGAGGTTCCGCCATGTACACCATCTTAGTCGTTGACGACGAAAAGGACATTGTCTCCGCACTGGAGATCTACCTGCGCTCGGAGGGCTACCGGGTGCTGCACGCCTACAACGGCAAGGACGCCATCGCCATCGCGTCGCGGGAGGATGTACACCTGATCCTCATGGACATTATGATGCCCGTCATGGACGGGCTGACCGCCATGGCGCAGCTGCGCCAGACCAGCAACGTTCCGGTGATCCTGCTGACCGCCAAGGGCGAGGACACCGACAAGGTGCTGGGGCTGAACGTGGGCGCGGACGACTATATCACCAAGCCCTTCAACCCCATCGAGATGCTGGCGCGTGTGCGCTCCCAGCTGCGGCGGTATCTGCAGCTGGGCGGCGGGCAGGTTCAGCCCAGCACGCTGGTCATCGGCGGCATACAGCTGGACGACAACGCCAAAACCGTCACCGTGGACGGCGACCCCGTGTCGCTGACGCCGAAGGAATACGACATCCTGCGCTTCCTTATGCAGAACGCCGGCACGGTGTTCTCCCCCAGCGAGATCTACCGCCGGGTGTGGGAGGACGTGCCGCTGAACGCGGCGGGAGCCATCGCCGTGCACATCCGCCACCTGCGGGAAAAGCTGGAGATCAACCCCTCGGAACCGCGCTATATCAAGGTGGTCTGGGGCAAGGGCTATAAAATGGAGGGCAACGTCACATGAAACGGTTTCTGGACAGGACATGGGCGAAATGCGCCGCCTTTTTCCTGACACTGCTATTCGGTGCGCTGACCGTTCTGGGCGGTGCCGGCGTGGTCGTTCTCGCCAACTACAACGTATTTCTGGACGGCGGGGAGTACCTCCGCCAGACGCTCTATGAGGATCAGTGCCGCAATGCCATTTACAACGCGGACAACTTCCTCCGCACAAAGCTGGCAAACATCGGGCTGCTGGCAAACGACGGCACCTATGATTACAGCATCATCGGCAGCGAGAGCATCTCCGAGGAGGAGCAGCGGCTGGTGGTGGAGGATCTGCCCCGCGCCTTTGCCGAGGAGTTTTCCCGGGACAACTGCGACTGCCACCTGTCCGTCCGTGACGGCGAGTCGGACAAGGTCGCCTTCGAGAACTTCGCTCTGGCGGACGGCGACACGCCCCTGTGCTCCACGCAGGAGCTGTTTGTCTACACCTTAGCGGACGGGCAAACCGCCATCATCACCATCTCCGCCGATCTTCTGCACGCGCAGGACGCGGCCAGCTACTCCTACCTGCGGCTCACGTGGCTGCTGGAGCACACCGCGCTGACGGTGCTCCTGACGGTGTTCTTCGCGCTGCTGACGCTGCTGTGCTTCTGCTTCTCTCTGGCGTCCGCCGGACACTGGCAGGGTCACGAGGGCATCCACCTGACGTGGCTGGACAGGATCCCCGCCGACGTGTGGATCATCGCGCTGTTTACCGTGTTCCTTCTGGGCTGGGACGTCTTTTATTGGAACTTAGGGCTCGACGTTTTCTGTGCAGTGCTGATACCTCTCGTTTTGCTGTTCCTGTGCGCCTTTACCGCCCAGTGCAAGGCCGGGACGGTGATCCGCCGTTCGCTGACGGCACGGCTCCTGCGCTTCCTTTGGCGCATCCTGCGGCACATGACGGTGCGGCTGCCGCTGGTGTGGAAAACGGCACTGGCGACGCTGGGGCTGACGGTGCTGGAATTTATCCTGTATGTAAGCCCCAGCCGTGACCCGCTGTTTCTGGTGGTCAAGCTGGTGGAGCTGCTGGCGGTGCTGTATATCGCCGTAAGCCTGCGGACACTGCAAAGGGGCGGCGAAAAGCTGGCGCGCGGCGACTTCTCTGAGCCTATCGACACCCGGTTCCTTCTGTGGGACTTCAAGCGGTACGGGCAGGAGCTGAACGACGTGCAGGGCGGCTTGGAGCAGGCACTGCAAGAGCAGATGAAGTCCGAGCGGCTGAAAACGGAGCTGATCACCAACGTCTCCCACGACATCAAAACGCCCCTGACCTCCATCGTCAACTACGTGGATCTGCTGCAAAAGGAGGACATCTCCTCCCCCGCCGCGCGGGAGTATATCGCCGTGCTGGATCGCCAGAGCAAGCGTCTGAAAAAGCTGACGGAGGATCTGGTGGAGGCGTCCAAGGCGTCCTCCGGCACGCTGACCGTGGAGCTCCAGCCCACAGACGTCAACGTGCTGCTGTCCCAGGTGGAGGGCGAGTATCAGGAGCGGCTGGCGTCCTGCCATCTGACGCTGGTGGTGCAGCCGCCGCAGCCGGGCACCACCATCCGCGCCGACAGCCGCCTGCTGAGCCGCGTCATGGACAATCTGGTGTCCAACGTGTGCAAATACGCCCTGCCCGGAACCCGTGTCTACGTGGCGGGCAGCGTGCAAAACGGCAGCGTGACCATCAGCTTCAAGAACGTGTCACGGGACGAGCTGAACATCTCCCCCGACGAGCTGATGGAGCGGTTTGTCCGTGGCGACGCCTCCCGCCACACGGAGGGCAGCGGGCTGGGTCTTTCCATCGCCCGCAGCCTCGTGCAGCTGCAAGGCGGCACGTTCGCGCTGTCCATCGACGCCGACCTGTTCCGTGCGGACATTACGTTCCCGCTGCTGCCGGACGGCGAAGCAAAATAAGCTCCCCCGTTTGCCTCTGTGTCCCCACCGGCTCCAAGCCCCTGTGTTTCCAAACGAATCAGAGGGCGCAGAAGCGCAAAGCGCGCCTGGAGGTTACGCAAAACAGGGTGCCGGCAGAAAATCTGCCTGCACCCTGTTGCTTTTTCCCGCAGAACATGGTAGGATAAGCGTTGTCTCCCCCACACCGCCCCGCACAAACCCCATCTGCACTGTCAATGCTCCATGCCGTTGCCCTGCAGGCGGCGTCCCCTGCACACACCGCCCCATATAGAGGTTCACCCCCCCACAAAACCAAATATCCGGGTGTAGCGAAGCTGGTATCGCGCTTGATTTTGGGAGCGGGTCGCTCCCCCTTCAAGCCGGAAAATGCAATGTCCGCAATCCCTTGATACGCCTGCGATACAGGCACTTCCCCCGCAAGCCGAGATGGTCAAAAAATCCGCCTGACCACATGTTTGACCACATCTGGTGCAAAACTCAATAACCAAAAATCCGGGATTAGCGCAGTTGGTAGCGCGCTTGCTTTGGGAGAATACGCCCAGCCGGATAGAATAACTTAATAACCGGGTGTAGCGCAGTTGGTAGCGCGCCTGCTTTGGGAGCAGGATGCCGCAGGTTCGAATCCTGTCACTCGGACCACCTTTCCCAGAAAAACCGCCTAAAAAGGCGGTTTTTCTGCGTTAAAAGTTCGGTTTTTAGAGTACGCTTGACCACATTTTAACTGTGGTCAGAGAGGCAAAATGGCGGCAATAACTGCGGTGCAGAAAAACTGTGAAAACCGTAAAATCCCTAACCCATCCCTAACTGGTGCAACACTGCATCTACCATCTCCTTTGTTGAAAAATTGCGATATATAGTGTAAAATAGATTTGGAATTAGATTTATGCAAATCAAACTCACACATAGACAGAAGGGAGTGCTTACGATGTCTATTATGTGCTGTATTTATGTTCCCGAAGGAATTGTCATGGCTGCCGACAGCAGACTTACCAGAACCAAAATGACAAATAGCATTGATATTCCTGCCAAGGATGGAGTCCCCGCCAAAACAGTAATATTTCAAACTACATATACTTCCAGTGACAATGCTCAAAAGGTTTTACTAATTAAAAAGACTGGGACGGGTGTTTCTTTTTGCGGAGATGCAATGATTGACGGAGTTACCGTTGCAGATTTTGTCCGTAGGTTCGAGATTGAGAAAGTCTGCGAATCAGATACTACCGAAGATGTTGCTAATAAGCTCGTTGAATACTATTCAGGCGGCGGCACCCATTTCTTTGTGTGCGGGTACAATGATGATGTCCCTTATGTATATGATGTTTCCAATAAGTCTGTGAAACGTGCCAATATTGCGTCAAAGCCAGAAGAAGGTGCTCCCTCTAAAGATGCCGCCGACGATGGTACGCATCCAGATACAGAGATTCCTGAAAACATAAAGAACGACCACAGTCAAGTCGAGAGTACTGCTCCTGAAGCGACCCCCATTGTAATTCCTGGAGCAATTTGGGCTGGTCAGAAGACTGCAATAACAAAAATCGTAAATGAAAAACCTATGCTTTAAATCCTTCCTTGTAGTATCTGTGAAAATTGCATGGTTTGCATAGCGATGTTTTACGCTATCAAACTCCCCTTTATGCTGCTGACAGAATTCCGCCCAAAGAGCAGCATCTTTTTGAATTACAGATGCAATGATTTCATAGGTCTGGGCAAAGTTGTTGTTGAGGTGGATATGTTTAAAACGCTCAGATACGCCTCGCCATCCATCGACTTTCTGTTTAGGCAAAGTATCAATATAATTGGCAATTTCTTTGTGAGAAATCAGCATCAAGTGGATTTGATGCTCGCCACTGCGATTGCACTTTTCAGCAAAATCCTGCAGCATTTTTGTATCGCTGACAGATGCCTCGGAGATATTCGCCTCCAAGAACTTGCTAAATTCGTCATAAACGACATAAATGCCTGTATATCCTTTTGAACGCAATCCTCGAACAGCGCTTTCGTACAGTTCTACAACATCAAACCCAAGAAACGGGCTGAATACGCTGCCAGCAGTCAGTGTAGGGTAAATTCGTTCAAATTTCTCATATGCGGTAATACTATAATCTTCGAGATCCTCGATGAATTTCCCGATGGGTTCATCAATTGCTTTTTGCAACTGCACATAGGTATCCGGAAAATCAGTTTTCCATCGCTGAATCACTGCAACTGCAGCCTTGTAGTTGGTTTCTGGCATAATACCCAGCAGTTCATTTTCGGCCAATGTTCTCTGAAGTGCCAGAAGAAAAGCCTGTGGAAGACTGGTGTTGCTGCCATTAATAATTACCGGAAGAAGTTTTTGGTCACTTTCATAATAACTCAACACACACTGATGGAGGCGCTTGTTACTCTCCAGCTTGGGAAGCAGCTTTTCAAACAAGGATATATCCTTTTTCATCAGCATGGAAAGAATCATCAGGATAATATGCGATTTTCCCTTGCCGTAGGCACCAATTAAAACCCGAGCTCTTTCAGTAGAGGTAATCCGGGTACTCAAAAGAATATCCTCGAGAAGAGTAAGCGCCGATTGAGTCGGTATGAAGTTTTTGAGTTTATCATCATTGTTCAGGTCATATCCAATATTCACAGAATATTGAAAACCCGAAGCAACAGAAATCATGTTACTCATTTCCGTTTTCTCCTAATCTTACTCTTCAATGCTTGCGTAATACATATCTACGCATTCTTGGAAAGTACGTTGATTGTTTAACCGGACTATATCCAAGCCAGCCGTTCTGATAATTTTAATTTCGCCAGTTTTTTCTACTCGGTGGAGTATATCGAGCATGGTAATGGCATCCAAGTTAAAAACGCAGCCGATATTGCACGGAGCTGTCAGAAGCTCATTTAGTGCGATTTCTTCTCTTCCAGCTACTTGGTCCATGATAACCGCCAGAATAACCCATGGGCTAAAGCTCTTTGCTGCCGGGATCGATTTTTTGTAAGTGCGTTTTTCCTTGCTCAAAATATCGATAAATCCCAGTTCTCCAAACGGGCAGTCTATGTTATTTTCGGGAGATATCTTTCCAGGGTTTGATTTATATCTCGGCAAGTAGGTATTAACGATACATGTAAAATCATCATTGAGGGAACGAAGAGCGACGGAAATATCTTCGCCACTCATCAGGACATAACTTTGCAGAGCCGAAACAAAATCCTCTTTTGTGAACTCAGTCATCTTGAACTCATTGAAGAAATAGTACCATGCAGTTGCCTCCTCTTTGTTAGAAGCCAGTTTGTAATGTAAGAGGTGGAGCGTTCCGAGTTCTTCAATGTATCGGTCGTGCTCATAAATCTGATTGCCAAGATCCGTAAAGGTCTGAATACGCCGTCCTGCCGCGGGCTCCTGCGTTACCCCAACAGCCTGCAGCCAGTATCGCAAAGCCTTTACCATATTTGTACCGATGCCAAGCACATCAGTTGGATTTTCGTCCCGAGAGACAAAGACGTCGGCTCTATTGTGGACATGTTTCATGCCCTTGCTCAGCCAACCTTTTCTGATGAAAAATGTATCATGGGCACGAAATTTCATAGCCATCGGTACATACCTCCAAATGTCTTACTTCGTTCTTAAGTATTTATCCATCATGCAGCCACCATCCAAATACTTGGCGGTAACACACATTTTGCAGCGAACACACTTATCAGGGTTAATATAATAACTATCACCAACGATAGAGATAGCCCCTGCCCGGCAAAGTGATTCGCACTTTAAGCATTTACGGCAAGCGTTGAACTTGCGGATTTGATATCCAATCATGCGTTGCAAAGACTCATGATCTGCCACATTCATAGTTCTTACTTTTACAGCATATTTATATCCGTCTTGCCCAAATGGCTGGATGGAAATAATGGGTACATTGGTTTTGATATCAAGAACCAAAACCTCGTTCAGGAGCTTTTGACCCAATTCTGGGGCGACTCTCCCGAACGGAGTAAACATGCCTATCAAGTCATCGTCCAAAGGACGTACTAAGCTGTAAATCTTCGCATGATCTTCCGTAGTGCAATTTGTAAACCGGATCTTCACATCGCCAGCTGCGGCCAGACCATTTCCGCCCTGACGAGCCTTCCATTTTCCAGTGTCGACATATACTTCGGCATCCGGTTTGCCGATTTTTTCAGCAAAGCTTATCAGAAAATCTCTCCACTTTTTAGATTGTTCCGGCATATAGATCCTGGATAAAAACTGCGCACGCTGGTTGTTGTTTGGACAGCACCAGCAGCCAACACGATCATATCCCAATCTATAGGCATCGTTAAAGTCCACTTCTTCAGACAAAATATACAGCCAAATATCAAAGTCTTTCCAAAAGAAGATTGGAGAGGCAACAGTTTGCTGCTGGATCTTTACGGACTCAGCATCATCTTCAATACGGTTATACTTGCTCCGGCTCACAGATTCTGATTTTCTTATTCCGTAAAAAGTCAGGATCTGCTGGTTGCGATACAAGCTGTTAATGACCCTGGTAATGGGGCCGGTCTTAAACATGGAGCAGCACCAACGCATCATTCTTGCCGGAGGACCAATATCTTCGCAAACATCGTAGAATACTTGTTCTCTATTTTTGGCGACCTGGAAAATTGCAAGAGGATGGTTTTCTCTATACCTTGATGCATACTCGATCGTTGCCGGGAACTCTAATGTTGTATCACCAAAAATATGAACTAAGCTCGGATTGCTTAGGGCCTTTATGACGATATCAGCTGTTACGGTAGAATCCTTACCCCCGGAAAACGAAAGCACAATATGTTCTTCATCAAATTTCTCCGCCGCTTTTTTGATAAATGCGTGTGCCTCATCTTTGAGGTAGTGCAGCCTTAATTGATTTGCGCTGATAAATCGAGCAATATGCTTATCAAAATGCTCGTAAGTGTTCTGGTCTCTATACTGCTTAAGCTTTTGGGATAAAGCATCAGTATCAGCATCTTGGAAGGTTTTGCTTGATATTGAAACGGATTTCCCGTTGATGTAATACCGGCTGTTTGCTGCCCATACAGACTTTTCAATATAGGCAAACGGTTCCTCACCTAAAAGTAGTTCGAGCAACAGACGTTCCTCTGGAAACACAGGGCGCAGATCTGCAGAAAGATACTTCATTTTCTTAGCACACAGAGGACAAAAGCCCTTGTCAGCCTGTGTTGTTACTTGAATAATCGGGACTTCACAATGAGTACACCAATATACTTCAGTAGGGATATCTTCAATTGTCACAGAGCCACAAACCGGGCAAAGCTCTTCATTGGTTTCTATATTGCAGGTTTTGCACCACATTTTTGATTCTCCTACATATCAGTACCGTCAAAATATGTATACGCTGTCTCTATTTTAACTCAGAGTAACATAATTCTGGTCCATTAAAACGGACAGCAATTAATTCTCGCGCTGAACCTGGCTGCACTTTTTGCGCGCATCCATAGGTTTTTCAGCATCCTTAGGGATAGCCCAAGATTTCCCGAACTTTGTTAAGCCAGGGATTCTCCCTTGAGAACAAAGGACTTGGATGCGTCGACGGGTGATCCCCCATTTTTCAGCAGCTTCTGCAATCGAAATGTAATCCATATTTCACACTCCATCAAAACAAAACAGCCCTACCACAGGGTAGGGCCACACCTAAGGTACAGTTGATGCTATCACGAAAAGGAACAGCCCTTGCATCTGCATCGTCGATATTGGTACGGTAGCCCAATGCATCGAGTGTGTTGAAAATATTATATACCATTTGGCGAACAATTGCAATCACGAGCTTCCATTATTCCCTGTATTTCGGCACTATTTTGAGCTCATAGTAACACACAATTTTAGGACTAATAAAACTTTTTCAAACCTCAAAAGAAAACGTTGAACCTCCGGGCAATCAGAGCTACAATGCAAACGCTTTTCAGGCAGAACTAAATCGAACGGAGGAACGACAATGAATTATGAAGTAAAGCCGTTTCATGATTACGAGGCAATCACTATTGATGATCTGAAGGACAAAACCAATAGTTTGCTGAATCTGGTGACGGAGGAACAGCGGCCGCTGCGTGTATCTATGGAGAACGGTAAGGAGTTTCTGCTGTTTCCGCAGGATAATCTCGCCCCACTCTACGACCACGACTTTCGCTTGATTCTGATAGCGGCGATGCGGTATGCAATGGGCAGGAACACATATATGCCCATGGTGGTCGCTGATTATATCAAACGCCACATTCATCTTCTGGATGGCAAATTCCTTGTGTTGGCTACCGATGATATTCGACGCCACTTTGAGGACTACGGAGAACACGAGCCGAATCCAAATCTCTGGCAGAGCCTTTTGGGAGCGCTCGAATCAGAGAGGAGAAACAGAATCACCCGGTCAGCGAGGAAGATCAGGCCTTGCCCATCATGCGGGAAACCATTGGAAGTCATGAGCATAGCCGACAACAAACATTCTCCCGGCGGCTTCGATGTAATTGCCCACTGTTGGAACTGCAGCTCGGACTTTGAGTGGCTCTGTGACAAGGACGGCAGCGCTTCGGAGATAAAGCGGTATTTCTTTGGGTAAGAGATTGCAAAACTATGCAGGGAACTTTCGGGATTCTACACCCAACAAGTTCCCTACAAATTTTCTCTGATGCACTCACCGCCTTATTTCATTGTTTATGCGGCTCAATTTTTGAGGTCAACCCATGATGCCGATTTTATTGCCGTTCTCGTACATATCCTCGGCGTACTCGACATGGTTGGGACCTTCGCTTTGTATCCAGCCAAAGCCGGGGACATAGACCATATCCGCCAGTTCGTTATCGTTAGCTATTGGTTCCGGTGCCGATTCAGACTGCGTAGGATGTACCGGAGCGGGTTCTGTCTGCGTAGGAGGTGCAGATTTCTGTTCTGTTTCGGCTTCATCTTCTATTTCCGGTGCAGGGGTGGGCAACTCCTTGGCGGCCACTTCCGGGGCTGATTCAGCTTCCGGCATTCCCGATTCTTGCTTTTCTGTGATTGCTGGCAACACCAGTTCCTCTGTTTCCGGAAGTGTCGGCCGTGGAGTGGTCACGGCGGTCGTTTCGCTCGGCGCGGGTGTTTTCTCGACCGTTTCGGCCTGCGGCCACACGGCGGCACACAGGGCGAGACAGGCGGTAATCGCCGCGGTAACGATGATTCTCTTTTTCATTTTGGTTCCTCCTCTTTGGATGTAAAATGATTGAGTTCTGTGGGCAACTCACCTTTTACGGAATAGCTATCAGAACTTCAGAAGATTATCCAGAATATTTGCCGCCTGCTGAAGCTCGCCCTGAGTGGCTTCGTTTGGTATATCTTCATCCTTTTGCACCTTGTGCGGCAGATAAGGTTCATAGTTCTGCCGGGTTATCGATGGCCGGTAATGTCCCAACATCCGCGCCAGTTCCTTGGTTTCCATGCCGTTCCGCAGAGATAGAACGGCGCAGGTGTGCCGGAGATCTGTGAATCGGATGTGGTCAAGCCCCGCTTCCTTGATGATCTCATTATGCATCCGGCGCACCATCTGCGGCGAGTACGGCTTCTGCGTGGCCGGATGCATGAACATCAGCGGACTGTTTGGATGCTTGGTGTGTTCCATGATCAGGAGGTCGACCACCTCCGATGCCAAGGTTATTGTTCTCGTTTCCGAGCCATATTCGATCAACTCCCGCCGTTCTACAGAGCGCTGCTCTGATATGGTCAGCGTCCTGCTTTTTACATTGAGGTCATTCCATTTCAGGGCGATGAGCTCACCCTGCCGCAGGCCGACCGTTAAGGCCAGCATGAACATGGGGAGATGCCCCAGCCGTTCTGCCGCATCCAGATAATCCTCCATCTCCAGCGGCGTCAGCACATCGGCATTGACCTTCTTTGGCTTGGAGTAGTGGAACGCTCTGGCGGGATTATCGCTAATCAGGCCATCCCGCATGGCTTGGTCCAGGCATTGCTGAAGCAGGCGGTGGATGTGCCGCATGGTTTCTTCCCCCAAGCCAGAGCTGCCGGGTCGATGATTGCCGAAGCGCCGCCGTTCCTCCAGAAATTCTCCGACCATCTCCGATGTCAATTCAGAGAGCGGTATATCACCCAAACCGGGGAGGATATGGTTTTTGAATACATAGTTGTGTGCCGCATAGGTGGTCGGCCTGCTCTGATGCTTATCATAGGTTTCCTGCCAGAAGGGGATGTATTCCCGAAGTGTCATATTCCCACCTCCATGCATTGGCACTGCAGATCCCGGAATGCTACCCACGGGAGCCTGGCTTGTTTCAGGATTTTCTTGTGTAGATAGTAGAACTCGTATAGCTTATACGGCGCTTCGGTTTTGGGGTTGAGGAACACATAGGGCGAGTCAGTTTCCGGTATCTGCTTCAGAAGGTGTTCTGCTTTGGCGTTGAGCGTCAGCAACCGCCGGCCTTTGAGGATGTACCTGTAGCGGATATGAAAATCGGCCCACGACAAGGTGATCAGTT
>URXW01000024.1 GCA_900551995.1 uncultured Eubacteriales bacterium
ACGAAACATTTTACCATGGTCTGATATTGGGTATGTGCGCTGTGATGGACAACAGTTATCGCATTACCTCCAATCGCGAAGCTGGTGATGGACGGTTTGATATTCAGCTGCTTCCTTTGAATAAGCGGCTGCCTGGCATTTTGATCGAATTAAAGGCCGGAAAAGGCCGCTCTGAAACGCAGCTTGAAGACCTTGCTAATGTTGCCTTGCAACAGATTAACGACCGTGCATACAGCGTTGATCTGCAGGCAATGAATGTTACGTCAATTATAAAAATCGGCATTGCATTCTCAGGCAAAAGAACACGTATTGCTGCCGAAAGGCAAAACATCGAATAACCATCTTCGCTCAGCAGGCTGGCTATCATCCAAGTCAGCCTGCTGTCTTTTTGTCATCGCGCTTCTTTCTTTGTTTATGCGGCGCAGTTTCTGAGCTGCTCGCTGCGGTAAAAAGCACCCGCTGCCGGGGACAATCCCGGTCGGAAGCACTTTTAATATACAGAATTCAATCCCACACAAATCCCAAAAGACGAAAGTGGTGCCTGAAACGAACAGGGCAAAAGAGTTCCAAAGAGGAACCGCAGGAGTGCCGGAAAGCACCAAAGAGGGCGTAACAGGCCTGTCTGAAGGTTCAGACATAGGTTTGGGATCAAGAGACCGGGCGTTCGAGTCGCCCCACTCGGACCAGACCCCCTCTAAAATCGTTGATTTCAGAGGGCTTTTCTATTTTGCTAACGATACCCCCCTGCGGCGGGTTTTCGCATCCACTGTATATACCTGCGAACCCCCCCTCACCCCTCCGCTGCCAGCGCGATGGCCTGCTGGATGTGGTCGCAGAAGTTCTCCCGTCCCACCTTCTCCACGAACCCGGCGTGCTCCATCACGTGCATGGGCTGCTCGTTGACGTGGGAGAAGATGACCCGCACGCCCTTCTTGGCGCACTCGTCGTACAGTGCCTCCAGCGCGTTGAGTGCCGTCACGTCCAGCGCGTTGACCATGTGCATCCGGATGACAAGGCACCGGGTAAACTCCTTGACGGTGATCTCCCCGATGTGGTCGGCCATGCCGAAGAACAGCGGCCCGCGGATCTCATACACCCGCACGTGCAGCGGTACCTCGGTGAGCTGATCCTCCGGCATGTCTTTGTACTTCCAGCCCCGCACCTCCGTCTCGTCGCTCATGCGCTTCATGAACAGCAGTGCCGCCAGCAGCATCCCCACCTCGATGGCCACCACCAGATTGAAGATGACCGTCAGCAAAAACGTCAGCACCAGCACCAGAATGTCGCTCTTGGGGGCGCACTTGCAGAGCCGCACAAAGGGACGCCACTGACACATATTATACGCCACGCTGAACAGGATGGCGGCGATGCAGGGCATAGGGATTAGCGCGGCGTAGGGCATCAGCACCACCAACACCAGCACCAGCACGGCGGCGTGGATCATCCCCGCCACCGGCGTGCGTCCTCCGGACTTGATGTTGGCGGCGGTGCGGGCGATCGCCCCCGTAGCGGGGATACCGCCGAACAGCGCGGAGCCTACGTTGCCGATACCCTGCGCGATCAGCTCCGTGTTGGAGTTGTGGTGCGTCGCCACCATGCCGTCCGCCACCACGCAGGAGAGCAAGCTCTCAATGGCGGCCAGTATCGCGATGGTAAACGCACTTGGCAGCATACTCTGCACCGTCTCAAAGGAGAACGACGGCACCGTGAACGACGGCAGCCTGTTGGAGATGGTATAGAGGTCGCCGATGGTGTTCACCGGCAGATCGAAAAGCTTCACCATGGCGATACCCGCCAGCACGGCGATAAGGCTGCCGGGGATCAGCTTATTGATCCGCGGCCAGATAATAAGAATGGCGAGACACACCGCGCCCACCGCCGCCGCCCACAGGTTCACCGTGTCCAGACTGCGAAAAAAGCACGCGGCCTTCTCCATGGTCTCAATGGGCTTTTCCCCGTAGCTCACGCCGAAAAAGTCCTTCCACTGCCCAATAAAAATCGTCACGGCAATACCGGCGGTAAACCCCGTGGTGATGGTGTAGGGAATAAAGCGTATCAGGCTCCCCAGCTTCAAAACACCCATCAGAATGAGGATGATACCCGCCATGACGGTGGCGACCGCCAGCCCGCCCAGACCGTTCTCCGCCACGATCCCCGCCACAATGGTGGCAAAGGCGGCGGTGGGTCCCGCGATCTGCACCCGGCTGCCGCCGAAGCAGGAGATCAGGAACCCCGCCACAATGGCGGTGTAAATGCCCTGCTCCGGGCCGACGCCGCTGGCAAGAGCCAGCGCGATGGACAGGGGCAGCGCGATGATAGCCACGATAACGCCCGCAACCGCGTCCTTGGCGAACTGCTTGCCGGAATAGGACTTCAAGCAGTCGAACAGCGCGGGGGCGAAAACTCTCTTATGCATAAGGTACCTCTCTCATCCGTTTTTGCCGCGGAGCAGCCCCTCCATCATAGCCCTTTCCCCCCGCTGCCGCAACCGAAAAAACGGCGAAAAAGCCGTTTTTTAGGCGATTTCTTTGTGGGATTGCCACAAATCCCCTCTTTTTCCGTCTGCCCCCTCCTGTTGACTTTCCGAAAATCCGCGTTATAATCACAGTATATATCGAGGAGGAGAACCCACAATGAAAATCGCAGTTACCTATGACAACGGTGAAATTTTCCAGCACTTCGGACATACGGCGCAGTTCAAGCTCTACGAAACGGAAAACAACAAGATCGTCCGCGAGACGGTGGTGGACACCAACGGCAGCGGCCACGGTGCGCTGGCGGGCTTCCTGATGGAGCAGGGGGTGGATACCCTGATCTGCGGCGGCATCGGCGGCGGCGCACAGGCGGCACTGGCGGAGGCGGGCATCAAGCTGTACGGCGGCGTCAGCGGCGGGGCGGATGCGGCAGTTGCCGCGCTGCTGTCGGGGAATCTGGGCTATGACCCCAACGTTCGCTGCGACCACCACGACCACGCCCACGGCGAGGGCGACCACACCTGCGGCGACCACGGCTGCGGTCACCACGGCTGCCACTGAATACCGAACACAAGACCACCCGGACAAATCGTCCGGGTGGTCTTGCCTGCTTGTCGATAAATCCCCCGGCGTGTGCAGTCCTTCCGCATTACAGGGGGAGCTCGAGGGGGCAAAGCCCGCCTCGAATCGGATCAAATGCCGCGCTAAGCCTTGCTATGCAAGGCGTGCGTGGAGCGAAGCGAATATTTTCGTGCCGCAAAGCGGCACGAAAATAACGGCATTATAGCCGCCTGTGCCTTACAGCGATTCAAAATTATACCGTGGCTTGCCGCGGCTCTTCCTGCCGTACTCGATAGCCTCCGCCGGGCAGCGGCAGATGCACGCCATGCAGTGGGTGCACTCCCCGCCCCAGACGGGTCTGCCGTCCCTGATCGTGATGTTGTTGGTGGGGCATAACCGGGCGCACAGCCCGCAGCCGGTGCAGCCGCTGCCGGCGGTGAACGCTTTCGCCTTCACGAAGCAGCCGTAGAAAATGGGATTCACCGGCCCGCTCATAAACCGGTCATAGAGCCGCCTCCCCGTGGCGGGAAAGGCTGCGCCCCTCCGGATGGTGTCGATGGCGCGGTCGATGTCCGGCTCCGCCTTGGCGACGATCCGCCGCGCCTGCTCCTTCTCCGGCGCGTTGAACATGGCGATGTAGTTCTCCGGCATGACGATCTGCGCCGTCCCCATGGCGGTAAGCCCCTTCCCTTGGCACAGCTCCCGGTTGTACCTGTCCGCGCTGCCGATCTCCGTGCCGCAGGTCATAACGAACCACACCCGCTCCGCGCCCACCAGCTCCGTCGCCAGCAGCCACTCTCCCACCACGCGGGGAATACGCCACGCATAGGTGGGTGTGACGATAATAAGGCAATTCCCCGTTTCGATGGGCGACGTGTCGCCCGCCTTCACCCGCTCATTCATGCTGAGGAGCGTGTCCCCCAGCGCGTCCGCCAGACGCTGCGCCACATATTTGCTGTTGCCGGTGCCGGAAAAATAAAAAACCATTTCGCCTCTCCTTACTGGTTTGTAAACCGCCCGTTTTCCCCATACTGTGGGTAGGAAAAACCTCCTCCCGCCGTCCCTCGGCGGACATCGGGCGTCCCTGCCCCTGTGTCCAACTTGACGTCAGTAGTTTATACAATACAGATTATAACATGATGTCACCCTGCCGTCACCCCCTAAAAGGGCACTTTTGCCCTCCCGTGACACATCCGATTTTAACAGGGGCGCGGCTGATTTTTTCCGCCAAAGGACACGCCGGGGGGTTGACATTTGGCGCATCTGTGCCTATACTGTCCGTCGTGGTAAATGTACGAAAAATTTTGTAACAGCAACGCATAGGAGACTTTTATGGACTACTATCTGCTGACCGATCTGGCGGCAACCATGGGATACCATCTGGCGATGTCCGGCGCGGAGACGTTCCGGGTGGAGGACACCATCCACCGCATCCTGCTGGCATACGGCGTGGAATGTGAGGTCTTTGCCATCCCCAACAGCGTCTCCGTCAGTCTGGAAGCGGCAAACGGAAAACCGCTGATGATCATGCGCCGTATCGGTTTTCACGGCAACGATTTGGAAAAAATGGAAAAACTAAACGCTTTAAGCCGCCAGATTTGTGCGAAAAAGCCCGCGGCGGATGAGGCGATGGAATGGCTCCACGAGACGCTGGCGTCCTGCCGGACGTACAGCACAGGTGCATTTTACCTGGGAAATGTGCTGGTGGGCATCGGATTTTGCCTCGTGTTCGGCGGTGCGCTGTCGGACTGCCTGTGGGCGGGACTGATCGGTCTCATCATCGGTCTTGTGACGCGCTTCATGGACAGGCGGGAGGCGAACCCCTTCTTCAGCACCATACTGGCGTCGTGCCTTATGGCTCTGCCCGCGTATGCGGCGGCGGGGCTGGGCTGGCTGAAAAGCCCGGACGCCGCCATTATCGGCGCGCTGATGCTGCTGGTGCCGGGGCTGCTCATCACCAACTCCATGCGCGACATCATCTACGGCGACACGAACTCCGGCATCTTCCGCATCGTGCAGGTGGTGCTCACCGCGCTCGCCATCGCCCTGGGCACGGCTGCCGCGTGGCGTCTCACCGCAGGGCTGTACGGGCAAACCGCTTCTGCCACAATGAGTTGGCCGGCGTGGGCGCAGGCTGTGGCGGTGTTCGTGGGCTGCTGCGGCTTCTGCATTCTGTTCAACGTCCACGGGCGCGGGCTGGTGCTGTGCATCATCGGCGGCGCGGCGGCGTGGATGGTCTATCTGCTGTGCGGCGCGCTGGGGTGCGACGTGTACGCCGCCAATCTGTTCGCAGCCGTGTTCGCGGCACTGTACGCTGAGATCATGGCGCGGGTGCGGAAGTGCCCCGCCACGCCGTATCTGGTCATCGCCACGATCCCCATGCTGCCGGGAGCCGGCGTGTACTACACCATGAGCCTTGGGCTGGAGGGCAGCATGATGGCGTCCGTTGCCAAGGGCCTGCAGACCATCGGTATCGCCGGGTCTCTGGCGGTGGGTATCCTGCTGGTGTCCACCGTGTTCCGCCTGATCGGACGCCGGAGCGAACGCAGCGGACGCGGATGAAAAAAAGCAAGTCAAGGGACGTTCCTTGACTTGCTTTTTTGCTTCGATCCTGCGCCGTGGGCGGTGGTCACGGCATTTGGATGTTGGTTTTTTGCAGAGCCTTCCGCAAGGCGAGGCACAGCGGCGGGGCGATGATGATAGCCACCGCACCGTTGAAAAGAGAGGCGGGGATCTTCAGAAGCAGCGCGGCACCGGCAACGGGAGCCGTAAGCCCGCCGAGGAGCAGCCCGTCGTAGGCAAAGGACTTGAAAAAGTAGAGGACGTAATACGCCAGACAGCCCAGCGCGGCGGCAGCCGTGCACCGTCCGTACTTGGGCGTCACACGATCCTTCATGGCAAAGCCGGCCACCATGCCCATAACGCCCTTGGTAATAAAGGTGATCCAACATTCCGCGGCAAAGGCGGGGTTGGTCAGGTCGTACAGGGCAGAGCCGAGACCGGACGCCACACCGCCCACAGGCCCCAGCAGCAGGCCGGACAGGCAGCACATAATGTTGGCAAGCGTGAAAGAGGTGCGCCCGCCGATGGCGATGGGCATGGTGATACGCAGGTAGTTGCTGACGAATACAAGGGCGGTCATCATGCCCAGCGCGGTCAGCTTATTGAGACTTTTTTTGTTAATGGGAAACACTTCCTTCTCCTAAGATGCCCCCATCATAACAGCGAACTGGTACTATTGCAAATACCAGTTCGCAATAATTTAATATACCCACATAGGCGCACAGAGCGTCGCGCGCCGCGGGACGGGCGCAGCTCAGTCCTCCACCACCAGACGACCCTCCACCTGACGGCTGAGGTGCTGATTGACCATCAGATATTCCTCCACCACGTCCCGCGCCGAGGTGGACAGCACGCGGATCTTGCCGTTTTTCTCCACCTCCTCCAGCGTGATGTTCAAAAACGCCTTGAGGTTGTTGTAGTGGTATTTCTGCATCGCCACGGTGTAGAGCCGGTCGGCGTACAGAGCCTCGCCGTCCAGCGTCAGCGTGCGGAACGTCTGCTCCCTTCGCGACCAGACGATGTGCATTCCGTGGGAGAACTGGTAGAACTCCGTGTGCTCGCCCTGAAATGCCTCGTCCCGCAGAATATGGCGCACCATCCGCTCCAGCTGGGTGCCGGTGACCTTGAGCATATACACCGCGTCGTCGTAGGGCAGGCACTCCACAAGGTCGGCATAGTGCACCACGGGCCCCAGCGAATAGCTGCGGATGGCTCCGGAGCCCATGAGCATCAAATCAATGCCGAAGCTGTCCCGCAAAATGTCGGCGATGAGGTTGCCCAGCGGCGTCTCCTGATTGCGCTTGGGGTGGAGCAGCTCACAGGTGAACCGCGTGATGATGCGGTCATATTTCTGGGAGGTGGCACTCCTGTAGTGTTGGATGAACGATTCCACCTCCTCGTCACGGGGACAATGGGCATCGTCAATGGGAACCATCTGCCACGTGAAGCTGTCGATGGCGTTAAGGTCGGTGTCCACCACTATGTCGAAGCGTCCGATCTCGTCGGTGCCGGTGCCCGCCTGCACGATGTAGATGTCGTTGACCTTGAAGGGCTCCTCCATCTTCGTGTGGCTGTGGCCGCCGATGATCACGTCCACGCCCCAGTCCGGGTCAAGGATCGCCGCCAGCCGCTTGTCCTCCTCAAAGCCGATATGGGTGAGCAGCACGGTGAAGTCGATGTCGATGGCGTTGTAGGCGTTGCAGATGTTGCCCACCTCCCGCGCCGCCTCGCCGATGTCCACGAAGGAGCCGATCAGCTCGTCGCTCTTGGTGGCCGCCAGCACCTCCTCCGTGATGATGCCGATGAACAGGATCTTCATGCCGTCGATGTGGGCGATCCAGAAGGGCTGGAACATCCGCCGCCCGTTGGACTTAATGTGCAGATTGGCGTTGATAATGGGGAAATCCGCGCACTTTTCAAGGAATAAAAGGTGCGCCAAGCCGTAGTCGATCTCGTGGTTGCCGATGGTGGCTACGTCGGGCCCCACCAGATTCATAATGCCGATGGTGGAGGTGCCCTTGTACTCCGAGTCGATGACGCTGCCCCGGAACATATCCCCCGCCACGGCGTAGAGCACGTTTTTCTCCTCCCGCCGTACCCTGTTGACATAGCCGGAAAGCAGCGATACGCCGCCCACCAGCCGCTCATCGATCTGCTCGGCGAGGAAATCGCCATGCATATCGTTGGAGTGCAGGATCGTCAGCTTCTTCAGGTTCTTCATACGCCTCTCCTTTCTTCCGCCGCGGAGCACTTCTCCGCCTGTTGCTCCCCTCTTTCCGGCACAGCCCACGGGGCTGCGCCCCGGTGCAGACAGAATGTACCGCCGTTTCTGTCCGTGCGCGCAGAGCCTGTTCACTTGTGGGAGGCGGGCGTCAAGCCCGGTGGGTATCACCTCTGCGGTGCCAATGCGCCAAAAAATATTACTTTTATACTGCTATGATATAGGGTAGCGGCGGAAAATGCAAGAAGTATTCGTATTTTCAGCGGGCGGTCACGCCGGCGCGGCGATGGCGGGGCTGATGTAGGCGGGTGTGCCGTATAGCGCAAAACCTCCGGCGCAAGGGCCGCCTGGCACAAGAAAACACACGGTTTTGCCTGTGTCTATCCGGCTGAAATCGACCGAAAAAACGCCCACATGCGTCAGCATGCGGGCGTTTTTTCAGCCAATTTCAACTCGAATTTACTTTGGCAAAACTGCTTCGCACCGAAAAAGTGCGCGTTTTGTGCAGAGCCGAGGCGCGCCGCCGCAGGCATACTGGATGTCTGTCAAGGTGGCGCAACAACGGGGCTGCGCGAAACGCGCCTTTTGCGGCGTATGTTTTCTTATGTCAGACGGCCTAAAGCCGGAGGTTTTGTTTTGCTGTCGTAAGCGGCGAGGGCTTCAGCGGCCTGTCATGGCGGTCATGACCTCGAATTCCTCCGGATCCAGCGTTTTGGTCATCGCCAGTCCTTCGTCGATGTCCACGTTGACGATCTGCTCGCCGCTGGTGCAGACAATGCGGTTGGTCTTGCCCTCCGCCAGCAGCTGCACCGCCTCGTAGCCCATGCGGGTGGCGGTGACGCGATCCTTGGCGGAGGGGCTGCCGCCGCGCTGGATGTGACCCAGAATGGTGACGCGGGGATCCAGCCCCAGCTCGCGCCTGATCTCCTCGCCCACCGCCATGCCGCTGGCGGCACCCTCTGCCACCACGATCATAAAGTTCGTCTTGCCGCTGAGGCGGGCGCAGCGGATCTTCTCCGCCACGTGCTTTTCGAAGTCGTAGGGTCTCTCCGGCACCAGAACGGCGGTGGCACCGATGGCGACGCCCACGTACAGGGCAAGATAGCCGGAGCGGTGCCCCATGACCTCCACCACGGAACAGCGTTCGTGGGACTGCATGGTGTCGCGGAGCTTGTCCATACACTCCACGGCGGTGTTGGCAGCGGTGTCGAAGCCGATGGTATAATCGGTGCAGTTGATGTCGTTGTCGATGGTGCCGGGGATGCCCACCACGGATACGCCGAATTTGGACAGATCCTGCGCGCCGCGGAACGTGCCGTCGCCGCCGATCGCCACCAGACCCTCCAGACCGATGAGCTTGCAGGTGGCGTACGCCTTCTCCTGCCCCTCCTTCGTGCGGAACTCGTCACAACGGGCGGAATAAAGCATGGTGCCGCCGCGGTTGATGATGCGGCTGACGCTGGCGTTGTCCATCTCCATGATGTCGCCGGCAATAAGACCCTGCCAGCCGCGGCGGATGCCCACGCACTCAATGCCCCGTGCGTTGGCACTGCGTACCACGGCGCGGATGCAGGCGTTCATGCCCGGCGCGTCGCCGCCGCTGGTCAGCACACCGATGCGTTTCACTGCGTTTTCCATAGTCCATGACCTCACTTTTCAAGGGGGCAAGCCCAGAATATTCGCCCATATTGTACCATACGTTTGGTCTGTTTGCAAGTCCCTACCGGCACCAGCGGGGAATTTTTGCCTGTACAGTCCGGCGGTTTTGTGGTATGATTTTACCTATCTTATCCGTAAGGAGTGACCGCCATGCACCCGCAGTTTGCAGAAATGACGCCCACCTGGTTCCAGCGGGCGTTCGTATACACCGGCTCCATCGGGGAGTTCCGCTACCGCTTCGCCGGAGACAGGGAGGGCGGTGTGCTGCACACCGCCGTGTACTCCAACGTGTGCTACGAGCTGGCGCAGGATCGGGAGGAGCAGGACTTCCCGTGGAACGAGGACGGCGTGGAAGCGTTGAAAAGCTGGCTGCAGGAAAAGTACGAAGCGTACTGCGCCAGACAGGGATAGTAAAAAGCACCCCGGCGGGGTGCTTTTTTGCCGCTTAATCGCGCCACGTGCTGCGGAGGAGCAGAGCCAGCAGGGGCATCAGCTCCAGACGGCCCATGAGCATCTCCACCGACAGCACCACCTTGCTCAGAGGGGAGAGGATGGAGAAGTTCTCCATGGGACCCAGAATACCGAGACCGGGTCCCACGTTGCTGATACACGTCAGCGACGCGGCGAAGGACTCCTGAAAGCCGAAGTTGTCCCAGCTGACCACCAGCGCGCCCACCAGCAGCACCAGCAGGTACGCGGTGAGGAAGGAGCCGGCGGCGGAGACCACGCGCTCCTCCACGCCCTGGCCGTCCATCTTGACGACGCTGACGTGGTTGGGGTGCGCCAGACGCTTCAGCTCCCGCTTGAGGCTCTTGCACAAAATGAGGATGCGGGAGAGCTTGATACCGCCGGCGGTGGAGCCGGCACAGGCTCCGGTGAACATCATCATCACCAGTGCCATACGGCAGAACGTAGGCCACATGGCGAAGTCCACGGTGGCAAAGCCGGTGGTGGTGATGATGGTCACGGTCTGGAACGCCGCGTCGGTGATGGAGTCGCCGAAGGGGATGCCCGCCTGCAGGCGGAGGTTGAGGCACAGCAGCAGCGTGGTGACGACCACGATGCCCGTGTAGAACCGCAGCTCCTCGCTGCGGAGGGCGTCCTTGAGCTTGCCGCGAACGGCCAGGAAGATCAGGGAGAAGTTCACGCCCGCCAGAAAAGCGAACACGGTGACGATCCACATGACCGCCTTAGACGCACCGGCGAGGGACGTATCGTACACGGAGAAGCCGCCGGTCGCCATGGTGGTGAAGCTGTGGCAGATGGAGGAGAACCAGCTCTCCCCCGCCAGACGGAGGGCGATGATCTCGCACACCGTCAGAACGACGTAGATAATGTAGAGGATCTTGGCGGTGCCGCCCACCTTGGGCACCAGCTTGGATTTGATGGGGCCGGGGCTTTCCGCACGCATGAGGAACACCGCGCCCTCGCCCATGCGGGGCGTCAGTGCCAGAAACAGCACCAGAACGCCCATGCCGCCCATCCACTGGGTCAGGGAACGCCACAGCAGGATGCTGCGGGGCAGGTGGGAAACGGCGGTGAACGTGGAGGAGCCGGTGGTGGTCAGACCGGAGACCGTCTCGAACACGGCGTCGATATAGCTGGTCATGGTGCCGGTGAACACGTAGGGCAGCGCGCCGAACAACGCCAGCACCACCCAGCTGAGGGACACCGCCACAAAGCCATCGCGGCTGTGCATCTGGGCCTTTTTCAGCGGCACCGCATGGAGTGCCGTACCCACGGCGGCGCAGAGCGCGGCGGTGAGCAGGAACTCCCGCCAGTACACCTCGCCGCAGACCACCGCCGTCAGCACCGGCAGCAGCAGGAACCCGGCTTCCACCCAAAGGATGTAGCCCATTGTGTTGGACACTAATCGTACATTCATAGTCATACCTCGATCAAAGCGGAAAAGCCTCTGGGTATTATATAACCGCGCCGGTGTGCTGTCAACCCAGCTGACGCTCCACCGCGCGTGAAAGAGCGGGTACGTCCACCGGCGCGCCGGTGAACAGGGTAAACGCCCGCACCGCCTGATGCAGCAGCAGCGACGTTCCCGGTACGGTCGCAAGTCCGCACGCCGATGCCGACGCCAGCAGAGCCGTGCGCCGGGGCTGGTAGACCAGATCGTATACCACCGCCTCCCGTGGGGCGGCGCGGAGGAACGACAGCTCCGGGAAGGGGGGCTTGCCGTCCATGCCCAGCGGCGTGGCGTTGATGAGCAGCGTGCTCTCCGCAAGGGCGCGGCGCAGCGTCGCGCCGTCGAAGGGCACCGCCTCCACCCGGCCGGGGCTCAGGGCGGACAGCGTTCGCGCCGCCTCCGGGCGGCGGGCGGCGACAAAAATATGGGACGCGCCCGCTCGCACCAGCGCGCAGCACACCGCCGACGCCGCGCCGCCTGCGCCCAGCAGCAGCACCGTCCGCCCCGCCGGGTCAAAGCCCCGGCAGCGCAGGCTGTCCACCAGCCCCACGCCGTCGGTGTTGTACCCCACGGCACGTCCGTCACGGAAGCAGACGGTGTTCACCGCGCCGCAGTCGGCGGCGAAGCCGTCCACCTCGTCCAGCAGAGGCAGGATGGTCTGCTTGTGGGGCATGGTGACGTTGCACCCCGCCCACGCGCCATCCTTCGCCGCTGCCACGAACTCCGGCAGCGCGGCGGCGGACATGGGGTGCAGCTCGTAGGTATAGGGTGCGCCGGTCTGGGCGATCATGGCGCGGTGGAGCAGCGGCGAAAGGCTGTGCCCCACCGGGTCGCCGATAACGCAGAGCCGTCCCGCCGTCATAGCACGCCCTCCCCTGCCCCTGCACCGTCCTTTGCCCGCGCCAGCAGGAAGTCCATCGCCTCCAGATAGCCCTCCAGCCCGTGCCCCGCCACGGTCAGCACACACGCCGGGGCGGTGACGGACACCGCCCGGAACGGCTCCCGCGCGGTGATGTCGGAGATGTGCACCTCCACCGACGGGATGCCGGCGCAGCGCAGAGCGTCGTAGAGAGCGTAGCTGTAATGGGCGTAGGCTCCGGGGTTGATGACGATGCCGCCGCAGTCGTTCCGGGCGGTCTGAATGGCGTCGATCAACGCCCCCTCGTGGTTGGATTGGAGCATCTCCACCTGACAGCGGCAGGCGGAGGCGTGGTCGCGTATAAGTTTACATAAGTCGTCATAGGTGCGGTTGCCGTAGATGTCCGGCTCCCGCCGCCCCAGCAGGTTCAGATTGGGGCCGTTCAGGATCAGCAGCTTCATAGCAGCTCCTTTGCCGTTTGCAGAATATAGTCCGTGACCTGCGTGATCGTGCCGTCCGGCACCAGCAGGTGGGCGCAGGCGGCGTACAGATCGCGGCGGTTTTCGTACAGCGTTCGCAGAGCCTCCGCCCCGCCGGAGAGAAGGGGTCGCCCGCCGCAATCAGTTGACATAATGTTTTCGAGATCTCTGTCCAGCCAGAACACCGTGCCGCTGCACCGCAGCAGGCAGCGGTTCTCCGCCGACAGCACCGCGCCGCCGCCGGTGGCGATGACACAGGGAGCCTCGGCGGTGCAGAGGGCGGCGAGGGCGCGGCTCTCCACGGCGCGGAACGCCGCCTCGCCCTCGGCGGCGAAGATCTCCGGGATGGTGCGCCCGGTCAGACGCTCCACCTCCCTGTCGCAGTCGTGGAAGGGCAGGGACAGAGCCTGCGCCACGGCGCGTCCCACGGTGGTCTTGCCGCTGGCGGGCATTCCGATGAGAATGATGCGTCCTGTCATGCCTGCTCCTCCCGCGAAAGCTCCATCAGCAGCCCCATGAGCCGCTCCACCTGCGCCCGGCGCGCCGGGAGCAGGTCGCCGCGGCTTGCCAGCACCGCCGCCTCCCGCGCCTCGTCCCGGATGGGAAGGCGGTGCTCTTTTTTGTACGCGCCGATGGCTCCCGCCAGCTCCTGACGACGGGCGAACAGGGCGAGTATCTCCCCGTCGATCTCATCCAGACGCTGGCGCAGTCCGTCCAGCTCCGCCGGCACATCCGGCAGCAGACGGCACACCGCCAGCGCGGTGCTGCTCTCCACCGCCGGGGCTGCCCGCAGAGCGATGCAGGCATCGTGCCGTCCCGGTACGGAGATGGTGGCGGGGGTCATATCGGTCAGATCCACGGTCTGCTGGGGCTTGGCAATAGAGGGCGTGGGGCGGAACGTCACGTCGAACACCACGTCCATGCCGTTGGTGATACCGGCGTTGATGCCCCCGGCACGGTTCGTCACCGTGCGGACGGCACCCTCCGCCGCGGTGAAGGGGTCGTTTGCCTCGCTGCCCCGCAGGGCGGCGAAGTCCTCCCCCGCGCCGAAGCCGATCGCCTTCACCCCAGGGATGGCGAATATGTGGCGGGCGATCTCGCCCTCCACCGTGTCACGCCAGTCGGGGCCGCCCAGACCGGCGGGGAGACCGGTAACGGTGCAGCGTATCACGCCGCCCACGCTGTCGCCCTCCGCCTTGGCAGCCGCCGCCCGCACCCGCAGGCGCGCTTCGTCCCGCACCTCCCCATGGACGGTGATGCCGCGCTCCCGCAGGTAGGTGAGGGCGATGGCACCCGCCGCCGTCAGGGGCGCGGTGAGCCGCCCGGAGGTGTGTCCGCCGCCCCGTGGGTCGTTATAGCCCTGCGCCCGCACGGCGGCGGTGTAGTCGCCGTGGGAGGGGCGGGGCTTGTTCTTCAGGGGGGCGTAGTCCCCGGAGCGGGCGTCGGTGTTGTAGAGAACCGCCGCCAGCGGGTCGCCGGTGGTGCGCCCCTCGTATACGCCGGAGAGGATCTGCACCTCGTCGTTCTCCCGCCGAGCGGTGGTCAGTCCCCCCTGCCCCATGCGGCGCAGAAGCTGACGGCGGATAAATTCCCCGTCCACCGGGATGCCCGGCGGCACGTCCGTCAGCAGCACACCCACGGCTTTCCCGTGGGACTCGCCAAACAGTGTATAGTCCATCAAGGCTCCAGCACCTCCCATTTTCCGCCCAGCTCCGCCAGCTCCCGCCAGAAGGCGGGGTAGGACTTGGCGGCAGTCTCCGCGCCGGTGAGCATCACCGGGCTGTCCGCCGCCATGGCGGCGCAGCCCGCCAGCATGGCGATACGGTGGTCGCCCCACGCGGACACGTCGCCGCCGTGGAGACGCGCCACGCCAGTGACGGTCAGACCGTCCTGCTCCTGACGCACGTGCGCGCCCAGCGCGTTCAGTGTCTCCGTTATGGAGGTCAGGCGGTCACTCTCCTTGCGCCGCAGGAAGGCGGCGTGGGTGAAGCGGGTCACGCGCCCCGGCTGCAACGCCGCGTACAGTGCCAGCGGCGGCAGCAGGTCGGGGATGTCGGACACGTCCACCGTCTCCGGCAGGTGCTCCAGAAGCGTCAGCACCGCCGCGTCCCCTTGCAGGTACGGGGGCGGCGGCAGGGGGACCCGCAGGGTGCTCCCGCCGGTCAGACGCCGCAGCACCAGCCAGAAGGCGGACGCCGACCAGTCCGGCTCCTCCCACAAGGGCGCGGCGCGGTACCGTTGCCCGCCGGGGATATAGCAGCCGCCCTCCACCGCCTGCACCGTCACCCCATGGTGCGCCATTACGGCGGCGGTCATGCGAATATAGGGGCGCGACACCGCCTCCCCGGTGATCCGCAGCTGCGACGGCTCCGGCAGCAGCGGCAGAGAGAGCAGCATCCCGGAGATCAGCTGGGACGTCTCGTCCCCCGGCAGCTCCCAGCGTCCCGCCGTCAGCGGGCGGGTCATGGTGATGGCGTCCGGCGCGAAGCGCAGCCCCAGCTCACCGGGAACGGGGCGGCGCAGCAGCCGGTCAGAGCCGGTGAACACCGCGTCCGTGCGCCCCAGAGCCATGAAAAGGGGCAGCAGGAACCGCAGGGTGCTGCCGCTGTCGCCGCAGTCCACCACCGGTGTTTCACCGGCGGTCAAGCAGTCCAGTGCCCGGCGGGTCGCCAGCACGTCCTGCGCCGCGTGAGGCGGCAGGGGCGTAGGCTGTCCCGCCAGATAGCGGCAGATCAGCTCCCGGTGCAGCAGGCTTTTCGCCGGGGGCACCGTCACCGTGCCCTCCAGACGGGAGGGCGTCAGGCGTAATTTCATGTTTCGTCCTCCCACAGTGCGTCCAGCGGCAGGGAGAGCAGCTCCCCCTGCCCCGCCCGCTGCACGATGGCAAGCGTCACGCGGCCGCCCGCCGTCTTTTTGTCCCGCTGCACGTAGCGGCGCAGCACCGCGTCGTCCCAGTCCAAGGCGGTGGGCAGGCGGTATTTCGTCAGTATTTTCTCCAGACGGGGCAGCAGCGAGCCGTCGCAGCCGTGAGCCGCCTGCCAGCGCAGGGTGCGGCACATCCCGGCAGCCACCGCCTCGCCGTGGGTGTAGGTGCTGAAGCCGCCGGCGGCCTCGTAGCCGTGCCCGAAGGTGTGCCCGAAGTTCAGAAGCCGCCGTGCGCCGCGATCCTCCACGTCGCCCCGCACCAGGCGCAGCTTGGCGCGGCAGCAGCCGGCGATCACCGCCGTCAGAGCCTCCGTGTCCTCCGGCGACAGACCGCACTCCGCAGCGTCCAGCAGCGCACTGTCCGCCACGCAGCCGGTCTTGATGACCTCCGCCATGCCGGAGGAAAACTGCCGCGGCGGCAGCGTGGCAAGGCAGGCTGTGTCGGACACCACCAGCGACGGCTGGTGGAACGCGCCCAGCAGGTTTTTGCCCTCCGGCAGATCCAACGCCGTCTTGCCGCCCAGCGCGCTGTCCGCCTGAGCAAGCAGGGTGGTGGGAAGGTGCGCCAGCGTCACACCGCGCAGCAGCGCGGCGGCGGCAAAGCCCGCCGCGTCGCCGCAGCCGCCGCCGCCCAGCGACACCACGCCGCAGGAGCGGTCAAAGCCGTCCCGCAGGATGGCGCGGCACAGGTGCAGCCACGCCTCCGGCGTTTTTGCCGCCTCCCCCGGCGGCAGGAGGTACACCTCCGCCGCCAGTCCCGCCGCGCGGAGGCTCGCCAGCACCGTCTCACCGTACAGGGCGCAGACCGTCTCGTCCGCCGCCACCGCCCAGCGACGGACGGCGGGGAGCGCGTCCCGCAGCAGCCCGCCGGCGCGGCTCAGCAGCCCCGCGCCCACGTATACAGTACATTCCGTGCCGTTCAGTTGTGCCCTCAGCTGTTCCATACCGAGCCTCCAGATGTGGTTCTTGACTTATTATTGTATCGCAGCACCGGCGGTATTGCAATATCTTCCGCCTGCGCCGCCCGGAAAAACATGAAAAACCCGCCGCACTCCGTGAGCGCGGCGGGTCGTCGGTTCTTTTATCAGTCACCCAGATCTCTCAGCTTGGCGCAGCGGTCAGCCTCCACCTTCAGCACAGTCGCCACCGTGTGACGTCCGTACTCGTCCAGCTTGGCATACTGGGTCAGCAGCTGCTCGGTGTCGTCGGTCAGGTAAAACGCCGCGTCATCCGCCATTGCCTTGATGCCCAGCACCTTGCAGATCTGCATTACGGTATCAAAGGAGGAGCCGCCCACGCCGTTGTGCAGCGCACTGTTGATGGTGGACAGCGGCACACCCACAGCAAAGGCAAACTGCCGCACGCTCCGGTACTGCCGCGAGATCTCCTCACGGACGATGGTAGTCAGATTATCCATTTTTCGCCCTCCAGCAATATTTTTATTGTTTAGTGGTTTCCAAGATAGTCTCTCTGATACGTCCAATTTACCTGCGGTCATTATACCATGCTTTTATCATTTCGACAACCCGAAATAGTTTTTTTCATTAAAAAAAATAGTTTTGCCATTTTCACCACAGAGTAGTAGGCAAATTGCCCTTTAATTTTACCTCTTTCCATGGTACAATAAACCTCCGAGGTGTCTTTTTATGAATGACCGCAAAAAATTCCCCCGCACCGGATTCGGACGGCTCGCCGCCGACATGGTGCAGAGATATTACGCCCACGACGTGGCGCGGGACAGTGCGGCACTGACGTATTACCTGCTGTTCGCCATTTTCCCGCTGCTGATCTTCATCAGCACGCTGCTGGGTCTTTTGGAGCTGGACATCGCCTACATCACCTCCGTGCTGGAGCCTCTGTTCCCGGCGGATGTGCTGAACGTGGTGCGCTCGTATCTGGAATACGTCTCCGCCAACCCCAGCCGGCAGCTGCTGTGGTTCAGTCTGGTGTTCTCCATCTGGTTCCCCATGCGTGCCTCCGGGTGTCTGATGCACTCCCTGCGGAAAGCGTTCGGGCGCAGCGCGCCGGAGAGCCTGTGGCGCAGCCAGCTGCGGATTCTGCTGTTTACCGCCTGGCTCATCGTTGTCATCGCCGTGACGCTGGGTCTGGTGGTGGTGGGACGCACGGTGCTGGAATTCGTGGGACGGTTCGTCTCCGTCACTGAGGCGTTCATCACCGCGTGGAGCTCCCTGCGCTTCGTGGTGCTGGCTCTCGTCATGGTGGTGACGCTGGTAGTGCTCTATATGCTCTCCCAAGGGCAGAGACGCCCTCTGCGGGAGGTGCTGCCCGGCGTTGCCAGCTCGCTGGCGGCGTGGATGGTGCTGAGCATGGCGTTTTCCTACTACGTGGAGCACGTGGGACAGTACTCCGTGCTGTACGGCTCCATCGCCACGGTGATCGTGGTGCTGCTGTGGCTGTATATGTCCGGGCAGGTTTTGATTTTAGGCGCGGAGTTCTCCGCCGCCCTTACAGAAGAGAAAAAGACCGCCGCCCCATCGGGCGGAGAGGAGGAGACATGAAGATCATTATTGTAGGCAGCGGCAAGGTGGGCTATGCCATCGCCCAGCAGCTGACACAGGAACGGCACGACATCACCCTTGTGGACGACGAGATCGCCCATCTGAGCCGCGCCGACAGTACGCTGGACGTCATGTGCATCCACGGCAACGGCGCATCCATCAGCGTTCTGCTGGAGGCGGGCGCAAGAGATGCCGATCTGGTCATCGCCGTCACCGGCGTGGACGAGACGAATCTCGTCTGCTCGCTGATCGCCAAGAGTCTCGGCGCACAGCACACTATCGCCCGCGTCCGCAACCCCGACTACCGCCGGGACGCGGATATGCTCAAGCGGGAGATCGGGCTGGACATGGTCATCAACCCCGACTTGGCTGCCGCGCAGGAGATCGCGCGGATCCTCAGCTTCCCCGCCGCCTTCTCCGTGGAGCCCTTTGCCGGGGGACGCATCGACATGATCGGCTTCCAGATGAGCGAAAACGACACGATCCTCGGCCGCAGCCTCAGTGATTTCCACCGGGAGCGCGTGGCGGAGGTGCTGATCTGCGCCGCCCAGCGGGGCGACGAATTTCTCATCCCCAACGGTGCCTTCGTGCCCCAGCTGGACGACCGGCTGTACATGGTGGGCAGCAAGGACGAGCTGCACAAAATGCTCAAGTCCATGGGGCGCAGCCTTCAGCGGGTGCGGGACGTCTCTATTCTGGGCGGCAGCCGCATCAGTATGTACCTCAGCTGGGAGCTGGCGCGCTCCGGCACCCGCGTCCACGTGGTGGAGATGGATCACGAGAAGTGCCTGCGGCTGTCGCAGGCTCTGCCGGACGCCATGATCATCGAGGGCGACGGCACGGACAACGATCTGATCCGCTCGGAGAATCTCTTCGGCGCGGACGGCTTTGTGGCGTTGACGGGACGGGACGAGGAGAACCTGCTGATGGCTCTGTCGGCGCGGCGCGCCGGTGTGCGGAAGGTGCTGGCGAAGATGACGCGCCCCAACTACATGGATCTGGTGCAGGAGACGGGGCTGGGCAGCATCATCAGCCCCAAGGACATTATCGCCAATCAGATCACCCGCTACGTCCGCGCCCTCGCCAATTCTCAGGGCATGGCAGTGGAGTCGCTGTACAAGCTGCTGGGCGGCAAGGTGGAGGCTCTGGAATTCACCGCCAGCAACGACGGCTACGGCATACTGCACACGCCGCTGATGAAGCTCCCCCTGCGCCACGGCGTGCTGCTTGCCGCCATCGTCCGGGAGGGACGCATTATCATCCCCGGCGGCATGACCACCATCGAGCCGGGCGACCACGTGCTGGTGGTCACGAATCTGACCGGTCTGACGGATCTGAAAAACATTCTGGCGTAAAGAGCCGCCGCCCCGTGCCCGCGTGAGCATTGGGACGGTGGGTGTGCAAGAGGAATCAAGTAAAAAAAGAAAGCCCCGCGGGGCTTTCTTTTTTTGCTGTCAGTTCTCTTTTCTGTTCTTCCGCACCATGAGGGCGGTGCCGGTATAGCTGCTGAGAGCCAGAGTCAAATACACCAGCGTGCCCTCGTCCGCCGTCTTAGGGGCGGTCATCACTCCGCCCACGGTGAACTCGGCGGTGGCGTTGCCCTCGCTGGACAGGATGGTGACGGTGTGCTTGCCCGCCGCCAGCGTCCGCAGATAGACCGCCTTCAAATAGACCTCAATGCTGCCCTCCTCGGCGATATAGTTGGCGGGGGCGATGGTCTTGCCGTCCACCTGCACCCCTTGGAAGCTGCTGAAATTCGCGTAGCTCTTGAAGGTCAGACCGTAGATGCCGCCGCTGTAATCGGTGGCGGACTTGGCATCCGGCGCGGTGAGCAGGGCGTCAATGCCGGTGGCGGAGCTGCCGCCGGTGTGGTGCCGGTGCCCACCGGGGGTGGGGGCATTTGCCGCAGTGACGGGTCCGACATCAAGCACAGGTATGCAGCTGTCTCCCGTGTGGTTATCGTCGTTTATGAACACGGAAATGCGGTAACCCACATCCGCCTCCTGTACCACGTAGGTGGAGGCTGTCGCGCCCTCGATCGGCGTCTCCGCCTCCCCTATGGAGCGATTCCACTGATACATCAATTCGCCCACTCCGCCGGTGACCACTGCGGTCATTGTCTCCCCGACCTTGGGTGTGCCCGCGATGGTAACGCTTGCCGGATCCGCGACGCTACCACCGCTGACGGTCACAGTGCAGGTCGCCTTTTTGCCTTCAATGGCTGCGGTGATGACTGCGGTGCCGGAGCCAACCGCCGTAACGACACCGTTTTCATCCACACCGGCGACCTCCGGCGCATTGGTTTCCCAGCTCACGGTCTTGCCGGAAGCGTTGTCTGGCTCGACTGTCGCTGTCAAGGTCATGGTCTGGCCTATTGTAAGGTCGGCGGTGGTTTTATCCAGCGTCACGCCGGTGACGCTTGTACAAGTCAGATAGAGGATTCCATCCTTCAGCTTCAAGGCATACCCCTTGTCGCTGGTGACCCTTTTCGCATAGTCTGCGGGGACATCGCAGGCAAATGCGCTATCTATCCCCGAATAAGGACCTGTTCCCGTCGTAATGCCGATTTCACCAGTAAAATCCTTTAGCGAAATGTTCTTACCGGTGCTATTTTTATAGACGTTGCACGGAGCCTCTGTGCTTCCGTTGCCGGTGATCGTGGTGTTCCCTCCGATGGACAGGGTATCATTATCACAGACGCCGTACTTTGCGTTCCCGGTGATGGTGCCGCCGAGGAGCTTGGCTTCACCATTGGCGAATACTCTCACACCGTAGTCTGAGCACCCCATAATGGTGCCGCCATACATGGTGAAACCATCCGGCACGGAGACAAAGACTCCCTCAGATGCATTGGTAATCGTTCCGCCGTACATGGTGAACGACGACCCTTCATCTGATACACGCACAGCATACCCTGCGGCTTTTTTGCTGTTCGCAATGCTTCCGGTGTCTCGGCAGTCGGTCAAGATGAACTGGCTGTTCTTAGGGATACCAATAATACTGAAGCTGTAACCAACATCCGCCTTGATGCTGTGCCCGTTTAGGCAGAGAACCACGCCATCTTTAGGTTTCCACTCCAGTGTCTCTCCCGCGGGCTCTGTTTTAAGCTCGATGTCGTTTGCCAAATAATAGTGTCCCGCCTCTGCTGCGCGAAGCTCGGCCTCTGTCTTGATGGGCTTCCAATCTAGTTCCTCGTGTGTACCTTCATGGGTACAGCTTGCACCGCAGATGGGGTGGGTTTTATGCGCGGCTTCTTCGCCCCATGCGGTGGTAACAAGGGGATTCGTCATGTCCTCAGACGTGACGAATCTTGCCCCGAGGGGCAAGAGCGTCGCTACCAGCAGCCACGCCATCAGCCAGCCTGCTATTCTCTTCATTGTATACTCCTCCTTCGCCCGCTGTGGGCGGATGTTATGATGGGGCTATCATACCAGCTTTTTCCGGCTGTGGCGTCCCGCCGCCGCAAAATGCCGTTTTCTCGCCCTGAAATGCAGCCGGGTACATAGCGGCGGGCAAAAAACAGGGGCGGCATCCGCCGCCCTTGTTTTTTCGCTCCAATTCTTGCTCCAAGCCTTACTCCAATTCGTCCAGTGTCAGCTGGAACGACGGCAAAAATGTCTCCCGGAAGTACGTCAGCTCCGGCAGCTGCATCTCGTCCATGGCAGCCGCCGTCTGCGCCGCCGCCTGCCGGAACTCGTTGTTCCCCGCCTTCAGCTCCTCAAGGCACTTAATGTGCGCCGACAGCTTGTCCGCCGCCTTCACCAGCTCCGCGATCTCCGGATCGGCGGGGTGCAGCGCGTCCTCGTAGGTGGGGCGCAGCTCCTCCGGCAGCATGGACAGCAGCTTCGCCTCCGCCACCTGCTCCACCGCCTTGTAGGCGTCCCGGATGTCCGGGTTGTAGTACTTGATAGGCGTGGGCATATCGCCGGTGAGGATCTCGCCGGCATCGTGGTACAGTGCCGCCACCGCCACCGCCCCGGCGTCCACCTGCCCGCCGAATTTCTCGTTACGCAGCACCGCCAGTGCGTGCGCCAGCACCGCCACCTGATGGCTGTGCTCCTGAATGTTCTCCCCGAAGCTGTTACGCATCAGCGACCACCGCTGGATGAACCGCATACGGTTGATATACGCAAAAAAGTGGTTCATATTATGTCAACTCCCCTATCAACATTTCGCCGATAATGCCGGTTATTTTTACGTCAAGCACTTTGTTATGTAAATCGTTCGCCCGGACGCCCACCTCGCAGTAGTTGGGGGCGTGGCCGGTATAATAGCCGTCCTTTTCCTGCTCGAACAGCACCGGGTACACGCGTCCCACGCAGCCTTGCAGGTACGCTTGGCGCATGGTCTCCGCCGCCTGCGCGGCGCGCCCTGCCCGCTGCTCCTTCACGGCGGAGGGCACCTGCTCCATGGCGGCTGCCTTGGTGCCGGGGCGGATGGAGTAGGGGAAGATGTGCATGGCGGCGAAGCCGCATTTCTCAATGAACGACAACGTGGCGTCGAACTCCGCCTCCGTCTCGCCGGGGAAGCCGCAGATCAGATCGGTGGTGATGGCGGGGCGGTCAAAATACCGGTGCAGCAGCGTCACAGATTCGTAAAACCGCGCCGTGTCGTACTTGCGGTTCATGCGGCGCAGGGTGTCGTCGCAGCCGGATTGCAGCGACAGGTGGAAGTGGGGGCAGAGATTCGGCAGCTGCGCGGCGCGGCGGCAGAAGTCCTCCGTGACGGTGCGCGGCTCCAGACTGCCCAGCCGCAGGCGCATATCCCCCGCCGCGGCGGACACCGCCTCCAGCAGATCGATGAGCGTCTCGCCGGTTTTCAGGTCGTGTCCCCAGCCGGAGATCTCGATGCCGGTGAGGACAAGCTCCCGGTAGCCCTCCTGCCGCAGCTGCGCCGTCTGCGTCACCGCCGCCGTCTTGGGCAGGGAGCGCACGGGCCCCCGTGCATAGGGGATGATGCAGTAGGTGCAGAAGTTGACGCAGCCGTCCTCCACCTTCAGCATGGCGCGGGTGCGCTGCGCCATGCCGCCGGCGGGCAGGATCTCAAACTCACGGCGGCGCAGCGCGTCGTCCAGCAGCGTCAGGGGCTGACGCTCCCGCGCCGCCTGCTCGAACAGGTCGAGGAACGCCATGCGGTCGCCGGTGCCGGCGATGAGGTCGATGTCCAGCGAGGCCGCCTCCGCCGCGTGGGTCTGGACGTAGCAGCCGCACGCCGCCACCACCGCCGCCGGGTTCAGCTTCCGGCAGCGGCGGATCATCTGCCGGGACTTCTTGTCGCTGACGGCGGTGACGGAGCAGGTGTTGACGATGTAGCCGTCCGCCGCCGTCTCGAAGGGCACCAGCGTGTGCCCGCGGCGCAGCAGCTCCTGCTCCATCGCCTGTGTCTCGTATTGATTGACCTTGCAGCCCAAGGTGTAGATGGCAATACGCATCTTGCACTTTCCTTTTTTCTATCGTATAATGTATTTTTGCGGGCGGCGCATACCGCCGCTTTTGTTCGGTTTATTATACTGTATTTCGCCGCGTCTTGCAAGCCGCGGTTTCAGAAAGTCGTTTCAGGAGGCCTCCCATGATCTATCTCGACAACGCCGCCACCACGCCGGTGCCCAAGGCTGTGGCGGACGCCATGTATGACGTGCTGACGCACCGCTTCGGCAATCCCTCCTCCCAGTACCCCGCCGGAACGGAGATGAAAAAAGCCGTGGAGGGCTGGCGCGCCGTCGTCGCCGACGCGCTGCACTGTGAATCGTCGCGGCTGTACTTCACCTCCTGCGGCACGGAGAGCGACAACTGGGCGATACAAGCCGCCCTGTGGCAGAACCGTCACCGGGGCAGGCACATCATCACCACCGCCGTGGAGCACAGTGCCATTCTGGAGCCGTGCAAGCTCCTCGCCCAGCAGGGGTACGAGGTCACGTACCTCAAGCCCGACCGTACCGGGCAGATCACTGCGGCGCAGGTGGCGGACGCCCTGCGGGATGACACCGCGCTGGTGTCCGTCATGCTGGTGAACAACGAGACGGGCTGCGTATTCCCCGTGGAGGAGATCGCCGCGCTGCTGCGCCGGCGCGGCTCCGACGCGCTGCTGCACTGTGACGCGGTGCAGGGGTTTTTGAAGGTGCCCTGCGACCCGGAGGGCTGGGGCGTGGACATGATGAGCCTGTCCGCCCACAAGCTGGGCGGTCCCAAGGGGATCGGCGCGCTGTATATCGGGCAGCGTGTGCGGAATCCCCGCCCGCTGCTGCCCGGCGGCGGACAGGAGCGGGGCGTCCGCTCCGGCACGGAGGCGACGGCGCAGATCGCCGGCTTCGCCAAGGCGGTGGAGCTGCGGCGGGAGGACTACGAGGGCAAGCTCGCCCACATGGCCGCCTTGAAGGACTACTGCCGGACGCAGCTGCTGACCATCGACGGCATGGTCTGCGTCGGCGAGGGCACCGCGCCCCACATTCTGGCGATGTCGCTGGTGGGCTATCCCAGCGGCAACATCGTCACCGATCTGGGGGCGCAGGGCATCTGCATCTCCGCAGGCTCCGCCTGCCATCAGGGGAAGGCGAGCCATGTGGTCTCCGCTCTGGGGCTGGACAAAAAGACTGCCGCCGGCGTTATCCGCATCTCCTTCTCCCCCGACAATACGGAAGCGGACGTGGACGCGCTTTGCCGCGCACTGAAGTCCCACCGGGACTCCCGCTTCCCCATGCTTTAATTCTGTTTTCTTAATGAGGTGAACCATGCTGCAAGCCCTGAAGCGCGACAAGGCGTTTTATACCTACCTGGCGCGGCTGACCGCGCCCATCGCCCTGCAAAATCTGATCACGTTCTCGCTGGGTCTTATTGACACGCTGATGGTCAGCCGTCTGGGCAACAACGAGATGGCGGCGGTGACAGCTGCCAACGTGCCGGTGTTCCTGCTGATCTCCGTGGTGTTCGGCGTACAGTCCGGCGTCGGCATACTCATCAGCCAGTACTGGGGCAAGCGCGATCTGAAGAGCATCAGCCGCGCCATCGGCGTGGCGGCGTTCCTCGGAACGGGGCTGTCCCTGCTGATCGCCCTCGTGCTGTTCCTCTGGCCGGTGCAGATCATGGATCTGATGAGCAACAAGCACCATCTCTCCCTGCTGGGCGCGCCGTATCTGCGTCTGATCGGCTTCTCTTACGTGTTCAATATGCTCTCGTCCATCTACGTCAGTGCCCAGCGCAGCGTGGAAAACTCCTCCTTCGGCATGAAGCTGTTCGGGATGTCCACGGTGCTGAACACCGGGCTGAACTTCGTGCTGATCTTCGGTAAGCTGGGCTTCCCCGCGCTGGGCGTGGAGGGCGCGGCTATCGCCACGCTGATCTCCCGTGTGGCGGAGTTTGTCGTCTGCCTCGTCTGCGCGGTACGCAGCAAGGTCATTCCCCTTGACCGCAAAGCCCTGCTGCATCCCGGCGGAGAGATGTTCCGCCGCTTCGTGAAATACTCCTCCCCTGTGCTGGTGAACGAGCTGTTCTGGGGGCTGGGCAACAGCCTGCTGACGGTCATTCTCGGTCACATGGTCATCTCCGTGGAGTTTCTGGCAGCCAACGCCGTCATGGGCAATCTGAACCGTCTGTTCCTTGTGGTCTGCTTCGGTCTTGGTGCCGCCACCGCCGTTATTATGGGCAAAGCCATCGGCGAGGGCGAAAGCCGGGAAGCTCTGATGTCCCTTGCCAAAACGCTGTCGTGGGTGACGATCCTGGTGGGCACGGTGCTGGCAGCCGTCGCACTGCTCCTTGTGCCGCTGCTGTTCCAGCCGCTGATCTTCCCCCTGTTCAAGCTGTACGACCTCAGTGCCCACCTTGCCACCACCCTTGCGGTGACGGGCTTCGCCTGCATCCCCTTCCACGCCTACTCCATCTCCGCCGTCACCGGTATCCTGCGGGCGGGCGGCGATGTGTTCTGGTCCACGGCACTGGATCTGGGTCCCCAGTGGCTGGTGGCTCTGCCGCTGACGGCTGTGCTGGCTCTGGTGCTGAACGCAGACCCGTGGCTGGTGTCCCTCGCCATTCAGGTGGAGAGCTTCGTCAAGTGCCCCGTCTGTCTGTGGCGCATACGCTCCGCCAAGTGGATCCACGACGTAACGCTGCCGGAGCGCGGCATGGAGGAACGCTGAATCAATCATTATGTAAACCTTTCATCAAGAGGGAGGCTCACCCATGGACTACACCACCACACCGCGCCGCCGCGCCAGACGCCGCCGCGGTCTTCCGCCGATACTGCTGCTGATGGCGGCGGCCATCGTGCTCACCGCATTACTGTCGGCGGTGCTGCTGTCCCTCCGCAGCCGCCCCCGGACGGAGACGGTGCCCGACCCTCACGAGGGACAGGTGTACATCAACGACGGCTTCAACATGGTCTGGCTAACGCCCCATGAGGGCGTGCCCGTCGCCGGGATGAAGCCGGAGGACTTCCGCCGGGACGAGGATGAGGACGGCACTCCCGGTGCCCGTGTCCGCTACATAGGGGCGGACTACGCCACGCGCTGGGGCGTGGACGTGTCCAACCACCAGGGAAGTATCGACTGGAACGCTCTGAAAAAGCAGGGCATCGACTTCGCCTATCTGCGTATCGGGCTGCGGGGCTACGGCGAAGCCGGCACCCTGTACGCCGACCGCTCCTTCGAGAGCTACTACGCCGGCGCGAAGGCCGCCGGTATCGACGTGGGCGTGTATATGTTCTCACAGGCCACCTCTCTGCGGGAGGCGGCTGACGAGGCTCTCCACACCCTGCGGCTGCTGCGCGGGCGCACGCTCGATCTGCCGGTATACTACGATTGGGAGCCGGTGCACACCGACGATTCCCGCACTGCCCAGAACGCAGACCTGCTCCTGACGGCGCAGGCGCGCACCTTCTGCTCCCTTATAGAAAAGGGCGGCTACCGTGCCGGGGTCTACATGAACCGGCAGCAGGGGTACTACCGCTACGACCTGACCGCCCTGTCGCCCTACAAGCTGTGGATCGCCGACTACGGCGACTATCCGGATTTCTACTACCGCTTTGATGTGTGGCAGTACGACGCCGAGGCGCAGCTTGACGGCATAAAGGAGATCGTTGACCTGAACGTGGAGTTCGTCCCTGTTGGTTGACATAAAAAAGAACCGGCTTTCGCCGGTTCTTCCAGGCTGTCGAAAAAGCCGCTGGCTTTTCTCGACAGCCTGAAATAATGCCGTTATTTTCGTGCCGCGAAGCGGCAC